>CABXOR010000036.1 GCA_902513935.1 uncultured SAR324 cluster bacterium
TAAATCCGGGCGATACGGTATGGTGGCACCCAGATATGATCCATGCTGTGGAACACGAACATCAGGGTTCCAATGTAAGCAGTGTACTTTACATCGGCTCTGCACCGTGGTGTGACAGGAACGTGCGTTACCTGGAACGCCAGACACAACCGTTTCTGGAAGGACGAAGTGCTCCTGATTTTGCTCCAGAAGATTATGAGCTTGCCTATACAAATCGTGCCTCACTGGAGGACTTGACAGAATTAGGTAGGCGGCAAATGGGCTTTTACAAGGCAAGTTAGGGCTTGCACTGAAGAAAAATAGAACTTAGAATCAACTTAAATTTAAGATCAGCAGAAGTCTCCATTTTAGTAATTCAGACTTTCCTCAAAATTAAATTTATAAAAAATACATGGGTACATTCAATTATCCACATTATCCAGATTTGAAAGAGCGAACGGTTCTGATCACTGGAGGAGGATCAGGAATTGGTGCAGCTTTCGTAGAGGCCTTTGTAGGACAGGGAAGTCAAGTGGCTTTTCTTGACATTCAGGAAGAAGTCTCTTTAGAACTTGTCCGGAAACTGTCGACCGTAAATCAAGAGCCGCTTTTTGTGAATTGCGACGTCACAGACATCACTGCCTTGAAAAAAGCAGTGGTAGAAGTAGAAAATAAACTGGGAGCAGTCCGGATACTAATCAACAACGCAGCAAACGATGAGCGGCATGAACCGGAAGATGTCACACCAGAATACTGGGAAAAACAGTTGCGAGTGAATTTAAGTCACCATTTCTTTACAGCACAGGCCGTTAAGCCTGAAATGGCCAAGGCCGGAGGAGGGGCTATTATCAACATGGGTTCTATCAGCTGGCACATGGCGATGGAATTTATGCCGGCTTATACCTCCTCCAAAGCTGCCATCGAAGGCCTTACACAAAGTCTCGCCCGTGCCTATGGTAAGGAACATATCCGCGTGAACTGTATCATTCCCGGACAGGTATGGACCACCAGACAGATCCGGGATCATTTGACTCCGGAATACGAGCAATTCATGAACGAGAAACAGTGTATGCCGGGCAAGATTCTTCCGGAAGACATCGCCCAACTGGCCTTGTTTCTTGCTTCTGACGCAGGCCGTATGTGCACACGCCGGAATTATTTCATGGATGCTGGAATAGGCGCATGACTTTAGATCATATAATAGTAGCAACAGGATATTATTTCAATTAGTTAAATTTAATCAAGAGGATAAAAACGTGAGCGAGAATACAACACCCAAACTTAGAAGTCGAGAGTGGTTTGACATTAATGGTGATCCGAGCGAAACAGCTGGATATGTTGAACGCTATACAAATTATGGAATCAGTGCGGCAGAACTCCGCTCAGGCAAACCAATTATCGGTATTGCACAAACCGGTAGTGACCTAGTACCGTGCAACAGGATCCACATGAACCTCGTTCACCGTGTTCGTGACGGTATAAGAGAAAACGGTGGCATTCCCATGGAGTTCCCTGTACATCCTATCCAGGAAACCGGCAAACGTCCAACAGCTGCATTAGACCGCAACCTCCAATACTTAGGGTTAGTTGAGGTCCTTTTCGGATATCCTATCGACGGTGTAGTGCTTACCATAGGGTGTGATAAAACAACACCGGCACTGCTGATGGCAGCAGCAACAGTTGATATCCCCGCGATCTGCCTTTCATCCGGACCAATGATGAACGGATACTGGAAGGGTGAAAGAGCTGGATCAGGTACCATTAAATGGAAAGCAAGAAAACTGCTAGCAGCAGGTGACATTGACGAGGAAGAATTCATTCAGCTTGTTGTTGATGCCACTACTTCTCCGGGCCACTGTAATACCATGGGTACAGCAACCACGATGAATTCCCTTGCAGAAGGACTCGGTATGTCTCTGCCCGGCTGCGCAGCTATTCCAGCTCCTCTCAGTGAAAGGGGAGAAATTTCATACCGGACAGGACTACGCATAGTAGATATGGTAAAAGAAGACCTTACACCGTCTAAAATACTAACACGAGAAGCTTTTGAAAATTCAATTGTTTTGAATTCAGCTATCGGCGGTTCCACTAATGCTCCGATCCATATCAATGCTATTGCTCGGCACGTCGGTGTAGAACTGAAGATAGAGGACTGGGAGAAGATTGGGCTTGAAATACCGATGCTGGTAAACCTGCAACCGGCAGGCAAATACCTTGGAGAGGATTTCCACCGTGCAGGTGGGGTTCCCGCAGTAATGAACGCCCTGCTCAAGGCCGGAAAGCTAAACAACCACTCACTCACTGTCAATGGGAGAACTGTTGCAGACAATTATGCAGATACCACTACAAAGGATACTGAAGTGATTCGTACCTTTCTTAAACCGATGCTTGAAAACGCGGGATTCATTGTTCTCAAGGGAAATATTTCCGACGCTGCAGTGATGAAAACTTCTGTAATCAGTAATAGTTTTCGCTCTCAATACCTTGACAAACCAGGCAGCTTGAACATCTTTGAGACACGTGCCATTGTTTTTGAAGGCCCGGAAGACTATCACTCCCGGATAAACGATCCACAACTGAACATTGACGTTGACTGTATACTTGTGATCCGCGGATGTGGTCCAGTAGGTTATCCTGGATCAGCAGAGGTCGTCAATATGCAACCTCCAGACAGGTTGATCCGGGAAGGAATTCTTGAACTGCCTACTCTTGGTGATGGGCGACAAAGCGGAACATCCGCCAGTCCTTCTATCCTCAATGCTTCGCCTGAGTCAGCAGTAGGAGGAGGATTGGCCCTACTGAAAACAGGTGACATGCTGCGAATTGACCTGAATCAAGGTTCATTGGATGTAATGCTTGACGAATCTGAGCTCCAGAAACGTCGCGGTCAACTGAAAACTGATATGATTGAAAACCAGACTCCCTGGCAAGAAATCTACCGTAATACTGTGGGACAGCTTTCCAGCGGCGGGATCATAGAACTGGCAGCCAAGTACAGAAAAATCAGGAACACTATACCTCGTCACTCCCATTGAAGTCGTATTAAAAACTAGCTTCCACAAAAATGCGAAACGTGACTATCTTCGACTATCCGGCAAAAGCGTGAGAGGCACACCCGGTAGTCTTTGTCGGCACCCTGAAAACAGCGCCGGCCAGAGGATACTTAACAAGGTCCAGGTTGCGGGCTGCAGTTGTTATATAGAGGACGCTTAAATCCGGACCTCCAAAAGTACAGCTGGTAACTTGCGGAACCGGAAGTTCAACGGAACCAAGACGCTCTCCTTGTTGACTGAAACAGGTGATACGCGAGCCTCCCCAGTGTGCAAGCCAGACCCGGTTTTCATTGTCAACTGTTAGGCCATCCGGAAATCCTTCTTTATTAGAATCCAGTCTTGCAAATTCCCTGCGATTGGATATTGTGCCGTCCGGATGCTTGTCAAAAGCCCAAACTGTTCCTCCGAAAGTGTCAACATGGTAAAGGGTGCTGTCATCCGGACTGATTGCAGGACCATTGGGGCAAATATATGGTCCGTCCCACCTGGAGTGACTGAGGTCAGGATCAATCCGATAAAGGTAGCCCGTCGCACTTGTTTCAGGATCATGTGAACGACCCGCCCAAATTCTGCCCTCCCGGTCGCATTTACCGTCGTTGAAACGATTTTCTTCTTGTTCCGGATCAGGGTTCATTGCAAATGTCATCTTTCCGGAACTCTTATCCATGAAATAAACCCCGGACTCACAACCGGCAACAAATTCTTTATGGTTGCGACGAGGTAATACCCAGCCAGTTTTTTCCTCAAGTTCCAAACTGCGCCGAGCGTTTGATGTTTCCTCGTAACAGTGTAGTTTTTGGCCATCAATATCCACAAAGTAAAGAGACTGATCGGCTTTGATCCACAACGGACCTTCACCACAAATCGCTTGTACTTCCCAGATACATTCCAATTCCCCCACCAGGCCAAAGTCATTCATAATTTGCTTTACAAATATTCTAGAAAGTCACTGCCAGCAGACAAGCCGATAATAACAGAAGATTCACACACACACATATTATCGGAACATTGTCGCATCAACACCATTTGCACAGTTAATCAGAATTTGCTATCTGCCTTCGACTCATTTGCACCAACAGGATCCCTGCCATGACGATGGTTACACCAATGCCGTCCCTTACGGACAACGGTTCCGACAGAATAAGTGCGGCAACCAGTACCCCAAAAAATGGATTTAGGAAATGAAAGGTTGCAGCTCTAACGGGTCCTACTCTTCTCACCAGATAAAACCAAATAAGTGTTCCCAGCAGTCCTGGGACAAGAGTTGTATATAAAAAAGCAAGTATAAAACTTGTACTCCATTCAATGTTCCAATTCTCAAAAAACAGTGAGAAAGGAAACAGTATGATACAGCCAACAATCATCTGAAGCCCGACAATCATGAGAACATTTTTATTGCGACTCATCATCCGGCCGACATACAAAGTTGCAGCAGCCAGTCCCGCAAGACCTATTAGGCAAAGTGTCATGCCCAAAGAAGCGCTGCTACCGCTCAACTTGTCCAGCATGATGACCAGCACACCACAAAAACCGGCTACTAGTCCCAGTATTCCAGTAAACCTGGTTTTTTCTCCAAGAAATAACCAGCTGACGACAGCAACTATTAATGGAAGCAGACTGGCAATGATGGCTGCCAAACCGGCTTCAATCCACTGCATCGCAATGAAATTAAGGGCGAGGTAGAGGGCATTCTGGCAGATACCGATTATCACCACCACTGACCACTCTCCCCTGTTCAACTGAATTTTCTGCCCGAGCGTATAGGCCAGGGCAATTCCCAGTAGTCCGGAAATAAAAAAACGCAGTGAAAGCACCATTAGCGGTGAGGCTGCAGTCACAAGGATCCTGGCAGAAGTGAATGCACTCGACCAAATAATAGAGAAACTAACTCCCATCATTATGGAACGTAAATCCATCGCTAAATCCTTTGAATTATTTTTGAATCAGTGTTGGATGAAACAATCATTGATCACAAGGAATTTACAGTACGAAATGTTACTCCTAATCCTTATTCAAAGGTACCTCAAGACGTGTTACAGGCCGCTCCTTAATTGGCCAGTGTACAAGTGCTGCAAGTATACCCAAAGCGACTCCTAACCACCAGACCATATCATAGCTACCTCTGTGGTCATAAAGCCATCCACCCAGCCATACCCCGCTGAAACTTCCTAATTGATGTCCCAGGAAAACAATTCCATACAGTAAGGCCATATACCTTGTACCAAACATAATTGCAACTAGGCCGGAAGTAGGAGGAATTGTAGCCAACCATAAGAATCCCATAACTCCACTGAAAATAACTACAGTAGTCAAGGAAAAGGGAATAAGCATAAACAAACTGATCGCGACAGAACGTCCCAAATAGATAAAACATAGCAAATATCTTTTGGACAGCCTGTTTGAAATAGAGCCGGAAATATAGGCTCCAAAAATATTACATAAACCTATAATTGAAACACTCCATGCTCCAACTTTAGGAACAAATCCGACGTCTGAAAGAAAAGCGGGCATGTGCGCAGTTATAAAAGCCACATGAAATCCACACACAAAAAAACCACTCACCAACAACAAGTATGAACGATGTTTCAGTGCTTCCTTAAGAGCAGCTAACATATTTTGCTCAAAATGATTTTTTTCATTGACTGCTTTGCCTGAGTAAGGAGCAAGTGGAATGGCCAGTAAAGCCATACCAAGGGCTGAAACCGCCAAAATATTTAAAGCAGAAATCCAGCCATAAGTATCCATCAACTGTTGTACGATTGGAACAACTGCAAATTGTCCCATAGAACCTGCTGCAGTACCAACCCCTAGAGCCCATTGTCTCTGATTCTCTGGTACAGCCCTTACCATTGCAGGCAATATTATTCCAAAAGATGTTCCCGCAACTCCTGCACCAACAAAAAGCCCGACAGACGTATGCAGCAACCATACACTATCTACACCTGCCATCAGCCATATTCCTGCAGCATAAAAAATCGTGCCTCCAATCACAACCTTTACATTACCAAAACGGTCTGCAAGACCGCCAGAAACAGCAGCAAAAACTCCCCAGCTTAAATTCTGAATGGCCAGGGCAAAAGATATGACCTCACGTCCCCAGCCATTTGCTTCTGTGACTGGCTTCACAAATAAACCAAATCCGGAACGAAAGCCAAAGGACAGCAGCAATAGCATGCAGGCAGTCAGCATCAAAAACTTGCTGGAAGCAGAGAACTCAAATGTATTTTCTTTATTTATATTATGATTCAATGGATGTGACAGTTGTATTGAGATAGTTAAAAGTAGCACTATAAATACAAATCAACTACTTTATATTAGATGATCTATGGCTTCAGCAAGAGATTTAAATAAGCTTCTAAAAGTATGCTCATTTATTCAACAACGCATCCAATTGCACCCAGCTCAGTTGTCGCTCTGGGTAAAATACAGTAGTGAACCATCATTCTTTTGAAAATAATCAGAATATGTGGTTTACTAACGCCACTGGTGGAGCTGCTTACTTGACTTTCAGCTATTGTCGGGAAACGATTGCCTTTCTTTTAATGTCTTAAGCGGTAACCGTAATAGCCTTCCATAATAGGACGATATTTTTATGCGGCTCATTCAAGAATGGTAAATACGATTATTGTCGGGATTTGGTTCCCAGAGGCATTAGTCTTTTTAAAATAATTGATAATCCATGATAAATATAATTGTACTTTTAAACAAAACAATTTTGTAATGAAACATTTTAGTTATTTTCTGTGCACTTTTGTTTTAATAATGTTTTTTGAGTCTACCCCTCATGCTTCAGAAATTTACTCTATTATCTATAAAAAATGCCTCTCCTATACCGGCCTGATCTTTGATGTTGATGAGAATGAAATTCAATTACTTGATAAGAATGGTTCTTTTCGAGTTCTACCAAAAAAAGAAATAGAAAGTGTTCTGATTTTCAACACCGTAGAAAACCCCATCCCACGAATTGACTTTCTAAACAATCTAAAAGTTTCTCCAAGAAAAGTAACAGTTCAGGGAAAACCGGATTTCAGTTTCATAGGCTGGCCTATTCGGTTTTTTGAAGAGTTGATCGTTTTTTACGACATAAACGGTAAAACCCATCTGGTCAATATTGACCAGTTGAAAGGTTTTGAATCAGTTGAATCTATCATTTACGCTTCAGAAATATTGATTCAGCATACACCCTACAAATTCGGTTTTGGCAGTAATATGCCGGAATGTCAAATTACCAATGAAAAGACTACTGACACCGTTCAACCAACCAGAATGCTGAGCGATAAAATCAGTATTTCAAAATTTCTTTCGGTTTTTCAGAAAGGTTTCCACCAGTTGAACCGTTTTCAAAGCAGAACCTATTTTTATGCTCGACCATATCTTTATGACCGCCAAACCAAAATTGGTTTCATTATAGAAAGAGATGATTACAAGGCTGAAATCCCGATAGGAGTCCCTCTGCACTTTCAATGGTCAACCGGCAGAAATTTTGGACCGCAAGGGACAGTGAATATAGGGGCCAGTGATGTTTCTCTGCTTCCGAATGTTGAACCAGTGTTGGCTGCACAATTCTCTGGTAAATATCATTTCCTGTCTCTTTCTTTTGCTGCAAATCTTTGGGCCTTTTCCTATGGAAGCGATTACATCATCAAGCGAAGGGCTGTATTCAATGATTATTTTTCAACATATGATTCCCAAGAAGCACTGGCTCTATCCCAGTTCAATCAAATTGCAATAACAGGATTTGACATGGGAAGTTATTCGGTTTCTGGAGGATTATATTATCCAATCATTGCCATTCAGGGCAACAATATATTCCGTGAACTTCTTTCTGAGGAGTCAAAACCAGTTGCAAGTATTAAATACACAACTGAAAGAACAGAAGCCCAGGTCATACTTTCCTCGATGAGACTCAAATCGAGCCATCCATCCGAAACCAATATAAAACTTATTAGAGCTGAAGAAATGGTCAACGAAGTCAGTATCACGCAACAATCCACAAATTTGATAAACCAGTTGGAATCATTTGATTTGAATTCCCAGTACCTGAGACTAAATTATGTTCATGAATTATTCGAAGACATTCATTTTGGAGTCAGTGAAGTGTATTTCGCGGGCCAGTACGACGAAAAATTATCCGAAGAAAACTATCAGTTGAAATTCGATCAACTGATTACATCCCTGAAACTCAAACAAGTCTTTGAAGATTACGTTTCTCTAAAATATAACCTTAACTATTTCATCAGAAACTATCATTCCCAAGCAGCTAAGGATAATAATGAATCTTCTAATAAAAAAGCTTCATTTGCAGTCGCGATTGAATTTTTTCTCTAGCGTCTGCAAAAAGTTTTTCTTACTGTCAGTTTTATTAATGACCGCACAGCAGGTTTACTGCATCAATATCTCATCAGTCTATTTTTCTGCCTGCATGAGGGAGAATGGAGTTATCATCAGTGTTGATGAAAATAAGATTCAATTATTGACCCTGGAAGGAGACATACGGGACATACCACGTTTCGACATCATCTACATCGCTTACTATCCAATAGGAAATATCCGTATTCCTAAAAATGTGGCAGCAAAAGATTCAATAGTTATTAGTATCAAAACTTTGTATGAAGGGGAAGTGTTTGACCTGGTAAAAGGCTGGATGATTGATCACTCCGAAGATCAATTCTCTTTCCTTTCAACAACTGGGACTCCAACTGTAGTAGATTTAGAAGATATCTGGGATATTGAGATTACTCCTCTTAGTCAAAGTATTAGTTCAGAACCATCACTTTCATCACCATATGAATTTGTTCATCCCTACCCTTTCATGGAGTGCAAAACAGGAACAGAGGGCATTGGGACTGCAAATGAGTTGAAGCCCAGAATATTTCCTCAATACCTGCTGTCGGAACCTCTTCTGATCAAAAATGAGCTGGACCGATTGAAGAAAGGCTATGAACGGCTAAAAAAATATGATGAAAATAAACGATTTTATCCTGTCCCAAAGCTTTTCGGTAATGACACATCTCTTGGAATGTGGGTCAACCTGGGCAACCGTTATGGTTCATCAAAAAATAGAAACAATAATTTTATTCCCTTTATCAGGAGTGAGCTGACAGAGGGACCCTTTGGATTTCAACGGGTATTCGTTACCGGAGTTGCCCCGATGAATTTCGGAATCCACGAAGAACCACAGTTTCAGGCTTCCTACCAAATGAAATCAAGCTATGTTCATTTTTCCATCATGGTGGACATTTCACGTTTTAATATCGGGCAGGAAAAATACAAATGGTCTGCTGATGAGATGGAATCTTATGATGATCGGGAAAACGAAATCCACTCAATTTCAGGAGGTTTTGATTACGGAGAATGGTCTGTGGATGTATCAATAATGAATACTGTCTATTATGCCATCAAACATGATTCCCTATTCCATAAGGATGATATTGAAATGAGCAAGAATGGAATTTTTTACCATAACCGATTTTTCCGGATAGAATTTTTTCAGGGATTTGGTATTGATAAAAAACCAGAACCAGTTCCATTGGACGGGGCAAAAAATAAGTTTGAAGAAGCTGCTATTGAATCTTATAACGAAAGTCTTCTTTCTATTCAGAATTTTAATACTAAATTAAATTTTTATAGATTAAATCTTGAATTATATAATTTTAAGTTTTTTTCACCGATTTTTTCTCTCATTCATAAATCACTTCAATTTAAACGGGAGAATGCGCCTGGAGAGAGTCAAGGAGAATTCCGTTATTCCAGTAAGTCCCTGACCAATTCGCTCTTCTTGGACTATTCCCTGGACGCAGAACTCAAGCTAAGAGGATATTTTTCACTGGAATCGAGTACCAGAAAATATTCTGAATCCGGCAGCCTGGATACTTCTTCCAAAGCCTATCCTAAGGCCGGATTGTCTGTGGCCTTTCTTTTTTGAATTAAGACGATCCTAGTGGGCGAAGTGAAATAATCAACCACGCTTTTCAGCTTAGATATCCCACATTATCGGACCGCCTCTTCGATTTGGTGGAGCAGTCATGAACTCAGCAATCCCGCCCAAAACACCTTGGATAGTTTCTGTTGCAGCAACAGTACTTTCCTCACTGTCGTAACGTGCAATGATAACAGATTGACCTTCACCACTTCAGCGACATGTACCATTTTAAGGCCATTAACAGCCTGAATTTTTTCCCTTTGACTATAAGTAAAGGCCAAAAACTCGTCTCGTCGGCTTGGATCAAAATTGATGTCTGTTATTCTGTAACTCATAATTACCTCTTCTTCAAGAAGGTTTGCCCGCAAACCTTCATTACTAAAATAATCGCATGATGCTGATTAACTAGGACTTGCTGACATCATGCAACTGTAAATTCAGGGGAATAATGCTAATAGGATATTTAAAAAAAGTTAAGAAATAAAAAGTGGCGGACATCAAAGAATCGCATGAAAGATGCCCAACTATTGTGGACTTACAAGATTCAGGAATCCGATTCGTTCAGGAGGGAATATGCTCAGAGAATGAATGCCTACCAAAATCTCCGGACTGTATGTGCCAAAGGTCTGCGTAAGTTCCGTTTATTAAAATCAGTTCATCGTGATGTCCTTCCTCTACAACCTGACCGTCACTCATCACAAGTATCCGGTCTGCATGTCTGATCGTAGAAAGCCTGTGTGCAATGACCAGTGCAGTTTTTCCCCTTGTGATTCCTGCAAGATTAGCTTGAATTGCCCGCTCGGTTTCCGTATCAACAGAACTCGTCGCCTCGTCAAATACCATCACAGGTGAGTTTTTAAGCACTGCACGGGCAATACTGAGACGTTGACGCTGTCCTCCTGAAAGGAGGATCCCCCTTTCTCCGACAATAGTCTGATAGCCTTCAGGAAGTGTCTGTACAAAATCGTGGAGTTGCGCTGACCGTGAAGCAGCTTCAACTTCTTGAATGTCCAGTTTTTCCGGACCGTAAGCGATATTTTCAGCAATAGATCCGTGAAAAAGATAGACTTCCTGACTTACAAGAGCAATTTGTTTACGGAGTTCTGACAGTTCCAATTCCCGCAGATCAATTCCATCCAGCAGTACCTGTCCTTCTGTGGGATCGTAAAGCCTCAAAAGCAGCTTAATTAAGGTGGATTTTCCGGCACCGGTGACTCCGGCAATGCCAATCATTTCACCTGGATTTACGGTTAAATCAAAGCCCTTTAAAACTTCACCACCCCGCTGATAGCAAAAACCCACATTGCAGAGTTCAATTCTTCCCTGAACAGGATGCTCCAGTATTTTCGTTTTTACCGGACTTACTATTTTACTGGGAGTATGGAGCAGACCGAATGTCCGGCGTGCACTGGCCTTGGCACGTTCATATTCGTCAAGTGTAACTCCCATCCGGGTTAACGGCCAGAGCAACCGCTGAATCATCATCGAAAAGAAAACTAGTTCGCCAACTGTCAACAGCCCTTTATCTTCCAGCACCCAGTAACTCCCCAGTAAAAGTACACCACCAAAACCAATTGCAATCGCCATTCGAATAAGTGGCACATAAAGCGCACTGAGCTTGATCGCCTGATAGTTTGCTTGCTTATATTGTTGTGAAGCATCAGCCACACGTCCGGATTCAAATTTTTCTGCAGTGAAACTCTTGATGACCAGAATACCGGCAATATTATTTTCAAGACGGCTGCTAAGGGCCCCAACGGCTTCACGTACCTTCCGGTAGCGTGGTGAAACTAAGCGCTGATACAGCAGACTACCCCAAAGTACAATAGGCAGCGGCAACAGCCCCACCATGGCCAATTCCCATGAAACTCCAAACATTACACTGCCGGCAAAAATGAAAAGTACAAGCAATTGGAGGATTTCGTTAAAGCCGATGTTAAGGAAACGCTCAATCTGGTTCACATCATCGTTCAGCATCGCCATCGTCTCACCCATTCGGTGGTTCTCGAAAAACTCAATCTCACGCGTCTGCAAGTGATTATAGGAATCTGTGCGCAACTGATGCTGTACACGCTGGGCAAGATTCATGAATCCGTACTGATAGGCCCACTCGAAAAGACTTTCAAAGAAAAAAATTACTACCCCAAGCACTGCCAGGAATACCGCCAACCTCCAGGGGTCTATAGTTCCAAGTAAATTCGCAATCCACTCCGGAGGCTCACGCCTGACGGAGTCAATCACCCAGCCCACCAGTACTGGCGGCATCAGGTCAAGAACCTTATTCAATATACTGGAAAAACAAGACCACGAAAAAAACTGCCAATGCGGACGCAGATAACGGAAAAGATTCCACATAGGAACGGCAGTATTAACCGAAACAGGCGTTGATTCTGTCATTTAAGCAAAATTATATATTTTAAATTATATTGAGAGCGTGAATTAAGCACTCAATGTGACACTTTGCGGAGAGAGCCAAAAACAAATGTGATGAAATACCTAAAAATACATACGTAAATGATAGCTAAACTATTCCAGTAAATCAATTAAATACACTTTAATTTATAAGATTAAATTATTTTCTTACCCCAAAACTTCAGCAAAAAATTTACCTTAGAATTGGTAGAATTTTGAACATTGATAATTATTAGGCAAGAGGTGCTAATCTAGTCACACCTTTGGCAGGATTACAGGAAATAATTTTCGGATTTAAACTTGTTTTTTTTCGGTAGCAGTCCTTAACCGAGTTATAAAATTTTATTTCAAGTTCTGTTTTAACAATTGCAACAGCACAGCCTCCAAAGCCCGCACCTGTCATTCTTGCACCCAAACATCCTGGAGCAGAGAGAGCGCATTCCACCATTGTATTCAAAACGGAATTGGACACTTCAAAGTTATCACGCAAACTAACATGTGACTGTTGCATCAGTTGACCAAATAATTTGAGATCATTGCTACGCATTGCTCCTACAGCTTGGTTGACACGCTGATTTTCGCTGATAACATGTCCAGCCCGGCGATAGAGTAAAGGACTTAGCTTTGACGATTGAGATTGCAGTTCTGTAAGAGACACTTCTCTCAGGATAGATTTTCCCAAGATTTCGGCAGCTTGAAGGCATTGACTGTGTCGTTCGTTATACAGCGAGTCAACCAGGCCACGTCGTGTCATAGTATCGAGAATCATAACTCGTATTCCTTCCGGCAGCTTTACCGGTTTCATTTCCAAATTACGGCAATCAATAAAAAGTGCATGTCCAGCAACACCACATGCGGAAATCAGTTGATCCATAATACCGCAGCTAATTCCAACCCATTCAATTTCTGCCTGTTGTGCCATTTTTGCCGCAATTTGGGGCTGCCACGATTTTCCGGAAGCTTCTGCAAAAGCTCTAAGACAGGCCATCTCAAGTGCTGCAGAAGAGGAAAGTCCGGCTCCCTGTGGAATATCTCCCATCATCACTCCTTCCCAACCAGTTAGTTTCCATCCTGCTTCCTGCAGGACCTTGGTGACCCCCTTAAGGTACTCCTGCCAGCCTTTTTCTTGTTTTTGCGGTTCCGAAAGATCAAGTTCCGCTGTTTCAGAAAAATCCAAAGAATGCAGTACAACACGTTGGCCCGGGCGAGGACGAAGGGCTATCCAAACAGCGTGTTCAAGTGCAACAGGCAAAACAAACCCTCCACTGTAATCAGTATGTTCACCAATCAAATTGACTCTTCCTGGTGCCCGAATCACATGCTCTGGAGCAGAACCAAAACGTTCTTCAAAAGCTAGTTGCACTTGAACAGCCATTTTGCTCATAGAGTACGCTTAAGATAATGCTGAGTCGAACATTCACGGAGGCATCCGGCCGCTTGTTCTGGAGTCAAATCTCGTTGTGCTTCAGCAAGCATTTCGTAACCTACCATGAATTTTCGGATACTGGCTGAACGCAATAACGGAGGAAAGATGTGCCCGTGTAGCGTCCATGACTCCTTTGAGAGCGAAGAAAAAGGAGCACCGTGCCATCCCATCGAATAAGGAAAACTGGTTTGAAAAAGATTGTCGTATCGCGTCAGTAGATTCTTCAACAATTCTGCCAGCGCAGACTGTTCAACTCCGGTAATACCTGAAAAACAAGCCACCTGTCGTTTTGGTAAAATAAGTGTTTCGAAAGGCCAAACTGCCCACCAGGGGACCACAGCCAGCCAGTGTTCATTTATTTCAACCAATCTCTCCCGGCTTCTTATTTCAAGTTCAAGGTAATCAGCTAAAAGTTGAGTTCCATGAGTTTGGAAGTAATCACGTTGTTGTCTATCTTCTCTACAGATCTCGTTGGGCAGAAAATTACCAGCCCATATTTGACCGTGTGGATGTGGATTGGAGCACCCCATCATTTCTCCCTTGTTTTCAAAAATCTGTACCCAATTGAAGATTCCTCCCAATTCTTTAACCTGTTCCAACCATACCCCAACCACTCTTTCCACTGCATCCAACTCCAATTCCGGAAGTGTTAGGTCATGCCTTTCCGAATAACAAAGCACACGGCAAATGCCAGAAACAGATTGAACTTGTAAAAGTGGTGATTCGGATTCACTGAATTCTATATCAGGCAGCAAAGCCGGAAAATCATTGGCGAAAACAAAAATCCCTTTGTAGTCAGGATTTTGTTTTCCCTCTACCCGTGAGTTTCCTGGACAGAGGTAACACTGCGGATCATAACTGGTGCGTTGTTTAGCTACCGGAGAATGTACGCTCCCATTCCAGGGCCTATTGGTACGCTGCGGAGAAACCAACACCCATTCGCCGTTGAGGATGTTCTTCCTACGATGAGGATCTTCAAGAAATGTCATGCTGTAATCTGCAGAAATCATTGGTTTTAAGGAGTGGACTCTCCTGGATGAAAAATATACTACAAAAGAATAGGACTAATTCTCGAGGAGCCTCATATTTAGCTCAGTAATCACATCGGATCATACGCGTTTCCACAGGAATGACGGCATTTGAGTAAGAACTTTGCAATTAATAAATTAAGACAAATTGTAGACAGGGTTAATACAGTTGAAATAAACTACTACGGCTATAAGTCTTTACCAGCAGGTTTTCAAGACCTCAAGTGTGTGGTCAATTTCAGCAATGGTATTGTAATGCACCGGGCCTATTCTAACAACACCTCCTGATTTTTCCAGATCCATTTGACGAATTGCTTCCAGAGCATAGTTGTGCCCGTGCCAGATGAAAATATTTTCTGCAGCCAATTTCTGCGCCATCTCTTCCGGATTTTGATTTTTGACCGTAAATGAAACAGTTGGAACACGGCGGGAGAATTCATTTAGATTGCTGATTCCCTTTACACTTACTCCAGGCAAGTTTTGCAGACCGGAAATCAGTCTTTTGCTTAGAGTCTCTTCATAGTCCTGGATAGCCAGCATTGCAGCGTGTAAATATTTTCGACGGCCACTGAAGTCAGGGAAATTCGTCTGAAATTCTGTTGACATTGTTTTGCCGATCCACTCCAGATATTCCAGTACGCCCAATGTGCCTGCCTGGCCTTCATGCAACTGGGTTCCAGTTTCAAATTTTCCTGGTGCAGTATTGTCTGCAGGCCTTACTTTATATGCCTCCAGTGAAGATAGCAATTCTGCTTTCCCCCACAAAACCCCCTGGTGCGGACCGAAAAATTTATAGGGTGAACAGACTAGAAAATCACAACCGATATTCTGAACGTCAGTAGGCCCGTGAGGTACGTACTGTACTGCATCTACAAAAACTAAAGTGTCGGACTGATGGGCCAGTTTTGTGATTGTTTTCACGTCATTAATTGTGCCCAGACAATTGCTGGCATAGTTGATTGCAGCCAGTTTTACTTTACCGTCCTTGAGTAAAGCTTCAGCTTCGTCAAGATCATATTCATATGTTTTCAAATCAAAATTCAGCCACCTGACTTTTAAACCCAGATCCTCAGCCAGATGCAGCCATGGACCAACATTGCCGTCATGATCCATTCTGGTCAGCAATATAGTGTCTCCACGTTTGAAAAGACGCCCAATAGACCTTGAAACTGCAAAGGTCAAGCTTGTCATATTCGCGCCAAACACAATTTCATCCGCAAATTTTGCATTTAGCAAATCCGCCATTGCCTGATGTCCTTCTTCCAGTACCAAATCCGACTCAATCGAAGTCCTGAAAGGGCCTCCATGGTTCGCATTGGTGTGAATCAGATATCGTTCCATACGCTCTAAAACTTGTCGCGGAACTTGTGTTCCTCCCGGATTATCGAGGTAAACCCTCGCTTTACCCTCATCTGTTATTGCAAGTGCCGGAAACTGTTCTCGAATTATGTTTATGTTTATTGCCATGATTTTTTTCTGGATAAATTTAATTTTTTTGTGAGCTTCATGTATTCATGATTCCGGGTCTACGCATGTCTTCGACTAGAATGATAATTGTTATAAAAAATATGACTTAAGTACTTATTAAGACGGTATCAATAACGATCTGGAGCTTCTTCGGGTAATATTCCTTTTGGCCTGAATCTCAGCACCAGCACCAGAATAAGGCCCATCAGCACCATTCTCATATGTGGGGCAACTTCCTGCAGATGCCGTCTCAAAGGATTGGATTCATCAAGAAAATCATTTATATGACTCACCAACCAAAGCGCTGAAGGTTCTGCTTCTATCCAGACAAACCAGGTAATGAATGCACCAATGATTGCGCCTAAATTATTCCCGCTACCGCCGATAATCACCATAACCCAAATCAGGAAAGTGAAACGCAGGGGTATATAGCTGCCCGGAGTGAACTGTCCATCCAGTGTGGTCAGCATTGCACCGGATATTCCGATTACTGCAGAACCGATGATAAAGACCTGTCGATGCCTGCTAGTTACGTCTTTCCCCATTGCTGCAGCAGCGGTTTCATTGTCACGAATGGCACGCATCATTCGCCCCCAGGGCGAATTCAGGGCACGCGTGGCCAGACCCAAAATAATCAGCACTACCGCAAGAAACAATGCTGAATAGCAAAGTTTCACAAACACGCCTGCGCTTAACTGCATTGCCTCGTGCATTACGTCTGCATTGAGAGATTTACCTTCTTCAGCAGTTCCGTAAAACCAATGCACTAGCTTAATAAACCATTCTGCCTGCTGAAGATCCACCTCATAAGGCACAGGACGTTTCAGTCCGGTCACGTTCTTTACACCACGGGACAGCCAGTCCTCGTTTTTGAGGATTGAAATCATGATTTCTGAAATGCCGAGTGTCGCAATTGCAAAATAATCAGAGCGTAGTCCAAGCGAAATTCTTCCAATGAGCCAGGCTAAACCCGCTGCAGCCAGTCCACCTGCAAACCATGAAAGAATAATCGGCAGCCCCATTCCTCCCAAAAAACCTGTTTTTGCAGGATCAACAGCTTCAATTGCTGCAGTACCCTGTTCATAGAAAAATCGCATGAAGAGATAACCTATCAGCACCACTGCAGTCATTCGCCATGACCTTATTTTGCCTTTAGCTGTTTTTTTCCATACCAGTACCCCTGCAACTATTGTCAGCAACAATGAAATCAGTGCCGCAAAAAGTGAAGTACCACCGACAGACCAGGCTTTTGAGACTGGTGCATACGAAATAAGCAATGCCGTCAGACCTCCGATTGCAGTAGAAGCCATAACTCCGGCATTAAACAAGCCTGCAAAACCCCACTGCATGTTGAGACCCATTGACATTACAGCTGAAATCAGGCATAGATTAACTATGGCAAGTGCAACGTTCCATGATTGTCCAAAACCCACAATTACAATCATCAGGGCCATAATGGAAAAACTGATTACGGCACGTCTGTTATTACTCACAGCACCCTCCCGCGTAATATTCCAGTCGGTCGTACCAGAAGCACAAGCACCAGAATGAAAAAAGATACCGCAAATTTGTATTCGGTAGTTAATAATTGCGCCAGTCCATCAGGCACAAAATCACCTGGCGCAAGGTATTTAATAAACTTTTTAAAGGCATATGTTGCAGTAATTTCAGAAAAAGCCACAATGTATCCGCCAAGAATTGCTCCCAGCGGATGCCCTATTCCACCGACTATAGCTGCCGCAAAAATGGGCAGTAGCAAATGGAAATAGACCATTGGTTTAAAACTTTTATCGAGCCCATAAAGAACCCCGGCTAACGTTGCCAGACTTGCGGCAATAATCCAGGTCACCAGTACAACCCTTTCCGGATTGATTCCGGAAAGCAATGCGAGGTCTTCGTTATCAGAAAAAGCCCGCATGGCTTTACCAGTACGTGTCCGCTGCAAAAACCAGAAAAGTGCCAGTACTGCGATTACCGCCAATACAAAGGTCAAAACTTGAGTTTGCTTGAGAGCCAGACCTTCACTCAATCCAGTCATTTTTTTGAATACACCGGCTTTGATTAAAAATTTTTGACCGTCCCGGAAGATAATTTCGTCTGTACCAATCAGGATCCGAACCAAGCCGTTCAGCATAAACATCACACCGACGGATGCCACCACAAAAGTCACAGGTCTGCTTTTATGAATACGGTAAAAACTAAAAATTGAACGGTCAATTGCAACTGCAAGCAGTACCGTGATGAGAATGGCAAAAGGCAGGGCAAGCAGTGCGGTTGGGAAAACTCCGCTTGAAATACCCATTGATTGGAACCACCAGGTAATGAAAATGGTGGCCATGCAGCCAAAAGCCATCATCTCACCGTGAGCGAAATTAGCAAAACGCAAAATACCGAAAACAAGTGTGACCCCAACTGCTCCGAGCGCCAATTGAGAACCATAAGATATTGCAGGTATCAAAACATAATTTGAAATCAACACAAGTGCATTCAACAAGTCAGTCGAATATTCCAACTTTTATCCTCCCAAAAATGATTTCCGGACCTCTTCATTGGCCAGCAAAGCCTCTCCGGTGTCAGTAAATCTATTTTCACCTGTAACCAGAACAAACCCACGATCGGCAATATTCAGGGCTTGACGGGCATTCTGCTCTACCATCAGAATCGCGATTCCGGTACGCTTGATTTCAATAATACGGTCAAAGAGTTCATCCATCACAATTGGTGAAACTCCGGCAGTAGGCTCATCCAGCATCAAAACGGTAGGCTTTGTCATCAGAGCGCGTCCGACAGCAACCTGCTGTCGCTGTCCTCCAGAAAGTTCTCCGGCAATTTGCGTGCGTTTGGTTTTCAATGCGGGAAATAATTCAAAAACCTGTTCCATAGTTTCTGTGATGTCATCCCGGCGAAGATAAGCACCCATTTCCAGGTTTTCCTCAACGGTCATCGTAACAAATACATTTTGGTTTTGCGGCACAAATGCCATGCCTTTAGCCACTCTTTGCTGTGGAGACAGGGCAGAAATGTCCTGACCATCGAGCATTACACGTCCTTCACGCAGATCAAGCATACCCAACAAAGCTTTCATAGCTGTTGATTTTCCTGCACCATTAGGGCCGACTACTACCACAATCTGTCCCTGGTCAACTGAAACAGTACATTCCCTGATGATATCCGGCCCGCCATATCCACCGGTTAATTTTTCTCCAATCAAATAACTCATCAGGCCAGTACCTCACCTTTGTTTTTGAGTCCGGTTCCCAAATAAGCTTCTATGACGTCCTCATTGGTCTTAATTTCATCTGCACTACCATGAGCCAGTATTTTGCCTTCTGCCATCACCACGACAGGATCACAGAGCCTACTGATGAAATCCATGTCATGTTCAATCATACAAAAAGTATATCCGCGGTCACGGTTCATACTCAGAATTGCATCTCCAATTTCTCTGAGTAGTGTCCGGTTAACACCTGCACCAACTTCATCCAGCACAACAACTTTTGGCTCAACCATCATTGTCCGCCCAAGTTCAAGCAGTTTTTTCTGACCACCGGAAAGGTTCCCCGCCAGTTCACCAGCCATATGCTTCATATTCAGGAAGGAAATTACATCCTCAGCTTTTTTCCTGATTTCAGTTTCCTGACATACTACCTCTTTCCTGCGAAACCAGGCCCCAAGCAAAGATTCACCTGCCTGCATTGGTGGAACAAGCATCAGATTA
>CABXOR010000037.1 GCA_902513935.1 uncultured SAR324 cluster bacterium
AGACCGACCATGATCAAAGGGACAAAAGCGGCGAAACACCAGAACGCAACGTTTTGCGCAACTTCCACGCTGCTGTCTTCGGAAAATCCGGAGAAGTTAGCAATGATGCCGCTGAGGGCCGATCCCAACGCCATCGACACCCGCATGAACGTGGGAATGGACGCTGATGCCTTGGTACGCTCCGCTTCCGAAACGTTGGCGATGATGCGCTTGGACACGAAGCTCCAAGACATGCCATAGCCCATCCCCATTATGGTCGAAAGCAGGGCGATCAACCAAAGCGGACCTGAAGGCATAGCATAGATCAAGCCCACCATCGAAATGCTCACCAAGACCGACCCCAGCCGGATCAGACGTGGTTCTACGTGCACACTGACTCCGGACGTGCTGATCGCCACGACTGTCCAACCCAGTGACTCCAAGGCAATGATATAACCAGCTACCAAAGGCTCTGCCCCAAAAATAATATACATGAGGAGGGGGCCATAGACCGTCAGTGCGATAGTAGCCATGAAGAGTGACGACATCATCACCAGGCCGGATCCGGAGGCCGTCCGGGGATTGAGGACACCTTGCGGAAAAATACGGTTCTCGTTTTCCGCATCCAGCTTGAGAAAAGCCAGTAGCAGAAGGACACCTCCGGCACATAAGACACTTGCGACCACGGTGGAAGTCATCACCCCAGCTTGACAGATTGCCAGCACCGCGACGCTTAAAATGCAAAGCCGTGCCAAGGGCATCCTCTGTGTCTGTTCCTTTTGTGTTTGAAACTGCCTTCTTAAAAGCGGTGGAGCCACCAGCACAGCGACCAGGCCCTGCGCCGCAAATGCCCAATACGCTCCGCGCCAGTTACCACCGGACACAAAATACCCTCCGATCAACGGTCCGCACAAGGAAGACCCACCCCAGACCCCGGAAATCACAGCAATAGTCCGTACCCACAATTTTTTCGGAAACAGTGTTGATGCGCCGATGAACGCAATTGACACCAATCCGCCTCCTCCCATGCCCTGCAAAAGTCGGCCGACGATCATGGTGGGCATGTCCGGAGCATATCCGCTGAGGGTACAGCCGAGGATATAGATAACTCCGGCCAGAATTTGAGCCTTGGCAATTCCTGTGCGGAGTACCATCAAGCCCACGATGGCTCCAGTCACCACGGAGCCGAGTTGGTAGAGCGAATATGTCCAACTCAGGTAGGGTATCCCGCCGATGTCCTCCACGGCAACCGGCATCACGGTGGCCACCAGAGTGGAATCCGCTGCATAGAGCCAAACCCCGAAACAAAGCAGCAATATGCGAGACAGGTGCCCTTCCTGTGTCAGTGTTGCCCAGGGGACCTGTTGGGTTTTTGCTTCGGTCATAACCGCTGTCTGGTAGATTGGCAGAAGATTGAACGACCTGCACAATCCATCCAGATACGGATTTGTTCTCCGCTGCTGGGTTTCTTAGAAATTTTCAAGAACAGTCCGATGAGTTGTGTGTCATGATATTCGTAGAAGACAATCAAGTTGGGCCCAAAGTTTTCTCCATTGGAGATCCGAGCGTCCACGCAAAGCGTGGTGCTTACTTTTAGATCTCCTAGAGTAGCATGAACGTTTTCGGGACGCACTCCTAAAACCACTGGGTACATCTTACTGTACGAATTCGAAATGGGTAATGGCTTCTCGGGTAAAGCAGATCGCCTGATTGTACGCACACTTCGTCCTCAGATTGGCCTTTTTTTCCAGAAACTAAATTCATTTTTAGGAAAAAGATTTTTCTTCATTTGATAAGTATTGAATGGTAAAATATATTTTATGGTTTGAATCCTTTTTTTGAGGAAATATAAAATTTTAATGTTGGAAGTTTTTTGTACAATAGACGAATCGAAACTGGACTGAGACAACAACGAAAGACTTCTGAACCACATCGCATACTTGTACAGTATATTATTTAAGATCATGGCATAAAAAATATACACTAAATTTAAGGAAACCAATGAAATTTGAAGGAATTTACACACCGATCATCACACCGCACACAGAAGACGGATCCATTGACAAGGAGGCCTTTGCTGAAGTAGCAGAGTTCCTGATTGACGCCGGAGTTCACTGCATTGTAGTAGGAGGCTCAACTGGAGAGTATTACGCACAGACCAACAAAGAACGAATTGAGATGATGAACTTCACCCGTGAAATCATCAATGAGCGTGTTTTGCTGATGGTGGGAACCGGAGCTACACGTACAGAAGATTGCGTGATGTTAGCAAAAGCTGCAAAAGCTGCAGGAGCGGACTTCCTGCTGGTCAATTCTCCTCCGTATGCGGTTCCGACTGATGAAGAAAACGCAATACACGCACTTCAAATTGATCAAGCCGCAAACCTGCCTATCATGCTTTACAACTATCCCGGCCGTACCGGGACTCATATGGGTGAGGAGTTTCTGGATCGTGTGGGACGCTCTAACAATTTCTGCGGCATCAAGGAAAGTTCCGGAGATATTAACCGCGTTCATCTGCTCGCGCACTACTATCCCAACATCGGGCTGTGTTGCGGCATGGACGATCAGGCGCTTGAGTTTTTTGCCTGGGGAGCCATATGCTGGGTTTGCGCCGGTTCAAACTTTTTACCGAAAGAGCACATCGCACTTTATGAAGCCTGTGTGCTTGAAGGCGACTACGCAAAAGGGCGTCGAATCATGACGGCGTTGCTTCCACTAATGCGTGTTCTGGAGCAGGGAGGGAAGTTTGTTCAAAGCGTCAAATATGGCTGTGAGCTGACGAGGCTCCATCCTGGACCTCCCCGCCTGCCACTTCAGCCGCTGACTAAGGACGAAAAAAGCAAACTGGAACGGGTGATCGCTACATTAAAAAAAGATATTTCCGAAATTCTCGTCAGCAATTGAATTAAATCTAAACTTAATTGTACCGGATTCCCTTTAAAAATTTTAGACAGAATACTAATGCCGCAGAAGATTCAGGTCAAAAACATCCGCCAAGGAAATCCTGGTCTTTCCGGTTGGTATGCGATTCTACCGGAACCGGAACCAACACATGTTTTAGAAGAAGACCTCACTGCCGACTGGCTGGTAATTGGTGGGGGGTTCGCTGGGTTGTCTGCAGCAAGAAGGCTGTCACAACTCCGGGAAAAAGAAAGTATAGTTTTGCTGGATTCCATCCGCATAGGTGAGGGCAGTTCCGGACGCAATTCCGGTTTCATGATTGATTTACCGCACGACATCAGTAGCGACAGCTATGCCGGTGCAGTGGAACGAGACATTCGCCAAACCATGCAAAACCGCTATGCAATTGCCTTTGCCGCCAAAACTGCTGAAGACTACGGTTTTTCACAGGAAGTTTTCAATCCCTGCGGAAAAATCAACGGGGCGGCTAGCGAAAAAGGAGATCGGCATAACCGGGAGTATGTCTTGCATCTTAATTCCATGGGGGAAGAATCAACCTGGCTGGATGCGTCCGATATGAAACGGATAACGGGAAGTGACTATTACCTGAGCGGTTTGCTTACCCCAAAAACGGTTACAATTCAAGCCGCTGCGTATGTCCGAGGATTTGCGCAGGGCCTTTCCCAGAATGTGAATATTTACGAAAATTCTCCAGTCATTGAGATGAAACGTGCTGACTATATCTGGAAAGTAAACACGCCTAAAGGTTCCGTCTCTGCGCCAAAAGTTATTCTCTGCGTCAACGGACACCTTCAAAGTTTTGGATTCCTCAAGCAGAGGCTAATGCACATTTTTCTCTACGCCTCAATGACCCGTGCTATGACTACTGAGGAAATCCTCAGGCTCGGAGGAGAACCTAGTTGGGGTGTTGCGCCGGCTAACCCGTTTGGGAGTTCGGTGAGAAAGATTTGCGGCGTGGGAGGACATCGAATCCTGATGCGAAACAAGTTCCACTTCAATTCAACCATGGAAGCCTCCGACAGCGACATTCAACGGACGGTGAGAAACCACGACCGCAGTTTTCAGCGACGGTTCCCGATGCTAAAAAACTTAGAGATGGAATATCGCTGGGGTGGACGATTGTGCCTGAGTTGGAACGGAGTTCCGGTATTTGGCGAAATTGAAGATGGATTGTTTGCCGCCTGTTGCCAAAACGGAGTCGGCGTTTCCAAAGGGACGCTCTCCGGAATTCTAGCTGCGGAGTTCGCATCGGGATTCCAGAACAGCTACATTGAAGATTACCTCAATGAAGAACAACCTACCAGATTGCCGCCGGAACCATTGGCCTCTATTGGTGCTACTGCTTACCTCAACTGGCAGGAATGGCGTGCAGGACTGGAAAAGTAATGAATCGTCTTAATTAAAGCTGCAGCCTGCTTCCGGGGACTTTAACTTCCGGAACTTTAAGTCAACTTAGCAATACAGCAAACTATTGCCACCAAGTTTTTCAAGCAGAGTGCTTGGTGGCCAGAATAAGTACTGCATCCGCAACATCTTCAGCAAGATTGGTAACTTCACCCAACTGCTTCAAAATGTCTTTCAGTTGATACTGCCGTGCCAGTTCAAATTTTTCATTCTCAAAAACTGTTCTCAGCAGTTTATACTCTACCTTGTCGACTTCACTCTCCTGACGCCCAACCTCTTCTACATGCTGCCGGACTGCCCTCAAATCCGTAAATAGGGAATCGGTGGCATGAGCCAGGGCTTTTACAGCATCATGGGTGTGAGCCAGTATTTTTTTCAGGGGATCCTGAAATTCTTGAGGGATCTCAGGTTTTTCTATAGCTATTGCACCCAGTGAGTGCTTGAAGCTGCTGGGGACTTTATCCAGCTTGGTCAAAAACCAGAGTAGGTCATCTCTGGAATCCGGCATCAAAGATTCTCGCATCAGTGTCATTTGAATCTGAAGTCCCAGATCGTCCATTTCTTTTTCAATTTTGTTGAGATCTTCATTGTGTTGAGCAAAATCGTCATAGTTTCCATCCAGATATGCTTCATAAGATCCCCGATAAAGTTGCCCCATATCTTCCAGGTAACGCAAAAGCCGCTGTATTTTTTCTTCTACAGCATACTGTTTTTTAAAAAACAGACTCAAAGGATTCATCTTTCTCTCCGTTAAAAATTTCGATATAAATAAGCTAATTTTTGTTTAATTTTGCGGTCATGCAGTTTGTTCTTCAGCCCACCTCCGCGGACCTCCCATTCTGAACTGATTTCTGCCAGAGAATCTCCTAATTGCCAGGGGGAATTAAAGGTTTGACCCTGCAGTTGCTTCAAGGCAGCCAGTTGAATTGAAGAGAGACCTTTTTTATCCATGGAAGCAATTTTTTCCTGAGTGATGAACAGACTTTTCTGCAACGAAAACTCTACCACTTTAAGGCCCTGCTGACTGGATAAAGGTACTATAGAACTTACTGCACTTACCAACTCAGCAGAACTACTGAATGTTGAATCTGAGAGTTGATTCAAACCGGTTGTCTCAATTCCTTCTTTTTGAAATTTTTCTAGAACACGAGTTGACAGCAAATAGTTTGATTCACGCTGTACTTCTTGTTGGAAAACGTTTTGCAGAAAATACAATCCGACAAAACAAAATAAACAGGAAATCACAGGCGTGATGAC
This sequence comes from uncultured SAR324 cluster bacterium, assembly GCA_902513935.1. The sequence goes on from CABXOR010000037.1 coordinate 5,566, forward strand.
CCAGCCTCTGACTATCCCGTAAATTCGCGGCCACTGAATTTCTCTTCCACCCTGCAGCATTCCAATTCCAATCACAGCTCCAACCACTGCTTGGGAACTTGAAACAGGAACCAGTGGAATGGTAGGTAGCGACATGTTTGCCAGCAGTTGTTCAAGCCGCTCAGAAGCAAAAAGGAAGAGGACCATCGAGTGTGACATTACTGCTACCCAAGCTGCCAGTGGAGTGAGCGTCATCAGTTCTGAGCCAACTGTCATCATAACCCGCTTGGAATATGTAAAGACACCTACCGCAATGGCCAGACCCCCCACTAAAAATAATTGCTGTGCGGAAGAAACACTAAAATCTTGACCAAACTGCAAATCGGGAAACGGACCCACAGGCACAAAAACTCCCATTACGTTGGCAATGTTATTTGCTCCCAGACTGTAGGCGCCAAAAGCTCCGGCAAGGATCAAAGCAAGCCTGGTATAGCCATCCATACGAATCAGCCCAACACCAATGTTTCGTACAAAAATCTTTGCCAATGTATACAAAAGAGCAGCAATGACTCCGGAAAGTAAAGGACAAATGATCCAGGTCGAGAGAATCTTCAGTAAAGAGGAAATATCTGTGTAAGAGTCACTGAAAAGGTTCCAGCCGATAATTGAACCAATGATGGCCTGGCTGGTTGAGACAGGGAGTCCGAGTTTTGTCATCCAATAAACTGTCAATCCTGCAGCCAACGCAGCCATGAATGAGCCCCCTAGTGCATTTACCGCACCAAGTTTACCTAATGTCTGCGCTGCACCAGTTCCGCTGACAAAGGCGCCCAGAACAACAAATACACCGCAAATCAGTGCCGCAGTTGTAAATCGAACCATACGGCTGCCGACTGCCGTACCGAAAACGTTGGCTGCGTCGTTTGCACCAAGTGACCAACCCAGGAAAAGGCCGCTACTTAAAAATATTAGGACTGTAGGATCAAGCAAAACTATACTTTTTGAAAATTATTTTTTAAAATATCAGGGTATAATTAGATCACTCTTTGAAGGCAACTGCAAGGTCTATCTGGACCACAGCCAGTCCAAGAAGGTCGATCAAAAACAAAATTTTTGCGAAAGCAGCCGCAAAAATTCAGCCTCAGAATTATTGAATGTACGGATAACCTGCTCAGAAAATAAAGGAGGATGATGGATTGTATCTGAAGATGTCCTAGGATTTTTTACGGGAAAGCATAATATTCACTGATTTAAAGCTCATGACAACTTCCTGCTGCTGATTAATGGCCTCAATAAATGTGCGGACAATTCCTCTGTCGGGCTTTGACCTTGAAAGTTTTGTTTCGATAATGGTGGCTCGGACCATGAGTTTGTCTCCCGGACGTACCGGCAAAATCCAACGCAGTTCATCAATCCCCGGAGAACCCAGACTGGAAATTGGGGAGAAGTAATGCTCAACCAACTCCCGCATTACAAAGGAACAGGTCTGCCAGCCACTTGCGATCAGCCCTTTGTAAGGACTCTTTTTTGCAACTTCAGCGTTAATGTGAAACGGCTGAGGATCATAGCGTCTAGCGAATTTGAGTACCTCTTCTTCTTCTACCTCAACAGGTCCAAACTCGAATACTGTACCCCGAATATAATTTTCAAAAAACCACTCCTCCTTTGAAGCTGGTAACTTGGTCTTAGACATCAAACTCCTAAAATACGATATTAATCAAAAATCCGTCCGCATTCCCAGTGCAAACTGCATTTCCAGTTTCCGGTCATGTGGAAGATTCAGTGTCGCAATATCCAGTCCCATAAGCCACACCGTAATAATGGGAGTCCCTGAGATCCAACTCCATCCCATGTGAAGAATGTCAGAAGTTGCTTCCCCTGTATCAGTATCTCCCTGACGAACCTTGGCCCATTGGATTTTTCGCAAAGATAAGGTTGCCCCTTTACCGGATGGAGACATCCATTGATCATGTACCCCAATTTCAAAACCGGTACCGTTTTCACTCAAAAAGAGGCCTCCCACTCTGCTTTTCCAGGCAGCAGTTTTTACGGGAATGCTTAAAGCCAGCAAGTGCAGATAGCGTTCGGTACCGGTAGGTTCATCATAAAGATGAAGTGACAGTCCTAGTGCTCCTGTGCTGTAATTGCTTCCTCTACTTCCAACAGTATGATAGACTTGAACCTCCGGAAGTACTGGGAATGATGCCCCAAAAATCTGGATGCTGCCAAAAATGAAAAAAAAGAGCAAAAATATTTGTTTTGGGAATGACATCGGCCAATTGACTTGGAGATTTGCTAACCAATACGAAAAACCACTGTCATTCATCCGAAATGAATGGTGACAGAAAACCGTTTCAGAAGTACAAACATACAACAAAATAATGCGTTATTCAAGTACACGTGGGCAAAACAAAAACCTTCTTTTTGAGGAGGCAGTAATGATGGGGCTTGCAGACGATGGCGGTTTGCTGGTCCCGGATGAATTTCCGCAAGTAAAGAGCAAGTTTCACGAATGGAGAGCATTAAGTTTTAGTCAATTGAGTCTGGAAATTATGCTGCTCTTTACCAGTGGGCGAATTCCACGTGAAGAATTCGCACCTTTGGTACAGAGAAGCTATACCAACTTTCGTCACCCGGAAATAACTCCGGTTAAATCAGTGGGTCAGATTCATATTTTAGAATTGTTTCATGGACCGACCTTTGCGTTCAAAGACGTGGCCCTGCAGTTTTTAGGCAACCTTTTTGAGTGTTTTCTAGCAAAGCGTAACCATCCTTTAAGAATTATAGGGGCAACCTCAGGAGACACTGGAAGTGCTGCCATCCACGGAATGCGTGGGAAAAAGGGTGTGGATGTATTCATGCTTCATCCAAAAGGACGGGTCAGCCCAATTCAGGAATTGCAAATGACAACAGTTCTTGACTCAAACATCCACAATCTGGCCATCGATGGTTCATTTGATGATGCGCAAGCGATTGTGAAAGCACTTTTTAATGATCAGGAATTCAAGCACAGTTATCATTTGGGTTCGGTCAACTCCATCAATTGGGCTCGAATTCTGGCACAAATTGTATATTATTTCTATGCCTGGTTTCAAGTGACCAGAGATAATTCCGAGTTTGTTAGTTTTGCAATACCAACTGGAAATTTTGGTAATGTGCTGGCCGGATATTATGCCAGGCGCATGGGCCTGCCAATCGATAAGCTTGTTGTAGGAACAAATGAAAATGACATTCTGAACCGCTTTTTCTGCAATGGTGAATACAAACAAACTGAAGTTAAGGAAACATTAAGTCCCTCAATGGACATTCAAATTTCCAGCAATTTTGAACGTTATCTTTTCGAGCTTGCAGGAAGATCCTCTGAACAACTGCAGTCCTGGATGGATGATTTTGAAAGTAACGGTAAATTGGCGTTTGAGAACGATCTCCTCAAAAAAGCTCAAAACGACTTTGTATCTGCACTTGTAAACGACGAGGAAATTTTGGAAATGGTGAGCCGGTTTAATCAGGAAAATGAATATTTACTGGACCCACATTCTGCAGTTGGTGTTCGAGCGGCAGAAAAAAATGATATTCAGACGCCCGTCATTTGTTTGGCCTGCGCACATCCTGCCAAGTTTGGACGTGCAATCCGGAAGGCCCTGGGTTCCGAACCGGAATTACCGGATGAATTATCTCAACTTACAAACCTGGAAACGCGCAGTAAAACGGTTGCGGCTGATCCGGAAACGATAAAGCAAGTGGTGCTCGAAACGCTCGAAGCTCCGAGTTAACAGACTTAGCCATGATTACTGAAACAGACAGACGATAGCTAAATTTGAGTTCTGACAGACTAGAAACAGAATCTAAGATCCTTGAGCCGACATACGATGAATTTAAAAAAAATCGACCGGCTTGGACAACTTCGCTGAGACGTGGAGTTGAGTACGCAGTGTTCCGTTTTGGATTGTATTTGGGGAGAAGACTGTCTCTAAAACAATTACAAAAATTGGGACGCGTAATCGGAAGTGTAGCTTTTATGGTGCTCAGAAAAGATCGGGGAATTGTTGAAAAACAGCTTGAACTGATTTTTCCGGAAATAGACACGGCTCAGCGTAGACAATGGACGAAGGAGTGTTTTGGTCAATTTGGACAAATGCTTTTAGAATTCTTGAGCTTACCGCAGATTTTACACGATGAAGCTAATTTGCTTCAAGTTGAAAATGAGGTAGCGCTGACAAATGCAATTCACGCAGAAAAAGGTGTTATTCTATTGGCCATTCACTCAGGGAACTGGGAATTGATTTCTGAATATGCACGACGCACAGGCCTGAAGATGAAAGCCGCCACAACGAATTTTCCTGATCCGAGAATTAACAAACTTATTGAGAGCCAGCGTGAAAATGGAAATATGGAAATTCTACGTCGCGGAACATCGGCCGTAATCAGAAAAATACTAGGCTGCCTCCGAAACAAAGAAGTGCTGGTTTTAGCCATTGACCAGGATACAAATGCACTAAGTACATGGGTTCCCTTTTTTGGGATTCCGGCAAAAACTCCTGTTGGTGCTGCAGTCTTTGCCCTGAAAACCGGTGCAGCTGTCGTGAGTTATAATGTAATTCGCCAGACAGATGGAACCTTCAAAATGAGATTTGAAACCCTGGGCACTTTTGTCCGTCAACATCATGAAATGGAACAGGATGTGTATGCAGTTACAAGAAAAATGAATCTGCATCTGGAACAGCGTATACGTGAAAATCCGCAGCATTGGGCTTGGTTTCACCGCCGATGGAGACATCGTCCTTCTGAAGACGAACGGCAGAAAATGGAAGAATTAGAGCAAAACGAAATACAGTTCCTGGAGAGACTTGACTCAGGGAAACACATTAAAGCCTGAAACTTAAAACCTGAATAATTTAGCTGATATATGTCAATTGTTGTTTCAAATAAACAAAAGATTTATTATGAACTTGCTGGAGATAAAGGTCCTTGGATGTTGTTGCATCCGCCTCATTTGATCCCCATGAGTGCCTGGAAGGAAGAAGGATATGTAAGGCAGTTGGAAAAGGATTTTCGGCTGATAATGATTGAACCTCTCGGACAAGGTTTAAGCGATGCCCCCGGCGATTCTTCGCACTACACCATTCCCTCACGTATCAGGCACATACTGGACATTATGCGTGAAGTACAGGCCGATTTCGTATTTTTTTTTGGAGTAGGTTTGGGTGCTCAGGTTGGTTTTCAAATGTCCAAAGAATTTCCTCGACGAATTCGCTCGTTGATTTCTGTAGGTGCACAACCGTATCAGGAATTGGAAGAAGCAAAATATCTGGCAGAAAAACTTGATAAACTGCGCTCAGGGAATGTGAATGCCTATCTTCAGCAATGGCACTCTTTAGATCATTTATCTGAAGAACAGGAAAAGCTAATTCTGGAAGGCAATTCGGAAGCTTACGCACTCGGTCTGGAAGCATCCATTAACTGGGAAGGTTTGGGTGATGATTTAAAATCACTGGGAACCACTACTTTACTTTTTACCGCCAAGGCAGAAACACGATTTTTATCTGTACGGGATGCCGGTAAGCGTTTGCGCAATGGACGTTATGTGATCCTTCCAAAAGTTACACATAGCCACGGACTGTGGCGTTCCGATTTAATTATAAAACATCTGCTGGAATTCACCCGTCGGGAACGCTCAAACTGAATCTTCGCAATAACATGCAATCCATCCACAGGTGTGTTTTAACGATCAGTTTTTTCCTGCTGAGCAGTACCGTTCCGGTTCTTTCTCAGGAAATAACTGTTCCGGCTTTAGCAGTACTATCAAGAATAAAAGCTAAAGTGAAAGCCGGGTTCTCCAAAAAAATGACTGAGGGTTTCAACGGACAAATGTTGCTGCGCCGTTACAGGGTCCGGACAGAAAAAAAAGGAAGGGCAACTATATTTTTTAATGATGGTTCCGAAATCAGATTGTTTGGTGAGACAGAGCTAACAATCGGCGCAAAAAAAAACAGGAACTACCGTTGGGTGCGTTATCGACTGTTCTTGCATACAGGTAGTTTTTGGGGACATTTTGTGCGAGGAAAAAACCCTGTGGAAATCGGCGGTGGAGGGATGCGGTTGCAGCTTTCAGATGCCTCTCTGAGATTTTCAAGGGGAAAAACCGGAATTGACATTACTGTACCCACCGGAATGGCCAAGGTTTCTAACAAGAGCTCCTCCGTTAAATTACTTGCAGGCCAACGACTCTATCAAGTCCGGAAAAATGATTTTTTACCACAAAAAATTAGTCTGATTCCGAATCAGCTTAAACTCTGGATTGAATCTTCAGCACCGGTTTTTAAGGGAAAGGAATCCTTAAAACTAAATTTACATTTTCAGATAGTCCGATACGGCACAGATCGTCCTGTAGATCGTCCCGGTTCGGTATACTTAATTAGTAACTACTACAATTTGAAGATACCTGATTCCATCCGGCTCAATTCGGACGGCAAGGCAAAGACCACCATTGAAGTTGCACCGCCCCGTTCAAACGACCGTACATTTGAGGGAACCGTTACCTTACATTCAATAATGGATCAAAGCGGCTATAATGATGTTCAGGATGGCTTGCTAAAAGTAAGATTCACAAGCCACTGAAAAATGATGGCAACAGAGAGTACTTTAATTAAGTCCGTGCCCGACAGAAATACCCAACGATTCCTCAGTTTCATAAATTGCTAAAATTAAAACCATAATCCTTAATGCAGGAAATAACCAACCTTGCCGGAGGCGCAATCATTGGATTTGGATTAGCCTGGATGCTTGAACGCTGGGTGATGAGTTTTGTCCGGAGATTATCAATAGCTGAACAGGGGGAAATTTTGCAGGAAAATGCCGAAAATTTTTCAAAAATTTTTTCGCACTGGAGAATTTATATTGGAATGACGATTACGGCCGCGACCATCAGTGAATGGAGGCAGTGGAGCCCTGAATTTCTAAATGACCTTATTTTAATCACAGCACTTGTTGGAATTGCTTGGATTGACAGAAAAACTCTATTGATAGAAGGACGGCTGATAGCTTTGGCAATGGGGCTGCGTTTGTTATGGCTTTCATTTTTTGCGCCTCAAGAAATGCTGAATTCCCTGACCGGATTGCTGATTGGAGCCGGAATTCTTTATTTCATTGGTTTTTTGTATGAAACTTTCCGCCACCGTCAGGGACTAGGTGAAGGTGATGCTGCAGTGCTTGGTTTGATTGGTTTGTGGGTTGGCTGGCAGGGACTGGGAGCGGTCCTGTTGATTGCAGCTTTGAGCGGAATCATTATTGGCGGAATTTCATTGCTCAGACAAAGAAAGGTTAATCAGAACATTCCGGATCTGCTGCAAACCCAGATTCCCTTTGCACCGTTTCTTTGTCTTGGTGGATTGATAGTCTATTTTCTTCAGGAAACTGAATTTATTATGACAGGCTTTGGATTTTAATCATTCGGCATTCATCCCTTTTTCTGTATTTCTTCACAAATCAAGTCCTGAATCATTGGACTGTATAAATTCCACAAATTATTTCCCAGTTCTGTAAGATTGTATCCTTTTCCGGTGCAACCCGGACAGGACTGGCGGAGGTTAGTCTGGATGCTTCCCCATTCATCGAATCCTGCCTGAAACCCTCTGCCGTTACATTCAGTGCATGGTTTTTTTAAATCTGATATTAACATTTGCTTTCAAGTATGTTCTTTGTATGATAAGTTTATTGTAGTAAACGCATGAATTATGCCTTGATTTAACCTAATTTTTCTTTTCATACTGAAAGTGATTATTCTTGAATCGGTATTAAAAAATTAGTGGAAGACGGTTTTTTACCTCCCGGTTTAACAATTGGTCCTACCAGCGTGGATTTTACTCTTTCAGATTCATTCAGTTGGCCGGAACCAGAAAAAGACAAAATAATTTTGGGCGAATCCGTTCCGCATAAGCAGGTGTAAGCGGAGCCACTCCAAGTCGTCTGGAAGTGGATCCGGAATTTGCATAAGCTTTTTTTGTCAGGCAGATCTACCTGATTTTTGGCGCTTGAATTGTGTTGGTTCAGGCTTTTGTAACCGCAGCCCTGAGGCTGTGCATATGGTAAGGAGATGTATGGAAAAGGTAAAGTTCTTTGATACGACTCTCCGTGATGGAGAGCAATCCCCCGGATGTTCAATGTCAGCAGATGAAAAGCTGACCCTTGCCAAGCAGCTGGAGCGCCTGGGAGTGAATACAATTGAAGCCGGATTTGCAGCATCGTCTCCAGGAGACTTTGAGAGCGTTCGGGAAATCGGACAGCAAATAATAAACTCAACCGTTGTTTCACTCTGCCGTGCCTCAAAAAAGGACATCGACTCTACAATTGAAGCTTTGGGTGATGCGAAAAACTGGGGCATTCATACTTTCATTTCAACCAGCGCTTTGCACATGAAGCACAAGCTGCAGATGGATCCTAAAGACGTGAAAGCAATGGCAGTCGCAGCAGTGGAACGTGCAAAAAAAGCTACGGACAATGTAGAATTCAGTGCTGAAGATGCCACCCGCAGTGATCCGGAATTTTTGGTTGAAGTGTTTTCGGAGGCAGTACGTGCAGGAGCAACAATCCTGAACGTGCCTGACACAGTGGGTTACACTACTCCGGATGAGATGTTTGAATTAATTACACGTCTCCGAAACGAAGTTTATAACGCTGATAAAGTCACTTTTTCCGTGCACTGTCACAATGATTTAGGTATGGGAGTAGCGAATTCTCTGGCTGCGGTTCGTGCCGGAGCAAGGCAAATCGAATGTACAATAAACGGTATCGGTGAACGTGCAGGAAACGCGTCACTTGAAGAATTAGTGATGGCACTGAAAACCCGTCAGGAATATTTTGGTTTTGAAAGCGACATTGTAACGGAGCAGCTTTTTCCATCCAGCAAACTGCTTTCAAAAATTACCGGAGTAGATGTTCAACCAAATAAAGCGATTGTCGGCGCAAATGCCTTTGCGCATGAGGCAGGAATTCACCAGCACGGAGTTCTCAAAAATCCATTGACTTACGAGATCATGACCCCACAGTCAGTGGGTATCAAGTCCAGTAATTTGGTGATGGGTAAGCATTCTGGGCGCTTTGCCCTTGGAGAACGGATCAAGGAACTTGGCTTTGACCTCAATGACATTGATCTAAACCATATTTTTAAAGAATTCAAACGGCTTGCAGACCTTAAAAAACAGGTTTTTGATGAAGACATTGAGGTACTGGTAACACATGGAATAGGCAAGCAGACGGATAAATATTCTTTGGAAGATCTGATTGTGACATCCGGAACGACAGCTGTTCCAACTGCAACAATTTCAATGAAAATTGATGGAGAGGTTTTCAAAAAAGCCGGCTTTGGAGACGGGCCCGTTGATGCAGCAATGAACACGATTAAAGAAATTACAGGCATTCAGTGTACGCTCACATCCTACGTGGTGAAAGCCATCACAGGTGGAACTGATGCACAGGGTGAAGTGAACGTAGGTGTTGAAAAAGACGGTGTGCGCATCACAGGACGCGGGGCTCACACAGACATCGTTGTTGCCAGTGCCCTCGCTTTTCTTAATGCCCTCAATCGACTGGCAATTCGCTCCAAAGGCCTCAGCCCGGCTACACCAACACAAAAATCGGCCCTTGGCGGAGTTTGAAATACAGCAGGAGTGGAGTGTGGTGCTTCCTGAATAGCACCTCACTGCACATGTGTTTCCTGTCTGTCACTTCCCTTTAATAATACAGAAGATTCCCCATTATGCCTGTCTCCGCTGATTTTAATCAAGTTAGCAATTTACGTAGTAATCTAAGTTGGAATTTTGTAGGACAAGTGGTCGCCAAAACAAGCCTCTTTCTTTTTCACATTATTTTTGCAAACCATGTTGGAGCTGTAAGTTACGGAGAATTTTCCTTCGTCTTCGTAGGAGGACTTATTCTTCTCCAGCCGGCTTTGGATTTGGGGCTAAATCAGCTGATTACAAAGTGGGTAAGCCGGGGAAATACTGAAGTTATTTCGCATTCTTTCCGGATAAAAGGTTTTACTGCACTAGGATTGATTCCGCTGCTATTTTTTATAGGCTGGTGGATGGAAATAAGCTTTCTGCTACTGGGGACAGTACTGGGGTTTTTCCTGATCAATACCCTGCAGCAATCACTTTTTGGAATTTTGCGTGGATTGGAAGATTTACGTCCGGAGTCACTCACGGTAGCACTACAGAATTTATTAGCATTAATAATTTTGGGGATTTTTGTTTATCAGGAGATTGCAGAGCCTTGGATTGGTTCATTGGTGTTGATGTTAACACGGCTTGCAGGAACTATCTTTATTTCCGGAATTATCTGGATAAAATATCAAACAAACTTGAAAAAAAGTGAAAGCAGTTCGGAATTATTGGGATCGAGAACACTTTGGAGTGAGGCGATCACTTTGGGATTGGTTCTATTTTTAATACAGTTTTATTTCCGTATCGACACCGTCATGCTGGGGGTACTTGCTTCAGAAAGAGAAGTTGGCTTGTATTCTGTAGCTTTCAATTTGATGGAAGGAACCTTTTTCATTCCAACGATTGTGATGGCTGCAATCTTTCCAGGGCTGTCTCAAGCAAAACATTTTTCCGAATACTTTCGAAAGGGAGTACTGCTGCTTTCGCTTTCCGGAATCGCAGGGGGGAGTGCCGTATTTTTACTGGCAGAGTGGATCATTCATTTGTTTTTTGCGGCGGAATTTCAAAGCTCCGCAGAAATATTGCAAATTTTGGCCTTTGCCATTCCACTTGTTTTCTGGGGATATTTGATGACACAATCTTTAGTCGCACTGGATAACAACCGCATATATCTGGGTATCACTGCCGGTGGAGTACTGCTAAATGTACTACTCAATTTCTGGTTAATTCCGGACCACGGTGCATCCGGAGCAGCAGTGGCCACAGTGATTACCGAAGCTCTTATCCCTTTTAGTTGCTTCCTCATGATTTTAAAACACCAACTTTCATCTCCCCCTGCTCATGGTGCTTAAACAATGGATAAATCCACTGTTAGTGGGTCTTTTGATTTTGTTCTCTATGCCTTTGAAACTTCCTGCTCTGCAGCAAATGCTGGAAAGTTTGTTGAGTTTATCATTTCCAATTAGGCTCAGCCTTTACACTTTGTTTCTACCGCCTGTGGCTTTGTTTTGCATTATTTGGAACCGAAAGCGCACAGTCAATATCTGGCAAAAACTCCGTCTGCCTTTAATCGTGCTGGCTTTTCTTTTTTTCTGGATGTGGCTGGGCGCAATTGTGAGTGAGTATCCGAAAATCGCACTCAAGCATTCCGGACGTTATTCGATTTATCTGTTGACCTTTCTAGCATTGCTGTTTGCTTTGGATCGTGATTCCTCAAAAAAAAGCGGACATATTTTCACCGTAATTTATGTCTTGTCGATGTCTTTAACTTTTTTGGATTGGCATAGTCAAATAAGGATTCCCGCCCTGCTTGCAGAATATGGCCTGCACATAGATTTGTTTTTCAGGGGCGCTTATCCTTCATCATTTTTTGAAAACAGGAATCCCTATGCGGTAGTCAGTGTAGGAGTGTTTTTTTGGAGTTTTACCAACCTGAGAAATTCCTGGATTCTTTCAAGTTTAGGGATAATGGCAGCCTTATACAGTATAGTCCTTGCCGGAAGCCGCAACGGAGTTTTGACTCTGGTACTTTGCCTTCTGTTTTTATTGATTCTCACACTCAAACAAATCCGCAGGGCCCGCACAGCATTTATTTTAGTTCTTGCTACTGCAATAGTCGTTGGAATTGGTTATTACTCTATCTACAACCAAACCTTAAAACGCATCGGGCAAGTAAAGCTCGATCAATTGTGGAATGTAAAAACTTACAAAGATTTGGAAAAGCTGGATATACGTTTCGTTATCTTTCGTTCCGCCTTAGAATTGGGAATTTCCGATCCCCCGATCCTTGGCTCCGGAACAAAAACATTTGGTCATAAGGTGTTCAGTAAATCTAATTCTGAGTTGTCTATTAATAAACGAAAGTATGGTGCATTAGATATGAATCATGTGCCATTAAGATGGGTGGAACGGCTAAATAGTCCAAGGTACAAAGACGCTTTCAACTCACACAACGCACTGCTCACCATCTGGATTGAAATGGGCTGGGTGGGCTTGATTGCAGTGTTGCTGTTTCTCTGGCTCTGGTTTCGCCCGGCACTTCGGGGGGCCGCCCTTGTTCATGATGCCCATGCTGGCGGTTTGTGTGGGGCAAATATTGGATTATTTTGTCTGGGAAATTTTCTTTGTGGCATTTCAAAGCTTTTTCTTTGCACACTTTGCGGCTACAATTACTTTTCAAGAGATGGATCAAAGTTCTTCGTAACACCTACTAAATAATACTAAAATTATGATTTCTGTCATAACAGTCACCTACAATAATTACGATGATCTGCAACGTACGCTTCATTCATTGAAGAATGTCGATGGTATTGAAAGCATCGTAGTAAATGGTGGTGACTGTAACAAAACAAAAAAACTTTTGAGTAAGTATGACGGAATCACCATTTCGGAACCGGACAAGGGAATTTCGGATGCTTTCAATAAAGGTGTCACTCATGCAACTGGAGAGAATGTGATGTTCCTCAACAGTGGTGATGTTCTCTTATCTCCGGATTACCTGCAAGAAGCAGAAAATACACTTAACTTCAATCCGGGAATATCCTTTGTTCATTCCGATTTACTCTTTGATGACCGAATCGGTGGTGATATCCGTTTGACAGCACTTCAGCCATTTTTCTTCAGAACACCGCCACTTGGAAGAGGAATGCCGTATCATCATCAGTCGATGGTCGTGCGCAAAAATGTTTTTGATCAAACAGGACTGTTTAATTTACACTACAAGATCAGTATGGATTTTGACTGGGTCTGCCGCCTGCACTCTCATGGCTTAAGTGGTTATTACTGGAACGAAGAACCGGTAGTAAAAATGGATGGGGGTGGTATATCTGCACTCAAAGAACATCTGGTGATCTGGGAATCTTTACGGGCACTCAAAGATAACGACCTCCTTTCTGTAAAAAACCTGTATGGCATATCCGTGCGAACTATATTTTTTTTAGCACGACGTTCAATGGAAATATTGGGAATGTCAGAAATTCTTGGCAAACTCAAAAAGGAGAAACATAATTTACTTTGGCAAAGGTCACGCGATCTGGCAATTAAGCACAATTCACGTGCAGTTAAAACAAAACCTGAGCATGTTTTTCCCACCGTTTTACCTCTATCTTTCTCAAAATCATCCCAAAAAAAGATCGGTTTGAATGGTCTGCTGATCCACGATTACCCTACAGGATTAAGTCGATATAGCTATGAACTTTTACGTCGAATTTTAACTGAATGGGAAGGAAAAAGTGTTGCATATTCAGCATCACCAGATTTAATCAAAGAGTTTCCGGAGTCAACCACCAACAGTGTCCCTCCTTTCCATTATCCTGCAAATTTTAGATCAAACAGTGTACGCTTGAGTTGGGAACAGTTAGGGTTACGTTATACTTGTTTTAAAGACAAGCTGGATCTGCTCTTTTCTCCCATCGCAGAAGGAATATTGTTTCCTCAACTTCCTCAAATTATTACGGTTCTTGATTTGCTGCCTTTTCATTATCCAAGTTTGCTGCCACGCTGGGTTCCTTATTACGAACATTTTCTGCCTAGGCTCATCAAAGGAAGTACTGCCGTTGTCTGTATTTCAGAATTTACACGTCAGGAGGTCCTTGAGCGTTATCCCAGCATTCCGGAAGAAAAATTAAAAGTCATTCATGGGGGAGTTGACTTAGAACGGTTTCACCCCTGTTCTCCGGGAGTGATAAAAGAGCACTATGAGCTAAAGGACTATCTCTTGTGTGTTGGTGAAGTTCGTCCATATAAAAACATAGAAAATGTTTTTCGAGCCCTGGAGTTGTGGTCGGATGGACCACAGCTCGCTATCTCAGGGAATATTTTTGGGAGACACAAAGCAAAATTAGAAAACCTGGCTCGTTCCTTAAATATAGAAAACCGTGTTACCTGGCTGGGTTATGTACCTGATGATTTGCTGCCTAACCTTTATTCTGAAGCTGCAGCCTTCATTTTTCCAAGTCTCTATGAAGGATTTGGTTTGCCGATTTTGGAAGCCATGGCCTGCGGCTGCCCAACTCTTAGTTCGAATATGGCAAGTTTGCCGGAAATAGGCGGAAAGGCCGCTCATTTTTTTGATCCATTGGAAATAAGTGACATGGCGGAATCAATCAAAAAAGTCTGTGAAGATTCGGAATATCAACAAAAACTTGCTCAAGGTGGTCCAAGACACGCCAATAATTTTAAATGGGAATCCTCCACCAAAA
>CABXOR010000038.1 GCA_902513935.1 uncultured SAR324 cluster bacterium
CAGACTTTGGTCCCGGAGCAGCTTCGGGCTTCACCTCTTTTATTTTGGCAGGAGTATCTTCAGCTTTTTTCTCTTCTTCAACTTTTGCCCCGGAAACAACATCAGTTTCTTTCTCCTTTGCTTTCGCTGCAGATTTTACTTTTTTAGCAGCAGCTTTTTCTTCAGTAATCGATTCTATTCTAGTTTGTTTTCGAGCAGCAAGACCTTCCATGACTGCAGTAGCAATTACGTTTGCATAAAGGGCAACTGCACGTGGGGAATCGTCATTCCCAGGAATAACGAAGTCTATACCGGTAGGGGCACAATTTGTATCAGCAATACCAACAACTGGTATTCCCAACTTTTGTGCCTCTTTCAATGCAAGCTGTTCTTTATGACAATCTGTAATGAAAAGCATCGATGGTACACTTTTCATATTCCGCACTCCGCCGAGTGAACGCTCTAACTTTACCCGTTTTCGCTCCATCATCAGAGCTTCTTTTTTGATCACACCCTCGTAACTGCCGTCTTCTCCAGCAACTTCTTCAAAGGTTTTCATTCGTGCGATTGACTGCTTTACAGTACCAAAGTTTGTTAACAAACCTCCCAGCCAGCGAAAATTGATGTAGGGGCACCCACACCGGTCGGCTTCTTCTTTAACGATACGTTGTATTTGGATTTTTGTGCCAACGAATAGTGGAACTCGTCCTTCTTCTGCAGAGGCTTTAACGTATTCGTAAGCTTCTTTGAGCTTGTTCAGTGTCTGACGCAGATCGATGACGTGAACACCGTTTTTTATGCCGTAGATGTACGGCGCCATGTTGGGGTGCCAACGTTTTGTCTGGTGCCCAAAGTGGACTCCAGCTGCTAATAATTGCTTCATTGAAATGACAGCCATAAAATCTCCTTATGATGGCTTGGTTAAAAGTCCTCGGGATGTAATCGGACGAACTGGCTCTGAAGTGAATCATAAAGAATCGGCTCTGTTGTCTTCATCCCCTGACAGACAGATTCCGCTTCTCTTTAATAAAATTCTAAATTAAACCTATATTTATAACTAATCTTCTGGTAGTTTACAAGTTATTTTTCAAGAAAAATAGTAGAAGAAGTGATGATTCCGTATTCAACTCATCATATCCAGGGCATCCGTTTTTGTTTGCAACCTTCGCCAAAAGAAATGATGAAAATGGACTCCCTCTGCTTCAGTGCTGCATGGAGTGAACAAGATTATAGGGAAATGCAGGAGCAGGCTACTTTCTCAAATTGGCTGCTGCAAGTTCCAACTGTAGCTCAAGTGGGAATGCTGTCTTTCCAGTCAGTACCTCCGGAATTGCAAATCCTCAGATTAGCAGTTCTGCCGGATTGGAGGAAACAAGGGTTGGCTCAATTTATGTTAGAGCAGTTGGAAATAGTAGCGAAATCAGCAAATCTGGAATTACTCTGGCTCGAAGTCAATTCAGCAAACAAAGCTGCAATTGCATTGTATTACAAACAAGGTTATCAAGAAACAGGCATCCGAAAAAATTATTTTAAAAATCCTTTGGGAGATGCACTTTTACTAATAAAAATATTGAAGTATGATGACAAACAAGCCGCTCAATAAACGGAGTGTCTGATAATACTATAATCAAATAACTATAACTGATGAGCCTGTAATAAGTCCTAAATTCTTGTCATTTTGAGCGAAGTGAGAAATCTTTCATATACTACTACGCTAATATTATTGAGTTTTATCCCTACGGTTGAAACGATAAATTGTTGATTTCAGACTTATAACTAAACCATCATAGCTCTTATTTAAAAAGATTCCCCTTGAAAGAAGAAGCAATTATTCTCACCAGTGGATTGTTTGATTCTCATAACGCAAAGACTGCATTTGGTCTGATTCGTAATTCAGAACAATATGAAATTCTTGCAGTAATCGATCAAAACTTTGCAGGACAGGATGCAGGAAAACTCGTTGCCGGTCAGGTGCTCGACATCCCAATTTATGCAACCATTAATGAATTTTTAAGAGCCAGAAGTTCAAGAAACAAACTGGCTTTGGAAGAAAGCGGACGTGGTGTATACGCAATTATTGGGATTGCAACTCAAGGCGGGGTAATCCCAGAGAAACTTCGTATAGAGTTACTGGAAGCACTTTCCAGTGGTATGCATGTTGTAAACGGTCTGCACCACTATCTGAGCGATGATCCTGAATTAGTACAAAGAGCTGAGAAAAATCAGGCTAAATTGCTTGATATTCGAAAACCCAAAAGCGCAAAGGATCACGCATTTTGGACAGGAAATATCCTGAATGTCCGTACTCCAAGAATTGCCATGTTTGGAATGGATTGTGCCTTGGGTAAGCGCACTTCCAGTATTTGGCTCAGAGATGCCTGTCGTAAGCACAGCATTCGCACCGAAATGATTTACACCGGGCAGACCGGGAAACTGCAAGGTGGACGCTATGGATTTATTCTTGATTCAACCCTCAATGACTTTGTAAGCGGAGAATTGGAAGCGGCAATTTTTCGTTGTGATCAGGAGGAAAATCCTGACTTGATGCTGCTTGAAGGTCAGTCTTCTTTACGCAATCCTTCCGGACCATGCGGTTCTGAATATCTTTGCAGTGCAATGGCCAAAGGTGTGATTTTACAATATGCGCCAAAGCAGAAATATTACCTGACTGATGATGATCGAAAACTTTGGCCGATGCCGCCAATTGAGGAAGAATTGGAACTGATTCGTTTATATGGTTCTCAAACTTTGGCTATAACACTGAACAGTTACGAACTCACTAAAAAAGAACTGGAGTCAGAACAGCAAAAACTGGAAGAGCGTTTGGGCTTACCTGTTGTCTGTCCTATGGAAGAAGGGATGGAACGACTTGTTCCTGTGGTACAGGAGTTTATTGCATCAGAAGCAGAATATTATAATCTACAGAGTGAGCTGTAAACTCATTGAAATAAGTCTTTCAGTATTTTAAAGGTGTTAAGCTTGATAACTGACAACTGATCCTATTTACTATTTTTCAGTCAATCTTGGAATTAATTCTGCGAAGTTACAGGGTCGACTGCGGATATCAAGTTGAGTCGCTAGTATTTTGCCCCAACCTGTTCGACAAGCTCCGGAAGAACCCGGCAAACAAAAAATATAAGTTCCGTTGGCAACTCCAGCTGTGACTCTTGACTGGATAGTTGAGGTGGAGATTTCATCAAATGATATCCGGCGGAACAATTCACCGAAGCCCTCGATTACTTTGTCAAATAAAGGGAATACTGCTTCAGGAGTACCGTCACTTCCGGTGAGTCCGGTACCACCTGTGCTAAGGATAATGTCTACTGCAGGATCAACAATCCAGCGGGACAGTACTGCTCGAATCTGATAAATATCATCAGGCACAATGCATTTTTCCGCCAGAATGTGCCCTTCTTCTGTGAGACGTTCAGTAAGTATTTTCCCGGAAGTATCGGTTTCTTCAGTTCGAGAATCAGAAACCACCAGAATTGAGATCCGGAGAGGTAGAAAATCAATTTGTTTCATGTGCTAAACCAGTAATCGATTTTTAATTTCAATAATTTTGAAAGACCACAGTGGACGGTTTCATTATTGGATTGTTGTCCATTGTCAGTTTTTTAGTGTTAATTGTCAATTTAACTCATGACTGGCATTGTTCGACATTTGTGATAAATTGTCTGCAGTTTTGGGAATAAATACGGAACGGTTACTAAAACAATTTATGAGTGAAAACCTGCAGACAGGCAACTGAATGTGCAGTTAAGGAAACAAATTTGAGATGTTTTATCCATGAAATCTGCAAAGATAGCTAGTCTTTTCTGGAAGTTGAGGGACTCAATTCCGAATCCGAAGACGGAGCTTTGTTACCGGAATCCTTTCGAGTTATTGATTTCCGTAATTCTCAGTGCGCAGGCTACAGACGTTTCTGTAAACAAAGTTACTCCGGAATTATTTTCCGCATTCCCTACGCCTGAAAGTATGTTTGAGGCTGGTTCAGAAAAAGTATTTGCGTACATTAGGAGTATTGGACTTGCACCTACAAAATCAAAAAATATTGTTGCAACTTGTGGACAACTGGTGAAGTTGTACAAAGGGGGGGTTCCGGACAAAAGAGAGGATTTAGAGGCACTTCCGGGAGTGGGACGAAAAACAGCGAATGTGATTTTAAACACTGCATTTGGGGTGCCTGTGATTGCAGTTGATACTCACATCTTTCGGCTTTCAAACCGTACCGGGCTTGCATCAGGAAAAACTGTCATAAAAGTTGAACAAAAATTGATGTCAGTAGTTCCTGCAAAATGGAAAAAAGACGCACATCACTTGTTAATTCTGCATGGACGTTATGTCTGCAGGGCACGAAAACCTGATTGTGAACATTGTGTGATTTCCCAAGAATGCGAACATCCGGATAAAATAGTAACTTAAATCTTTGATCTTAACATAACCTACACTTAATGATTTGTTACCCATAATAGTATGAGCAGTTTTATCTTTATGGAAAATATTGGTGGGATCTTCTTAGTTTTCCTCAATGTTGTCACACCAGTTTTTTTTCTTGTTGTTATAGGTTATTTTGTTGGCCCACGTCTAAAAATTGAGGCACGTTCACTTTCAAGAACAGCCTATTTTGTGTTCGTTCCGGCTTTCGTATTTAATATTATCAGTGAGGCTAAAATTGATTTAGAGCTGGCTTTTAAGATGATCAGCTTTATTCTTGTTGCCCAAATTGCGGTTGCTTTGCTGGGTTTTTTGGTTGGTAAAGCCCTGCGCCAATCCAGGGGAATGACAGCCGCTTTCGTGCTAATTGCAACGTTTGGCAATGTTGGTAATTTTGGCCTGCCGTTAATTGTGTTTCGGCTGGGAGAGACAGCCCGGACTTATGCCACTGTTTATTTTGTGGCGACTGTCTTTATTTCTTTTGTAATTTGTGTTGGTGTGGCAAGTTGGGTCCGCAGCGGAGGTGTGACAGCTGTCTTTTCTGTTTTTAAAACACCGGCTTTAATAGCCCTGATTCCGGCTCTTGTTTTCAATATTACTGATTTAGAAGTACCAATTTTTCTGACACGTTTGAGTGGACTCTTAGGGGAGGCGATGATCCCTGTGATGCTGATTACACTTGGAGTTCAAATGGGAGAAATTACAAATATTAATATTAACTTTAACGTTTTTGCTGCAAGTACAGTACGTTTGATAGGAGGTCCTGTTTTGGCGCTGCTCCTTGTACCCTATTTTGGTCTTGAAGGGTTGGAACTCAGTACCGGAATTCTGCAGGCAGCAATGCCCACAGCTGTCCTGGTCTCAATCATAGCAATGGAATACAAACTGTTTCCTGAATTTGTTACAACGACGGTACTCTTTTCAACGCTTTACAGCATTCTAACTTTGACAGTTATTCTGACTATAATCTGATTCAGAGTGTTATGAATAATTTGTGGTGTGCTGTACAACAAGCAACAGCTGACCTTTTTTCAGAGTTACTGATACAGGATTGCTTATTACAAGGTTTGAGACTCCGGAAGGTGTTTTTCCTGGAAGCAAATCATGGCCGTCCAGAGAAAATTCTAATCCGTGTGTGACGACACCTTGAGCACCACCGAAAAGTGGCAGCAGAGAAAGGATTGTTCCTGGCGGAAGATTCTCTTTCCAGTTGTCAAGAATAAACTCCATGCGTTCCAGCGGAGTCCACAAAATGAGGCGTACATTTGGGGTGTATTTAAATAGAATTTCCAGACTTGAAAGGAACTGATCATTACGACCACCTTCTGCTCCAAGAATGTGTATTTCTGTGCATTCGCGTATCAAGCAATGTCGAACTGCTTTGTCGGCATCGTTGGAGTCTTGTTCTTTAACATGAAATAGCTTAGAGTTTGGCAATTTCTTCCGGACTTCCGGCTTAATTGAATCAAAATCGCCAACCACTGCATCCGGGATCAGATTACAGCGGTATAGCTGATTTGCACCACCATCGGCTGCTACCCGATAATCTGCTTCTTGCCATAACTGGTGCAACAGCTTTTCCGGAGGCGGATTACCATTGCAGATAATCAAGGCTATATTTTGGGGCAGATCCTCTTTTTGTTTATTAATTTCACTCATTGAGAAAATTTATGAAAGAACTCTTAAAAACTTTTCCTGTTGTCACAAAAATCCCAGTAATTTGGGGAGATATTGATTCATTTCAGCACGTAAATAATGTGATCTATTTTCGTTATTTTGAGAGTGCCCGAATCCAGTATTTTGAGACTTTAAGCTGGCTGAAAATAATGGAAAAAATGGGCATTGGTCCAATATTAGCTTCCACTTCCTGCCGCTATCGGATTCCCCTCACTTATCCGGATACTGTATTTGCTGGTGCAAAAATAACAGAATTGCACGAAAAACGTTTCACAATGGAGTATCTGCTCGTCAGTGAGAAGCATGCGGATCCGGTCGCAGAAGGTACTGGAATTGTGGTGTGCTACAACTATCAAAAAAATCACACAACCCCTATTCCGGAAGTCATTCAACAATCTATTGAAAAACTTGAAGACCGCATTTTTTAGATTAATTAAAAATCGGTGCGGGAGGAATCTTTAGCTGAAGGAGGGAGATAATAAATCAGCTCGGTGGAATGCACTAAACCCAACTCTTTGCGTGCAATCAATTCAATATATTCCGGACTGGTTTTCAGTGCCAAAACTTCTTCTTGCATCAAAGTTTTCTCAACCTTCATCGATTCAAGCTTTTGAAGAAGCATTTGTTCATGCGCTTCCAGTCTGCTGGTGGCTAATATTCCATAACTCCCAATCACTGATATTATGAGCATAACCACACCAAACCCTGCAATTAAGACCATTGAGAACAACGAGCGCCACTCTTCAGTTTCTTTTGCCATGCCAACAATAGGAGTCTCTTGTACCTTTGGTGGAGAAAACAGTCCGCTAACATACAGAATTCTGTCATGATTCTTAAGTAGTTTGGACTGTTCAACTGGCTTGCTCTGCTGTTTAAGACTATTTTTTGAAGTTGGGTATTGCATTATTGAAAATTAAAAATAATTATCTGCTGGGCATAGCAGTTTGGTTACTTAATTAAATCAGGTTAATGCTTTTTTGCCGGAAGGTTCTTTGTTAAGAATGATGCACTGAGCGTCCAGTTTGGCTCCTTCCTGAATTAAAAGTTTTCCGGAAGGAACTTGTACTTCACCTTTAATATTTGCAGTTACATTCACCTCAAGGCGTTCATGGACCAGCAAATCACCATTGATTTTTCCTGCAGCCAGTACTATATTACCTTCAATCTTTCCTTTGACATGTCCAGATTCCGAAACAACAATCTCCTGATCGCAAAATACGGATCCATCTACTGTTCCACTCACAACCATTTTCTTTTGTGAATGGATGTTACCCTCTACATATAGATCCTCTCCCAAGAATCCAAGTCCTTTGTTTACTGCAGTATTTTGGTTCGGCATGTTAATTTTTCAGCCTTGCACTCAATTTTGATAAAGGCGCTGGTCCGGATTAAACCTAGAAATTGGAAACAGAGGGTTTGTACGTCGACCGTTAATAATTATTTCATAGTGTAAATGTGGACCAGTACTGCGTCCAGTGCTTCCTACTAATCCTAGCAAGTCTCCACGTTTAATTTTCTGACCGCGTCTTACCTTTATTTTAGAAAGATGAGCAAAACGTGTTCTGTAGCGAACAGAATTTTTCTTTCCGGGGAAAAAACCTCTTCCATGTTGTAGTTCCACAAGTAGTCCAAATCCTGATTTGCGATCTGCAATTCGGACAGTGCCATCTGCAGGAGCGTGAACGGGGGAGCCTCTTTTTGCTCTGAAATCAATGCCAGCATGATACCCACGTTTCTTGGTGAATGGATCCTTTCGCATTCCATAACGATCAGATAATATTCTGCTTCGAAGTGGAATCACGGTCGGAGTATGTTTCCAGAAACTTTTATTTCGTTCAATCAACTGGCTTAAATCCTCCAGTTGGGCAACGGTTTCGAAGTAGTTATCAGAATTATTGTAAAGAAAACTACGCAAACTTCCGGAACTTAATAAAGTTTGCGGTGAGTCGAGAGACAAGCTATCCAAAATTGTAGGGCCTCCGCGCCCAGTTTTAGTTTTTACTCGTTTGGTTTTTCCGATTTTGCTGAGTCTTATTCCAGTAGTTTTACTGATCTTTTTT
Organism: uncultured SAR324 cluster bacterium; assembly: GCA_902513935.1. Next base: position 8,154 of record CABXOR010000038.1, read on the forward strand.
GTTAGCCGGATGACCGTCGCCTGATTAACTTTGAGGAACTCCATATGTTCAGACAAATTCTGTTCTGTTTCAACGAGTTGTCCTCGTAACTGCTGAATGGTGTTTGCCTGTTCTTCAAAACTTCTACGATTTGTAGTAAATTCCTGCAAAGACTGACTAAAGAGCAAAAAATCCTGATATATCTGATCCAGCCACTTCACGGTCTGTAGAGGATTTGTTTGATCCTTGAGTTTTGAAGTACATTGAGCCTCCATTGTCTGGCACATGTAATCGTGCAATTCATCCAACTTATGTGTGTTGGAACGGAATAATGCCAAATGTTTCTTAAACATTACGTCACTGTTATGTAAAGACTGCTTCAATTCTTCAACATAATTTTCAAGAAACGAAATTCTGGACTCACGGCCGTCATAGAGATCTATCCGCTGCTGAAATGCTATCTGAGTATTTTCCTGCTTTTCAAGAAACTGAGCCTGCTTCAAGATTGTCTGGTGCTGGTCAAAAAATTTCCAACCTAAAGCTCCAGCGCCAACCAAAATCAAGGCCAACAAAAAAAACATAAATTTTGACCCAAAATGATACTGGCTTACTCCAAAGTTACTATCTTTAAGCAGAAGGATTGAAAAGTTTTTCATACACACATTTACATAGAAAATGGCCGAAATTAACTACTTATTCTAACACTATAATAACTTAACTACAACCAATTTGAGAATAGCTTTAAACAGATCAGCCGAGCAACATCACCCTGTCGCGGTTGTCTTAACAGACCAGTTATATTCAAATTCTTTTTGGACTAGCACGATCGGCACTAACAAGGTTTCAGTTAATCGGCTCTTACGGATAGAGTTTGTTTATTTTACCAAAAAACTAGTTTCAAAGTCTTTCCTGCCAAAATCGTGCAAAAGTTATGCATATTTAATCTCACACACTAGTTATGTTGTGAAAGGCTTTCAGCAACGAGAAAGGTTTAGAGTTAGTACATTGTTTCCGCCAACCTGATTTGGTGTTGCAGCTATTAGGGAGTAACATGAAGCTGTTTGATCATGGGATTCAATTGCTTTTCCACAAATCTAAGATCTCTGTCCAGAAAGAACTGATTAACATCTTCAATTATTATTATAGCCTAAAGTCTCAAAATTTCTTTCAATACTTAAACTTTCAGTAACAGCGGCTGTACTTCTTTCCAGTCAGTCAAACCCTCTTTGGTCAGGCGTTGAGCAGTTTGTTGCATTGTGTGAAAGTAAAGTTCAGGTTCTGGGCGTATCAATTTCCTTCCTTTGTCACCAGCCTGAAACCAGTCTCGTAACAGAGAATTCACCTTCAGAATTTCATAGGTAGGAATGCGACCGGAGTAGCCTGTACCCTTGCACCTCAAGCAGTTTTTGTCCGAAGTATGAGTATTTGACTTGTTTCCGTTCTGGTGTGAACAGAGGCAGCGCACTAATCTTTGGGCGTGCTTGGCTTTCTTTTATCGATGTACCTTCCCCTGTTCAGAATGGCTGAGCGGTTTTAAATCAAACGGCAGCTCTTCTCCCGAATAATCCAGCGCCCTTTCCATCCAGTTTGGGGAGTCCGGATGATGTACTTGAAAATCCGGGATGTGACCGAGACCGATTTCCAGCAGACGCAGAATCAGTTTAGCAGTCAGGCCCCAAATATCAAATCCCTGATAATCAAAATGATGTGCCAGTACAGTTGCAATCGGTGTTTTGAATTCCTCGGTCCAGTGATTGTCACCGTTCATGAAAAAGGTGAGGGGTGCCTTGAAGACTGATTCAATTTCAGCTGTATTTAGAAGAGGCACAAAATCTTCGGGAATGAGACCGACAAAGGGTGTGACCAGATAATAATGCAGTGAAAGAATCTGGTCCAGTGTGCCGATAATTTCTACGTTTTCCGGTGGCAGACCTATTTCTTCATGTGTTTCACGGAGTGCAGCTTCCAGTGAATTTGCATCCTGTGTGTCCTGCTTTCCTCCCGGAAAAGAAACCTGTCCTGCATGCGAGCGCAGTTGCTTAGAACGCTTTGTCAGCAGAACAAATAGTTCACCCTCAGATTTCAGCAAAGGAATAAGCACAGAGGCACGCTTTTCGATTTGTGTATTTTTAGGCGGCTGATGGTCGGCAAGACAGTGTCTTATTTTATTTAGCATAGTGCCTGAAAAAAAAGATTATTTGCTATCAGTACTCAGTAATGGCAATCAGTTTTCATAGTACAAACCAGAATTTTATACTGATTGCTGACAGCTAAAAAATGACAGCTATTTCTCTGTACCTGAACAGAGTGTTATTCAAAAAATAAACAACTTTAGTGCTGACACAGTTTCACTGCTAACAATCAATCATGGAGTAAAAAAACGCGCTCTGTTCTCCCTCCAGTAGGCTTTGATAATTTTGTGAATTTGCCTGCTTGCTTCGTACGAAGTTTTGGCGAATGCCGGCGTGAACTGGATATATTTTGGGCGGGTGTGTCCCAGTAAATCCCGATTCAGGGCACTGTCAAGTACATCACACTGCGGACGTGTTTCCTCGACTTCCGATACAACAGAACTGCATATGTTGAGCATTTCAGTTGAAGAGTAAGCCGGAAGCTGAAAATGACCATGTGCCTGCAAAATTGAACTGAAGGCATTGATCGCAGCCTGGTTGCTAAGTAGACAGCTGGTATCCGGATTTGTTTTGATAAAGGATTTGGCCATTTCCAGGTCTTCTTTGGATTGCTCCCAAGAAACACGGGCACGCTGAATGCTTTGTTCAGACTCCTGTGCTTTCTGCATATTTGTTTTAAATACTATACAGTTACAAGTTTTATCACGTCATCCCGAAAGTACTGTGAAGGATCATATAAGGAAACCGCACTTTTTTTCAATCTCTCTCTTCGTTCGAGATGACACTCTGCAATCAATAATATAAGTATCATGCGAGAATTCATGACTCAAGAGAAACAAAGGTAAAACAGAATGATAAGTATTTTACTTTCCGGACCATGCTAACGGACACTGTGTTCTTCAAGATAATGCTCTATTTTTAGAAATATATCATCATCCAAAACAACGGCACCGTCGATTTCACGATTATTCAGATAATCACAAACTTCACGGATAGTGATGACAGACCAGACTGGAACGCCGGTTATTTGTTCAAAATCCGCAATGGCATCACGTCCCAGAGAATTTTTTTCCATCCGGTCGAGTGCCACTAGTACACCGGAAAACTTAACCCCGCAAAGCTCCCGAATCATGGCAACAGACTCTATTTTAGTCAGTCCATCAGTGATCACATCATCAACCATAACCACCGAATCCTTCGCCAACGGCAGCTGACCAACAAGTGATCCCAGGTCACCATGTGTCTTTTTCTCTTTTCGATTAAAGAAATATCCTATATTCTGGTTAAGACTGCTCGACAAAGCTGTGGCTGCAGAAACGCACAAAGGAATGCCTTTGTAAGCCGGACCGAAGATTAAACTGCAGTTTGGAGCATTTTCCTCAATTGCCGAGGCATAGTTTCGACCCAGCTCTTCAATCAGGGGGCCGGTGTTGAATTTTGAGGAATTGAAAAAGTAAGGTGAGCTGCGCCCGCTTTTGAGCGTGAATTCCCCAAACTGCAGAGCTTCTGCACGTACGAGAAATTTGGCAAATTCTTTTTTGTAGCTTTGCATTCTAAATAAGCGGTTAATTTTGAATTATATTTTACAGCATAACAGTTAGTTTCATTCAACTCAATTCCGGAACATAATTTCTTCAACGAAATGGTTCGGAATGATCATTTTCAAACCAGTAACCAAACGATGTCAAAAGATAAGGGAAAAAGGCTGCAAAAAATAATTGATGCCCTGATGGTCTCTTACCGGGAACATCCGGAAATAGAACATATCGGCGAGGTTGCTTTGCCGACTAAGGAAAGTATTGTTAAACTGGTTGAAGATATTCAGGTACTGCTGTTTCCCGGTTTAATCCGGCAGGAGTCTTTTGATAATCTCAATTTACCTCATATTGTTGGACAGCAAACGGTCTCTATTTTCTACCGCCTCAAGGAATTTATAGAGCTGGTTCTTTGCTGGAAGGCTTCGCAGGAAGGGGAAAATTGTGAGGAAAAGCGTGAATTTGGAGAACAGGTTGAAAACATTGCTTTCGAATTTCTGGAATACATTCCGGAAATGCGTGAAGTTCTCTCTGAGGATGTTGACGCAATTCTTCAAGGCGATCCTGCATCGGTCAGCAAGCGTGAGATCGTGCTGGCCTACCCTGGTCTTCAGGCAGTAAGTGTCTTTAGAGTTGCGAAATTTTTGCACGAAAGGAAAGTGCCTTTGATTCCGAGAATCATGACTGAACACATTCATTCACAAACCGGAATTGATATTCATCCGGGTGTTTCAATTGGGAAAGGCCTGATGATTGATCACGGCACCGGGATCGTGATTGGGGAAACTGCAGTAATCAAGGATCAGATCCGGCTTTATCAGGGTGTTACTTTAGGAGCACTCAGTCCGCAACATTCTCTGGCTAACCCGAATTTAAAGCGTCATCCAACTATCGAAAACAACGTGATCGTGTATTCCGGCGCAACAATTTTAGGAGATGTGGTGATTGGAGAAGGTTCAATTATTGGTGGAAATGTCTGGCTTACACACAGTATTCTGCCCAATAGTCGGGTTTTTTTAAAGGATGCTGACTCCGCACTGGAAGTAAGAGTGAAGGGAAATTAGTGAAAAATATTAATAAACAGATTGACTTAACTAAAAAATGAGTTAAAGTGCATTTATCTACAGAAAAACGATTAGTTTGAAATTTTCATGCAGAATTGGATTTGTTTGAAAATTAGGTCTGGGTTTCCGGGAAAAAATAATGAGTGAAATTGAAATTGATGAACAGCTGAAGACTAAAACACGAAAGAAGCTGAAGCCGCCTCAAAGCTACAGAGTTCTGCTTCATAATGATAATTATACCTCGATGGAATTTGTGGTGTATGTACTGGAAACAGTGTTTGGAAAAAGTTTAAATGAGGCAACAAAGATCATGATTCATGTTCATGAAAACGGAATTGGAATTTGCGGTTCTTACACTTTTGAGGTTGCAGAAACGAAAGTGGAAGTGGTACATGGGTTGGCGAAACAATATGAATATCCTCTACAAGCAACAATGGAAGAAAATTGAGTTGAGATTATGTTCACAAAAGATTTAGAAATGTGCCTGATGGCAGCTCAAAGTGAAGCTATTGACCGGCGACATGAATATTTGTGTGTTGAACACATACTCTTTGCTTTGCTGCACAATGATGCGGGACTTAATGTTATTCGAAGTTGTGGAGGAGACACAACCCTCATCAAGCAGGATTTGGAGGACTTCTTTTCTCAGCAGGAAGAATTTGATGGAAACAGGCTGCCGCGGCAGACACGTGCCGTTCAGCGTGTGTTGCATTTAGCAATCATGCATGTCAACAGTTCCGGAAAAGCTTCTGCTGATGTCGGGGATGTACTGGTTGCAATTCACCGTGAATCTCAGTCTTATGCGTCTTATTTTTTACAGAAACAGGATATCACCCGTCTGGATTTGCTGAATTATATTTCACACGGCATTGCCAAAGTGCTGGTGGAAGAAGATGAGGGAGAAGGACCTGAATATGAAGGATTGGAAGATGAGGAGGAAGAAGGTGAACAGACACGTCCCGAACAGAATCCACTGAACCTTTACACCCAAAATTTGACTTTGCAGGCAGCAGAAAACCGGATTGATCCTCTGATTGGACGCGAAAATGAGATCAACCGAACTCTCCAGATTTTGTGCAGACGTCGCAAAAATAACCCAATTTATGTGGGAGATCCTGGAGTTGGAAAAACCGCTGTTGCCGAAGGACTTGCCCTGCAGATTTTCAAAGGTGACATACCGGAAATACTGAAAGGGACAGAAGTATTTGCTCTCGATATTGGCGCTTTACTGGCAGGAACCAAGTTTCGTGGAGATTTTGAACAACGTATAAAAGCTGTTCTGAAAGCACTTGAAAAGCGTTCGGGTTCGATTTTATTCATAGATGAAATTCACACAATTATTGGAGCAGGAGCAACCAGCGGGGGATCTATGGATGTTTCAAATCTGCTGAAACCTGCTTTGGCAAAAGGAGAAATCCGTTGTATCGGTTCCACGACTTATGAAGAATTCAAAAAGATTTTTGAAAAGGACCGTGCGCTTGCACGCCGCTTCCAGAAGATTGACATCACAGAACCTACACTGGCGGAAACAATTAAGATTCTCAAAGGTTTGAAGTCACGATATGAAAAACATCATGAGTTGCGTTACACAGTCGGTTCCATAAAAACTGCTGCAGAGCTTGCTGAAAAATATATTAACGAGCGCTATTTGCCGGACAAGGCAATTGATGTGATTGATGAGGCTGGCTCGATGGTACGGTTGCGTTCCGGAACAAAACGCAAAACAGTTGCTGTACAGGATATAGAAAAGGTGGTTGCAGGAATGGCGCGTGTTCCTGTGGAACGGATGAATTCTACTGATAAGGATAAAATGCGGGAACTGAAAAAAGAATTGCAGATGCAGGTTTTTGGTCAGGATGAAGCAATAGGAACTTTAGTACAGGCCATCAAGCGCTCCCGTGCAGGACTACATCATCCGGATCATCCAATAGGCTCTTTTCTGTTCACCGGACCTACCGGTGTAGGAAAAACAGAACTGGCAAAGCAACTGGCCTTTATCATGGGAATTAATTTTGAACGCTTTGACATGAGTGAATACATGGAAAAGCATACAGTTTCTCGCCTGATCGGCGCGCCTCCCGGATATGTCGGGTTTGATCAGGGTGGTATGCTGACGGATGCTGTTCGCAAAAATCCGCATTGTGTGGTCCTACTGGATGAAATCGAAAAAGCGCATCCGGATATTTTCAATATTCTTCTGCAGGTTATGGATCATGCAACCCTGACTGACAACAATGGTCGTGAAGCGGATTTCCGCAACGTTGTGCTGGTTATGACTTCAAATGTGGGGGCCAAGGAAATGGGTTCGACCACCATTGGATTTGGCGGAAGTACCCCCAAAAGGCCTTCCAAAAAAGCTATTGAAAAAATGTTTAGTCCGGAGTTTCGCAACCGTCTGGACAACATCATTACATTTGCAGGTCTTCCTGAAGAGGTTGTTTTGATGGTCGTAGAAAAAATGCTGGTGGAGTTGGAAGTCAAACTTCAGCACCAAAAAGTAATTATCAATGTAACGGATGCAGCAAAAAGCTGGTTAGCCAAAACAGGTTATGATCCAATATTCGGTGCACGTCCGATGGGACGCACGATTCAGCGTGAAATTGAAACCGTACTTGCAGATGAGGTTTTGTTTGGAAAGCTGGAAAATGGAGGAGAAGTCAGCATTGGTCTGAAAAAAGACCAATTGAAGTTTAAGTATTCCTGATCAGGAAAAATGTCGTATTTTATTTTTGACGGAGTGCTTGAATGCGGCAGGCAATATGAACTTAAGGGTGAAGAAGCAGGGCATATTCTGAAATCACGTCGTCTGCGTGTCGGGGATTATTTTCTCATTCAGGACGAACAGGGCTGTCGTTTTGAAGTAGTTTTGCAAAATCTTTCCCGGAATTCTCTCAAGTTTGTTCCGGAAAAAACGGTTGCAGTTCCGCCTAAGTCACCTCTTCGGTTGGAAATTATGCAGGCTTTGCTCAAAGAAAAGGCATTGGATTTTATTCTGCAAAAAACGACTGAACTTGGTGTTCATCGTTTGGATTTTTTTGGCGGCGTTCATTCTTCAAAAGTATTCCGTACTTCACAGGCTGAGCGTCAAATGGTACGCTGGAAGCGTATTGCCTTGGAGGCTTCCAAACAGTGCGGACGGCAATTCCCTCCCGAAATATATTGGCATTTGAATCTGGAGACAGCTTTGTCTGCACTTTCTGAATGTCCAAATTCATGGGTACTTTCCCCAGGATTGGCTGATTCTGTTTGCTGGAATAATAGCACCGGTGCAGACCGAGCAAAACCAAAGGAGCACCAACGGGTGTTGGTTGGTCCGGAAGGAGGATTTCATCCTGAGGAAATTAATTTTGCGCTCCGTTCCGGAATGTGTCCGGTAGATCTTGGCCCAAGGATTCTCAGAACGGAAACTGCCGCAGTGTCTGCTGTGGCGATTCTGCAGTTTTTGTGGGGAGACCTTTCACAAAATAAATTGGGTTTGCTGAAAAAGTAATTTATTTGTCATGACTTGTTCCGGGAACCAGATGTAGGCTAAGGTTGAGAACAAGATTTTCTGTTAGCCCCCTGGATTCCGGGTTTGCGCTGCGTATCACCAGGAAGTCAAAGAGGAATCATCATCAACAAAAAAGTTGGAGTAAAGAAATGCATAAAGTAGTATTAATAATCTTTGGGTTGATTCTGGCGGGTTCTGTTTTGGCCAAAGAATCCATCCAGGGGCATTATGATGTAGTTGGGAATGTGCCTGCTGCACATAGTCTTAAAAAAGTTGTATATGAGGAGTTTATGAATTTCGGCTGCCCTCACTGCAATAATCTTCACAAAGCCTCGAGAAACTTCCGCGAAAAATTTTCTGACAAAGTCGAATTTATTGACATTCCGATTGTCTTCCGTGGACAAGATGATTTTCCCTTGCGACTCTATTATGTGGCAAGAAAAATTGGTAAAGCTGATTTGATCAAGGATGAACTTTTCAAGGCAAGTTTCAAGCATGGAGTAAATGTGTTTGATCCCGGAATTATAAATTATCTGGCACGTTCGCTTGGAATGCACAAAGAGTTTCAAAAAGAAAAAGATCAAAAGTGGGTTAACCAGTTGATCAAGGACGGAGAACGAAAAGCAGCCCTTTATGGTGTGTCCGGCACACCAACAGTGGTCATTCAATATGCGCTGAAAATGGACATTGGACCATATGGAACAATTGCAGATTTTGTAAAAAAAGTTCCTGAAACAATTGCAGATTTGATGCAGTAATCAAAATGAACAAAGAAACCCGCCATGCTGTAAAAGGTGGCGGAGGCATTTCTTCCGCACGGGATAAACTCTCCGACCTGCCGAACCTTCCCGGAGTTTATCTTTTCAAGGATGATCAGCAAAGCATCCTCTACATCGGCAAATCCAAATCCATCCGCAACCGCGTCCGTTCCTATTTTAACAACTCTGCCAAACACAATTTACGGATCCAGCTCATGGTCTCCCGTATCCATGATTTTTCCCTGATTGTTACAGACACTGAAGCAGAAGCGCTAATTCTGGAAGAACAGTTGATCAAAAGACACCATCCCCGTTACAACGTGGCTCTCAAGGATGGAAAATCGTATCCGTACTGCAAACTGACTGTTGGAGAAATGTATCCGCGCCTTATGCTGGTGCGTGAAAATATTGATGTAAAATCAGAATATTATGGGCCATATCCTTCTGTGAAAGATGCCCGCCAAGTGTTGAAAGCAGTCATGACATATTTCCCGTTGCGTACCAGCAAAATGCTGCTTGACGGGAAAAAAACATACCGTCCCTGTCTCAATTTTCAAATGAAGCGCTGCCTTGCTCCATGTCGGGGTGTTGTTTCTGTGGAAGAGTATGGAAAAGTGGTGCGCCAGGTTCGATTGTTTTTAAAAGGTCGTGATAAGGAACTCCTGAGGGAACTGGAACAGCGGATGGAGCAATCGTCCAAAAAACTTGAGTACGAAAAATCAGCTCAGTACCGTGATCAGATTCGAGCCATGAGCCGGATTTTCGAGAGACAAATGGTACTTGATGTCAAGGGCAAGGATCAGGATGTGTTTAATCTTTTCCGTGAAGCTGACTCAACCGGAGTCCAGGTTTTGTTCATTCGCAACGGCAGACTGCTGGGGACAGATTTTTTCTTTTTTGAGGACAGCAGCGAAGCATCCTCAGATAATTTACTGGGACAGGCACTGCATAGAATTTATATGCCGGAAGGTTCAATTGTTCCCCGTGAAATATTATTGCCCTTTGAGTATACAGATAGGAAACTGCTTGAAGATGCACTCAATAAAAAATCTAAACAGCGCGTTTACGTTGTTTGTCCTCAGAAAGGACGGAAAAAAGAACTTGTTACAATGGCATACAACAATGCAAAAGTTAATTTATCAGAGGCGCACAGACGTTATACAAAAAACACTAATATTTTGAAGCATGTTAAGTACGAATTAAGATTGAAACGGCTTCCGAAAGTAGTGGAAGCCTTTGATATTTCGCATCTTTCTGGAACAATGACAGTTGCTTCAATGGTCTGCTGGAAGAATAACTCTGCTTCAAATAAAGATTACCGGAAATACAAAATCAAGAACATTTCTGGTCCGGATGATTTTGCGAGTATGAAAGAAGTTCTCACGCGTCGTTACAAACGTGCTCTGGCAGAAGGGGGGAAACTTCCGGACTTGATTCTAATTGACGGTGGAAAAGGACAAATCAATATTGCTGAAAAAGTTTTGGCAGAATTTGGTATATTACGGAAAGTCGACTTGATAGGACTGGCAAAAGGCCGATCCGCCAGGAAGATGGGACGCAGCCGGGGCCAAAATGTTGATTATGAATATGTGGTGAAACCAAAGCAGAAAAACGAAATCCGCATGCGCCGCAACTCAGATGTGCTTTATTTTTTGCAGAACATCCGAGATGAATCGCACCGTTTTGCCATTGAATTTCAGCGCAAACTCAAACGAAAAGACACACTGCATTCGCGAATTGATGATCTCCAGGGAATCGGACCAAAGCGTCGGCGACTTTTGCTGAAGCACTTCGGCAGTTTAACTGGTTTAAGGCAGGCGTCTTTAGACGAAATAATGCAGGTGCCGGGGATTCCGCAAAACCTAGCTCAGGAAATACAGGATTTTCTGCAAAGCTGAATTTCTTTACTTTAGAGAAGTCGATACTTTATTGAAAACCGCAAAATAATATTGACAAAATATACTATCAATCATAAAATATGGGGTTACTAGTCCCCATCGTCTAGCGGCCTAGGACTCCGCCCTTTCACGGCGGCAACAGGGGTTCGACTCCCCTTGGGGACGCCAACTATCAGGGCGTTATCACTCTGCCTTCCGGTGACAAGACGCACCTAAAAATTTGAATTAAATCAGCTCGTTTAAATCCTTAAAAAGATTTCTACTCATCCTGCTTTTTCCAACTTCTGGGGACGTAGCTC
>CABXOR010000039.1 GCA_902513935.1 uncultured SAR324 cluster bacterium
GGAAACACACTGGCAACTATGACTGCTACCGGCCAGGCTGAGCGCAAGATCGGCTATGAGCCACTTGCTCCCGGATTTTTACATATTCCTCCGCCTTATCCGTATCGGCGGCATCCAAAGTTGACTGAAGAAGAACATGGTACAGAATGTGTCAAATTCCTGGAAGACACAATCATTTATGAGGGGGAAGAAACGGTTGCGGCATTTTTAATGGAACCTATGATTTCCGGTGGTGGAGTGATGGTTCCTCCTGATAATTATTTAACTGAAATCAGGAGAGTTTGTGATAAGTACAATGTACTTCTGATCCTGGACGAAGTAGTTTCCGGATTCGGCAGAACCGGAAAAATGTTTGGTCACGAACACTGGGGCACCAAAGCGGACATTTTTACTTTTGCAAAGGGTATGGCCAGCGGCTATATGCCCGTTGCTGCTACGGTAGTTAAGGAGAATATCTTTGAAGCATTTTACGGTGAAGCAAACGAGCTCAAGCATTTTAGGCATGTTAACACATACGGTGGTCATCCTGTTGCTGCGGCAGTCAGTTTAAAAAATATTGAAATTGTCGAGCGTGAGAATCTGGTGGCCAATGCTGCAAAAATGGAGCTCTATATCAAGGCCGGATTGAATGAATTTACGGACCATCCTTTTGTAGGTGAAATCCGTGGCAAGGGCTTGCTTCTTGGTATAGAACTGGTTTCCGACAAGGAAAGTAAAACTCCTCTGGAGACGGCACGATCTAATGCAATAGTTCAAAACTGTATGAAACAGGGAGTCCATGTTATGCGTAACGGTTTCACTGTCCCGGGGCTGGATAATGTTTTAATCATGGCTCCACCCTTGGTACTGCAGGAAAGTGAGGCAGATATGATTATGGATGCAATCGGAAATGCTTTAAAGCAGGCATTAAACTAAATGGTCGTCCCGTTTGAATAAATATTCTTTATACAGGAAGTTATTATTCAGTATTTCAACTTATAAAAAAACAATTTAAAACAAATACTTGAGAAAAGGATAAAATGAGAATAGGTGTTCCGAAAGAAATTAAGGAAATGGAAAATCGGGTAGGTGCTACGCCGGCCGGAGTAGCTGAACTCGTGCAGAACAGCCATCAGGTGTTTGTAGAAAAAGACTCAGGTTTGGGCAGTGGTTTCAGCAATTCAGAATATCAGGAAGCCGGCGCGAACATAGTTGATACAGCCGCTGAGGTATGGTCCACCGAAATGGTTTACAAAGTCAAAGAACCGCTTCCTGAGGAATATGGATTTTTCCGGGAGGATTTGCTTTTGTTTACCTATCTGCATTTGGCCGCCGAAGAAGCATTGACCAATGCGCTTATGAGCAGTAAAACCACCTCCATTGCATACGAAACAGTACAGCTGCCGGATCGTAGTTTGCCTCTGCTCACTCCAATGAGTGAAGTCGCCGGGCGCATGGCTGTACAAGTCGGAGCCCGTTTTCTGGAGAAGCCGCAGGGCGGGCAGGGCGTGTTGCTGGGCGGTGTTCCGGGAGTAGAACCGGCAGAGGTAGTGATTATCGGAGGCGGAGTAGTTGGAATTAACTCAGCCAAAATGGCCGTCGGGATGGGTGCAAAAGTTACCATTCTTGATGTAAGTGCAGACAGAATGCGCTATCTTGATGACGTGTTCAACGGACGTGTTCAACTGGTGATGTCCAACAGTTATAACATCGCGAAGGCTGTGGAAAGTACAGATTTGCTGGTTGGAGGTGTGTTGATTCCTGGGGAAAAAGCACCTCATCTGGTAACTGAAGCCATGGTCAAAACCATGAAACAGGGATCTGTTATTGTCGATGTGGCTATCGACCAGGGAGGTTGTATTGAAACCATTGATCGTGTCACCTATCACAGCGATCCAGTTTATGTGCAGCACGGTGTAGTTCATTACTCTGTGGGAAACATGCCCGGTGCTGTAGCAAGAACCTCTACGATGGCCTTAACCAACGTGACTACACCATATGCTGTTCAATTAGCCAATAGAGGCTGGAAAACGGCGTGCAAGGAAGATCATGCCCTGGCATTAGGTATCAACACTCATGCAGGAAATGTTATCTGTAAGGGCGTTTCTGAGGCTTTTGGTTATGAGTTCATTCCACCGGAACAAATATTATAAGTATACATGATATAAACTTATCTTGAAATTTAACTGAACGAACATGTCAAATGAAATAAACACAATTCAGTTTTTAGGTATTATTTTTTCGGTAATGCGCCAAAAGATTAATGAGTTCAAAAACTGTGGTAGCCGCAGCAAGTGAAGTCAGCTCGGCGTGGTCATAGGCCGGAGCAACTTCTACAACATCCGCAGAGATAATATTCAGTCCGGCTAATCCCCTTAAAACCCCGAGTAATTCCCGTGAAGACATTCCTGCGATTTCTGGTGTCCCTGTTCCAGGAGCATGAGCTGGGTCTAGCACATCAATGTCAATTGACAAATACATTGGGTTGTTACCCACCCGATCCTTTATGCGTTTGATGACGTGTTCCACACCTTCATTTTGGAACTCATCACAATGCACAACCTTGAATCCTAATTCTTCATCATTGTACAGATCATCCCTGCTATATAAAGGTCCCCGGATCCCGACATGAATTGAAGCATGATCTAGGAACAGTTTTTCTTCAGCAGCTCGTCGAAACGGTGTCCCGTGAGTATAAGTAGCGCCAAAGTAGGTATCCCAGGTGTCCAGATGCGCGTCAAAATGAACGAGAGCGACAGATCCGTGAAAATGATTTACCGCCCGCAGTAAAGGCAAAGCAATCGTATGGTCACCCCCCAGACTGATAATGCTGCCTACTTTTCCCAAAAGATCTGTCGTAGCAGTTTGGACTTGTCCGACTGCTTCCTCAATATTAAACGGATTACAAGCTATGTCCCCTGCATCTGCTACCTGCAGTTCTGCAAACGGTTCGGTGTCATAGGCCGGATGATACTGAGTCCGGAGGTGTCTTGAAGCCTGCCGGATGGCTTGAGGCCCAAATCTGGCTCCGGGGCGATAGCTGGTTCCTGAATCAAAGGGAATTCCAAGTATTGCAATATCGCACTTCTTTACATCTCGTATTTCCGGAAGCCTTGCAAAAGTAGCAGGGCCAGCGTAACGCGGAACGATTTTTCCGCTGACGGGTTGAATAGGACTATTTTCTTCATTCTTCATTTTTTTCCTTTCAGTTAAAATTCAGACTGCACTTACTTGAGTTGAAACAAAGTTTTATTAATGACGGATTAAATTAGGAGATTTTCAAGAGAGTTTCTTTGATATATTAAGCATTATGCCGGGGATCAAAGGCATCACGTACACCTTCGCCGATAAAAACCAGCAAGCTTAGTTGCAGTGCAATCACTGAAAAGCCTGCAATTCCCAGCCATGGAGCATGAAGATTGGCTTTCCCCTGGGCCAGTAGTTCACCCAGAGAAGGAGATCCCGGAGGTAAACCGAAGCCCAGGAAATCAAGTGCAGTGAGTGTGGTGATTGAACCGGAAAGGATGAAAGGCATAAAAGTCATAGTGGCAACCATGGCATTCGGCAGAATATGGCGTTTCATGATTCTGCTGTGACTCATACCCAGAGCCCGTGCTGCCCGCACATATTCCAGATTACGCCCCCTTAAAAACTCTGCCCGCACGACTCCAACCAGTCCCATCCAGCTGAAGAGAAGCATGATACCTAGTAGCCACCAGAAATTTGGCTCTACGAAACTTGATAGGATAATCAACAAAAACAGAACTGGCAGTCCGGACCAGATTTCGATGAAACGCTGTCCAAGAATATCTACACGACCACCAAAGTAGCCCTGAACTGCACCTGCTGCAACTCCAATAATCGAACTCAGAATTGTCAGCACCAGTCCAAACAAAACAGAAATGCGAAAGCCGTAAATCAGCCGAGCTACCACATCACGTCCCTGGTCGTCAGTTCCAAACCAGTTTTCGCCAGTAGGATGAGATGGGGCTGCAGCAGTTAAATCATAGTTGATCGTATCATAACTGTAGCGAATCATGGGCCAGTATATTTCACCTTTCTTTTCAATTAATTCTCGTACAAACTCATCGCGATATTCCGCTTCGGTTGCAAATTCACCACCAAATTCTGTTTCCGGAATTGTCTCAATTACTGGAAAAATCAAGTGCCCCTCATAAATCACCAGCAGTGGTTTGTCATTTGCGACAACTTCGGCAAAAATGCAAACAAAAAAGATGGACAGAAAAATCCATAAAGACCAATATCCTCTGCGGTTTGCTCTAAAATGCTGTAGACGGCGAAGCGTTATGGGACTCAGCATTATGCTTCTCTGGTTTCAAAGTCAATTCTGGGATCTATCACAGTGTACATCAAATCACTGATAATCCCGACAATCAGTCCCAGCAAAGTAAAAACAAAAAGTGTCCCGAACATAACTGGATAATCGCGTTGAATGGTTGATTCAAAGCCCAGTAAACCCAGACCATCAAGTGAAAAAATGATTTCAATCAATAATGAACCTGTGAAAAACATACCGATGAAGGCAGCAGGAAATCCCGCTATGATAATCAGCATGGCATTCCGGAAAACATGTTTGTAAAGCACCCGCCTTTCCGTAATCCCTTTTGCGCGGGCCGTAATCACGTATTGTTTGTTTATTTCGTCGAGAAAGGAGTTTTTGGTGAGCATTGTCAGGGAGGCAAAACTACCAATTAAAATTGCAGTAATCGGGAGCACCAGATGCCAAAAATAGTCAAGAATCTGTTGCCACCAGGGTAAAGTGGAGAAGTTGTCAGATACGAGTCCGCGCAGAGGAAACCAGCTGAAATAGCTTCCGCCGGAAAAAAGGACAATCAGTAGGATCGCAAACAAAAATGTGGGAATGGCATTACCGAGAATAACAATGGTGCTGCTCCAAACATCAAAGCGTGAGCCGTGTTTGAGAGCCTTACGGATGCCAAGAGGAATGCTGACCAGATAGACGGCTAAAGTGCTCCAGATGCCGAGAGAAATCGAAACTGGCATTTTTTCTAGAACCAGGTCAACTACTTTCTGATCTCGGAAAAAACTTTCTCCAAAATTGAATGAAGCATAATCACGCATCATCTTAAAAAATCGAACATGCAGCGGCTTATCAAAACCATACATGCGCTCGATTTCTTCTACCAGTTCTGGAGCAAGTCCCTGTGAACCGCGATATTTGGAGGGTTTATCTGAAACGGCGCTCTTTTGACCTTTAATGTCTTCACCTCCGCCTGAGAGACGCTCGGTTGCACTGACTGCTTCGCCCTGTAACTGGGCTATCATTTGCTCCACAGGACCTCCTGGAGCAATCTGGATGATGATGAAGTTGACAGTCATTATTCCAATCAGCGTTGGAATAACGAGCAACAAACGACGGATAATATAGGCAGTCATGTAGAATTACGCAGGGCTATAAAATCCTCCTCGGTGTTTTGTTTATTTTAAATTTGGCTTTTTTGCCAACAAAGTTTTTTCTTTTTGTTCATCTACCCACCAGGTAAAAAATCCCAAACTATATTTGGGAGTTATTTCCGGACGGGAAAACTTATTCCAGTATGCAAGGCGATAATAGTTGATGTGCCAGTGCGGTACGACGTAGTGTCCCCACAACAACGCACGATCCAGGGCTCTGGTACGATTGATTAATTTTTCACGATCAGGCGCCTCAATTACTAGCCGAATTAGTTTGTCGATTGCAGGATTGCAGATACCGATGAAGTTGCGTGCTCCACTGGTTTCAGCTGCTTTACAACTCCAGTAGTTATCCTGCTCATTACCCGGTGAGAGGGACTGACCTATCACCATCACAAACATATCAAAATCAAAGGAACGGATACGGTTTACGTATTGAGAAGTATCCACAACTCTTACACTGACCTCAATTCCCATGCGTTCCAGGTTTTTCTTAAAGGGCAGTACAATCCGTTCGAATGCGGGGGAGATCAGTAATATTTCAAACTTAAGTTGTTCTCCTGTACTGGAATTGACACGCTTTCCGTCTTTAATCTCCCAACCGGCTTCTTTGAAAAGTTTTGAAGCGGCACGCAACTGACTACGAATATTCCCAGTTCCATCCGTTAGTGAAGGGCGAAACTTTTTGCTAAAAACTTCTTCCGGTAGATCTTTACGGAATGGTTCCAGAATCGCCAGTTCTTTCGGAGACGGTAAGCCGCTTGATGCGAGCTCAGAATTTTCGAAAAAACTGTCTGTACGTCTATACTGTCCATAAAAAAGGTTTTTGTTACTCCACTCAAAATCAAAGGCATTGCTAATTGCTTCTCTGACCCTACGATCCTTGAAAATCGACCGGCGTAAATTAAATGCAAAGCCCTGCATTCCACGTGGCAGTTCATGCGGGATTTCCGCACGGATTATGAGTTTTTCTTCAAATGTTTTTCCGGTATACATTGAGGCCCACATTTTTGAATTATTTTCCTCGCGGAAGTGATATTCCCCAGCTTTGAAGGCTTCCAGAGATACGGTGGCATCTCGGTAATAATCGTAACGTACTGTATCAAAATTGTTGCTGCCTTTGTTGACGGGATGATTCGCCGCCCAGTAATCCTTGACACGTTCGTAAGTTATGTATTTGCCTGCCTTGAAATCTTTGATACGGTATGCTCCACTGCCCATTGGTGGGTCGAGAGTGGATTTTGAAAAATCCCTGCTTTCCCAGTAATGCTTAGGAAGAACAGGAAGCTGTCCTGTAATCAGTACCAGTTCTCTATTAGTAACTCCTTCACGGAACTGGAATTTGACACGGCGATCTCCAAGATCTTTGACTTCGACAATGTCTCCATAATAAGATTTATAAAAAGGCGCACCTTTTTCAATCAATGTATTGAAAGTGAAGATAACATCATCCACGTTAATTGTTTCTCCATCGTGAAACCTGGCTTTTGGATTAAGATGATAAATCACCCAGGTTCTGTCTTCAGGATACTCAATTTCATCCGCAATCAAACCATATTCGGTAAAAGCCTCATCGGAGGAACCAGTTGTCAGTGTTTCGTAAATCATGCCCAGTCCATCAGCGGAAACACCTTTGGAGATAAATCCGTTGAAACTGTCATAAGTCCCGATGGAATTCAAACGTACAGAACCACCTTTAGGTGCATCCGGATTTACATAGTCAAAATGGGTGAAGCCGTCTGGATATTTTGCGGAACCGTTCATTGCAATCGAAGATGCTTTAATCAGATCAGTCCCGGCTAATGCTGAAAAGTAGTAGCTTGTGAAAAAGGTTGCTGTGAATAAAAATAAAATTACGAGTCGGTATATTTTCATTGTTCCTCTTTTGACTTATGATTGACGGGGATTCAGGCGTGGTGCCGTTTTAATAACTGAAAAGTATATTTTCTATCGGAGGTGGGTTTATCTCAAGACCAAAATGATTATCTTGTGAATTTTGATTTTTTTAACTGTTTAGGACTAAGACGAGAATCAGTAAATTCAAACAATTCTTGAAGATGGAGTGTAATCTATATGCTAAAAATGTTTAAAGATTAACTATTCAGCAATTGTATTGAGATGACCTTTATAGCTCTCAGGTAAGCGAAGCTTTAATATTTGCCGGAATCCCCTCTGGTAACCATCAACAGTTTCCTTAAATAATAATTTGGCAGTAGATTCATTCGTTTTAGAACTGAAACTGAGATAATGTGTTGTATGTGGAGGGGCAAATCCCCGTATTTCCAAGAGAAATATTCCGTTTTGTCGAACTTCAAAAATTGGAGTTTCAACTTCCCATTTGTCAGGGAGATGGATATTCAATTGTTTTACGTTGGTTAGAATCTCAAAACTGCCAATGTGGTCTTTGTAAAAAGGACGGCGAGTCCAAATAAAAATACTTAGAACAGCAAGGAAAATTGTTGTAGATGCAACGATTTTCCACTTTTGTCTTTTTGTATAATTAGCAATCGGATTATATTCCCTCCTGGGTGGTTGAAAAACGAAATAATACAATGAAATTACAGTGAACCAGACCACTCCCAACGACCAGAAGGCATCACTCAAAAAATGTCCGCCCTGTACAATACGGGCATAGCTCATCAACAAGCCATATGTCATTCCAAGTGCAAAGGAAGTCAAAGCAAATTTGCGTGACCTCTGCCAAAATACAATGCCACTGGTCAAAGTGAAGGCTATAGAGCAATGTCCACATGGAAATGAATGACCGCGTCCTGGAATGCCTGCTTCAAGTACGGGTTTGTATTCCCAGTTTCCGCTGAACTGCGATATTTCACGGGGACGGGGACGTCCCGTGTGATCCTTCAGAACGATATTGACTAAGAGGAGCGAAGCTATAAAAGGAGTTAAAGCGCAAATAAATAAATAAGGCCGTAGACTTGACCAACTGGACTTGGCCCGGGTATTTATCAAGATCAAAATAGAAATGACGGAGACTAATACTCCAGGAATGATTCCATAATCATAGAGCCAATTCCAGGGAGAAATATCTGCCAGAAACCAGATATTTTTATCAGAAAAAAACTGTGCAGAAAAAATACGGTCCCAATCATGTGCTTCTCCCCATAGTGTAAGCCCCACTAAAACAAGGACTAAAAGACTGATTAGACTTATTCCACGGAAAATAAAAAAGTTTGAACCAGGTTTTAAGTCAGTGCGTTCTGAGGACAATTTCACGAAGATAGAATAGTTTAAGTGAGAAACAGATTAGAGATGAACGTAATGAGAAACATAAATTTAAGTCTAACAAAACATAACAAAATGAGCCAGACAACATTTTTTCTTCTAAGTGATATTAATGCCTTTTGGTTTGCAGTAAAACTTTGTTGTGATAGAATGCACGTAATTAGCTCATGAGGAAAGTTTTCGTTTTCCGGTAGTGTCTTTACGGGTAAATTTTAGCAATTGAAATAGATAAAAAATACACCTGTTAAAGTAATGTCTTTGATAGAAAAACGATCTGTGTCACTGATAGATAAGTACACACTGAAAAAAGGTTATGCTTTTATGACCGGAATTCAGGCTCTGGTGCGTTTGCCCTTAGTGCAGCGTGAACTGGATCTGAAAGCTGGACTTAACACTGCAGGTTATATCAGCGGTTATCGCGGTTCACCCCTGGGGGGATATGATCAGCAACTGGAACTGAACACTAAACTTCTCAATGAATATCATGTAAAATTTCAGCCAGGTGTGAATGAGGATCTGGCCGCGACAGCGCTTTGGGGAACGCAGCAGACGGAGTTGGGTGGAGAAGGGAAATATGATGGAATTTTTGGTATTTGGTACGGTAAGGGCCCCGGAGTTGACCGCTCAGGTGATGCGTTAAGACATGCTAATTATGCTGGAACTTCAAAGTTTGGAGGGGTTTTGGCTCTAATGGGGGATGACCATACATGCGAATCTTCCACTACTTGTCATCAAAGTGAGTTAGCAATGGTAGACGCTATGATACCAATTCTTAATCCTTCTGGAGTTCAAGAAATAATAGACTATGGGATAATAGGTTGGAAGCTTTCCCGATATAGTGGATGTTGGGTTGGTTTAAAGTGTGTTCATGATACAGTTGAATCAACTGCTTCAATAAATGTTGATCTTGATCGAATCAAAATTGAAACCCCAAATAATTTTAATTTACCCTCAGATGGTTTAAATATTCGTTTTCCTGACACACCACAAGCTCAGGAGAAAAGAATACACGAATACAAGATAGATGCAGTACGTGCATTTTGTAAGGCAAACAAACTGGATCGTGCGGTTTGGCAGGGTGGCAGCTCGAAAATAGGTATTGTTTCTGTTGGGAAATCATATCTTGATACTCAACTTGCTTTTGAAGAACTGGGAATTGACGAAATGGAAGCAGAGCGTCTGGGTGTGAGTCTTTACAAGGTCGCTATGCCCTGGCCACTTGAACCTAAAGGAATTTTTGAATTTGCCAAAGGGCTGGATTTGATTATTGTAATTGAGGAAAAGCGGGCTCTAATTGAACCACAAATAAAAGAATTCCTTTACGATCTTTCCAACCGTCCAAAAGTGATAGGAAAAACAGATGAAACTGGAGAAGCATTGTTTCGAACTGCTGGAGCGCTTGATCCTAATCACATTGCCGCAACTATTGCTCTCCGAATTTTGTCTTTTCGGACAAATGAAAAGCTAAAAAAACGTCTGCAGGAAATGGAATCCCGCTTGGATTTATCTCTTTTACCGAAAGAATTAATGGTTAGACAGCCGTATTTTTGTTCCGGTTGTCCTCACAATACTTCAACTGTCGTTCCGAAAGGCAGCATTGCAATGGCAGGAATTGGCTGTCATTACATGGCACAGTGGATGGGCCGAGATACACTTGGATTCACTCATATGGGAGCAGAGGGAGCAAACTGGGTGGGGCAAGCACCGTTTAGCACACGCAAACATATTTTCCAAAATATTGGAGATGGTACTTATTTCCATTCCGGAACCATGGCCATCCGTGCAGCTGTATCTTCCGGAATAAACATTACCTACAAAATTTTGTTCAATGACGCAGTCGCCATGACCGGCGGACAAGGTTTTGATGGACCGATGACTGTTCAGAGCATTATTCAACAGATGTATGCAGAAGGTGCAAAAAGGGTGGATGTAGTCAGTGATGAACCGGGAAAATTTACTCAAAGCTCCGGCATTCCGGCAAACGTAAAGGTTTACGACCGCAAGGATTTGGATATTCTGCAGAGAGAATTGCGTAAAATTGAAGGTGTGACGGTGCTGATTTACGAACAGGTTTGTGCTGCAGAAAAACGTCGGCGACGAAAACGTGGATTAATTCCTGACCCACCTCGCAGGATTTATATCAATGATGATGTTTGTGAAGGCTGCGGAGATTGCGGTCTTAAATCAAATTGTGTTTCAGTTTTACCTCTTGAGACTCAATTTGGCAGAAAACGTGTAATTGATCAGTCAGCATGTAACAAGGATTACAGCTGTGTCAATGGTTTGTGTCCCAGTTTTGTGAGTGTCATTGGCGGAAAAATGAGGAAAAATGCTCCTTCTGCCAATATGGATGTTAAGTGGACCTCTTTGCCTGAACCAAAGATACCTGTAATTAAAGGCACGTATAACATAGTTTTGACAGGTGTGGGTGGAACCGGAATTTTAACGCTTGGGGCCTTGCTTGGAATGGCGGCACACCTTGAAAAAAAAGGTGTTGGTATCCTTGACATGATTGGATTGGCACAAAAAGGCGGTGCAGTTTTATCACATTTGCGTATAGGAAAAAGTCCGGAAGATATTCATTCACCAAGGATTGCTTCTCAAGGTGCGGATTTGGTGATAGGAGGAGATTTGGTGGTGACAGGCGGACATAAAACTCTTTCAGTCATAAAATCCGGACATACAAAACTTGTGATAAACAGTTATGAAATGATTACCGGTGATTTTACCAAAAATGCGGATATGCTTTTCCCAAGTCTGAAAATCAAACAGGCAATTCAGCAAACAGTTGGAACAGACAATACCGAATTCCTTGATGCATCACGCATGGCAACTGCCTTGATTGGTGATACTATTGCCACCAACATGTTTATGCTCGGCTTTGCTTTTCAACGAGGTTTAATTCCTTTGGAACGTAGTTCTATTGAACAGGCTATCGAAATCAACGGCATGTCAGTAGAGAGTAACAAACAGTCTTTTTTATGGGGCAGAAGGACAGCTCATGATGGAAAACGTGTGCGGGAGTTGACGGCTTCGATCGTAGAAGGTTTTCTTCTTGAGGAACCTCCTGAAGGATTGGATGAACTAATACAGCATCGTGCAGACGTCTTGAATGCATACCAGAATAAAGCTTATGCCAAGCGTTATTTACAACTGGTGGAGCGTGTTCGCACCATTGAAACCGACCGTCTTCCAGGTAGTTTATCCTTGACTGAGGCCGTAGCACGATATTATTTTAAATTACTTGCTTACAAGGATGAATATGAAGTAGCTCGTCTCTATACTAACGGAGATTTTATAAAAAAAATACGGGGCCGTTTTGAGGGAGACTTTCGGCTGAAGCTGCATTTAGCACCACCTTTGTTTTCTCATCGTGATTCACATACTGGGGAACCGATCAAATCTGCTTTTGGTTCATGGATTTTTCCTGTGCTGAAAATTATGTCACGGTTTAAGTTCCTGCGCGGAACTGCTTTTGATCTATTTGGAAAAACAAAGGAACGTCGATTGGAGCGGGAGTTAATTCAGGAATATGAACAAACAATTAAGGAACTTCTGCGTGGACTGACAAAGAAAAACCACAATATAGCGCTAGAAATAGCAGAAATACCGCAACAGATTCGTGGTTACGATATGGTGAAACAGCGACATTTTGAAACCGCAAAGTCTACCGAAAAGAAATTACTAAGTCAATTCAGGGATTCTGCAAAAATCGTAGTAGGCTTGAAAAGTAGTGATCCGGTCAGTTAACTGCCGTCCATAATGCCTGGTAATCATACTCTACTACTGGGATTTTTTTTTGTTCACAGTTATACTGTCAACGAACTTTTTTGCCTTGTAATTCAACAGTAACGGCCTCAAGTCCCCAAATATCTTTTGCGTATTCAGCAATAGTACGATCACTGGAAAACTTACCTGATCCAGCTGTGTTCAAAATTGACATTCTTGTCCAGGTTTTCTGATCTTTCCAGGTATCCATCACCTTCTGCCGGCATTCATCATAGCTCGCAAAATCTTCGAGCAGCATGTATTTATCCTCAAAAACCAGTGAGTTGTAGAGATCATTGTAAAGGTGTGGCTTGTCACGGTTAAAATATCCTGTGTTGATCATCGAAAGCGCTTCTCTCAATACTGGATTATTTTTATAGGAAACTCTGGGATTGTAGCCGGATTCTGCCAAAATACTAACTTCATCCGAACTTAAACCGAAAGTGAAAATATTTTCCCTGCCGACTTCTTCTGCAATCTCGATATTTGCACCATCCATGGTTCCCTGTATCAGGGCTCCATTTAAAATAAATTTCATATTCCCAGTACCTGAGGCTTCAGTCCCAGCAGTTGAAATGTGCTGAGAAATATCTGTTGCTGGAATTATTTTTTCTGCAACTGAGACATTATAATTTGGTACAAAAACAAGATTTAAACGCCCCTGCACTGCAGGATCACTATTGATAACACGTGCCACATCGTTAGCTAAGTTTATGATGAGCTTTGCCATGTAATAACCTGGTGCTGCTTTACCGGCTAACAAAATTGTGCGTGGAGCGAAAGGAAGTTCCGGATGCTCCAGGATTTTGTTGTAAAGATAAATCACATGCAAAATATTCAGTAATTGCCGCTTGTATTCATGGATTCTCTTTATCTGGACATCAAATAGTGATTCAGGATCAATTATTACTCCACTGGTCTGCTTAAGCCAATTTGCCAGTTGCTCCTTTTTTATGCGCTTGACTGAGCGCCATGCTTCCTGGAATTCAGGATCATCGGCAAATGATTCCAGTTTCCTTAATTTCTGTAAATCCGTAATCCAGCCACCGCCAATTTTTTCTGAGATTAATTCAGATAATTCCAGATTTGTGTTTCTCAGCCAAAGTCTGGGTGTAATACCGTTGGTTTTGTTTTGGAAACGTTCAGGAAACAGTTTGTAAAAATCTTTAAAAACTGTAGTTTTCAGCAATTCTGTATGAAGCTCCGCTACACCGTTAATCGTGTGACTTCCAACAATTGAAAGATAAGGCATACGGATTTGTTTGTGATTATTTTCCTCAATAAAGGAAATTCTTTGTAATAAATCTGAGTCATCCGGATATTTTTCTTTCACACTTTCCAAAAATAAATCATTTATTTCATAAATAATTTCAAGGTGACGCGGCAGCAAACGTCCTATCAAATCAACAGACCAGCGCTCCAATGCTTCTGGAAGGATGGTGTGGTTGGTATAGGCGAAAACACTAGTGGTAATAGCCCAGGCCTCATTCCATTCCAAACCTTCCTCATCCACAAAAATCCGCATCAATTCCGGAATTGCAATTGAGGGATGAGTGTCATTGAGCTGAATTGAAACATGTTCCGGAAATTTATCAAAAGTTTCCGAATGCCTCTTGAAACGTAGAATGATGTCCTGCAGTGAAGCCGCAACAAAAAAATACTGCTGCTTAAGCCTCAATTCTTTTCCGGAAAATCCCTGATCGTTAGGATACAATACTTTTGAAATGGTACCGCTGCGCTGAGTTTCCTCAACCGCCTGAATATAGTCGCCGCTATTAAATAATTGGAAATCAAAACTTTTTGAAGGTTTGGCTGACCATAGACGTAAATTATTAACTGTATGATTTCCAAATCCGGCAATGGGAACATCATAAGCCATTGCCAACACTTCTTCTGTTTCTACCCATTTCCGGGACAATTTTCCTTTTTCATTAGTGTATTTTTTTACACGACCAAAAAAATTGACAGGATAAACCACTTCCCATCGAGGGATTTCCCAGGGGTATCCCTCTTCTAACCAGTTGTCCGGAGCTTCCACCTGTGCCCCATTTTTAAATTGCTGTTTGAATATTCCGAATTCATAGCGGATTCCATATCCATGTGCGGGCAGTTGCAAAGTCGCCATTGATTCCATAAAACAGGCAGCGAGCCGCCCAAGACCACCGTTGCCTAAACCTGCATCATGTTCAAGCTCCTGCAGTTCTTCAAGATCATAACCGATTTTCCGGATTGCATCTTCTCCAGCCTGGCTGATGCCCAGGTTGAGCAAATTGTTATTTAAACTTCTGCCGATCAGATATTCCAGTGAAAAATAATTGACTTGTTTACATTTCTTTTTGTGGTAGGTTTGCTGTGTATCATTCCAGAATTCAACCAGCCGATCCCGGACTGAGAGGGCGAAACTCCGGTAGACATCAAAATCTTCTGCAGTAAACCGATTTTTACATTGCGAGAATTCAAGATGATTTGCAATGGATTCGATCAACCCATCCCGGTCCATTGAACGGTACGTGGCAACCAATTCCCAAATATTCTCCATTTCTCTTCGCATCTGCGGCATTCTTTTCGGTTGTATATATTTTGAGTATTAATTATGGTTTTCTGGCAGTCTGGGGATTACATGCCTGCCATTTTCTCAAAAACCAAACATCCAAGCGGAGGTAAATTAACTGTGGTTCGGTGCGGTTGGCCTTGCCACATCTGGGGGCAAGTGATGATTTGCTGCTGTTGGTTGTATCCCGATCCGCCAAATTTAGGATCATCTGTGTCCAATAATTTATTGTAATGACCAGATTCCGGAAATCCAGTCAAATAATCATCACGGGGTACTGGTGTGAAATTGAAAATAAAAACTAAATCTGGATCGGAGACTTCATCTGCACTTCGACGGATGAACGATAAAACGCTGTTTCCCTCGTCATGATGATCAATCCATTGAAAGCCTGTCGAATCAAAATCATTGGTGAACAATGTAGGTTTACTGAGATAGAAATTATTAAGGGTCTGTACATATTCATGTAATTTTTGATGATCCGGAAATTGCGTTAAATGCCAATCTAAGCTCCGGTTTTCATTCCACTCGTCCCTTTGTCCAAACTCTGTTCCCATGAATGTCAGCTGCTTTCCCGGATGTGCCATTTGAAAAGCGAGATACATTCGCAGTCCAGCAAAAATTTGCCAATCGTCACCTGGCATTTTACCAAGCATTGAACGCTTTCCGTGAACCACTTCATCGTGAGAAAGCGCAAGTACGAAATTTTCGGTAAAGGCATACATCAATGAAAATGTGATCAAATGATGATCATTTTTTCGGTGCACCGGATCTTTTTCAATGTAGCGCAGAGTGTCATTCATCCAGCCCATGTTCCACTTTAGATTGAACCCTAACCCTCCACTATATGTGGGATGACTTACACCACCCCAGGCGGTTGATTCTTCTGCTATTGAGAGAATTCCAGGATGGTAATGAAACAGCGTTTCATTAAGCTGCTTCAAAAATTCTACAGCATCAATATTTTCACGACCACCTTGTCTATTTTTAACCCATTGCCCTTCCTTTCTATTGTAATCCAAATACAGCATTGCGGCGACTGCGTCTACTCTTATGCCGTCAATATGATATTCGTCAAACCAAAATAAAGCATTACTAATCAGAAAGTTCCGAACTTCGTTACGCTCATAATTAAAAATCAGCGTCCCCCATTCTTTGTGCTCACCCTTACGTGGATCTTCATGTTCATAAAGTGCAGTCCCGTCAAAACCTGCAAGTCCATGAGAGTCTTTAGGAAAATGCCCTGGAACCCAATCCAGAATCACGCCTAATCCGGATTTATGGCAGCGGTCCACAAATTCCATGAACTCATGTGGTGTACCAAAACGAGAAGTCGGCGCAAAATAACCGGTAACCTGATAACCCCATGAACCGTCTAAAGGATGCTCTGCTACAGGCATCAATTCAAGGTGCGTGTAGCCCATTTCAACCGCGTATGGTATCAAGCGGTCAGCCAGTTCCGGGTAGGTCAACCAACGGTTGTCCTCCTCAGGAACCCTCTGCCAGGAACCTAAATGCACTTCGTAAACATTGATCGGCTGCCGGAGAGGATCTCGATTTTCTCGTTCTTCCAGCCATTTTTGGTCTTGCCATTGAAAACCGTTTAATTCTGTTACTACTGAAGCCGTTGAAGGACGCTGTTCTGCAGTAAAAGCAACGGGATCACTCTTTAATAAAATATCGTTTTGTCCGGTTTTAATTTCATACTTGTATAGCATTCCTGTAGCTACCTCAGGAATAAAGAGTTCCCAAATACCTGAGTCTCCAAAAATTTGCATGGGATGCTTTCGTCCGTCCCAATAATTGAAATCTCCAACAATACTCACACGCTTGGCGTTTGGTGCCCAGACAGCGAACAGTGTCCCTGGAACACCATCAATTTCTAGGGGATGTGCACCAAGTTTGTGGTAAAATCTATGATGATTCCCTTCAGCAAAGAGAAGTTGATCGTATTCTGTAAGTTGTGTAGAGAAATAATATGGATCGAACCGAATATATTCATTTCCGTTTTTGTAGGAAATTTTCAAACGATAAGGCTTCAGTTCCGGGCGCGGAGGTATTTTTAGTTCAAATAAACCATCTGGGTGTATTCGTTTTAATGAGGTAGCATCAGCTTCCGTCTCGTTTTCCCAGAAAAGCGAAACATTTTTAGCCTCCGGTTCAAGAACACGTACAATCCAAACTTGCTGCTTATTTCCCTGACGGACTTCGTGAAAGCCGAGAACGGAGCGTGGTTCATGGGAATCACAGTCTAAAATCAGCCTGATGGTATCTTTAGTTAAAGTGAGTCCTCCCATTATTGATTTCTTGTGTAATGCTATTTTTTGTTTTAGATTATTCTCTTAGAAATGAAGTCTGTGGGCAAGTTTTTCTTAAAAGTGAAACTTTGTATAGTGATAGTTAGGAGCAAAAAAACAAATGTATTATTTTTTAGTTAAACTTGACCTGGCTTTTATCAACTTGTTATCATGACGTTATTTATCAAAAAATAAATATAAAATCATTGTGAAAATTAATTCTCGCATTTATGTTGCAGGACACCGCGGTCTGGTTGGCTCTGCAATTTTCAGGTTACTCAAAAAGAGAGGATTTGAAAATCTCATTACCCGCACTCATTCCGAACTGGAACTGATGGATGCAGTGGCAGTTCAGAATTTTTTTGAAGAAAAAAAACCTGAATTTGTTTTTCTCGCAGCAGCAAAAGTAGGAGGTATTCACGCAAACAATACTTACCCAGCTGATTTTATACGTGAAAATTTAGTCGTTCAAACGAATGTTATTCACGAATCATGGAGGAATGGTGTAGAAAAATTAATGTTTCTAGGCAGTTCATGCATCTATCCTAAACTAAGTCCTCAACCAATTAGGGAGGAGTCTTTACTGACGGGTGAATTGGAACCAACTAATGAAGCATATGCTCTTGCAAAAATTGCTGGTATCAAAACCTGTCAAAGTTACAATCAGCAGTACAGTACAAATTTTATTTCTGCAATGCCAACCAATCTTTATGGAATCAACGACAACTTTCATCCGGAGAACTCACACGTCCTGCCGGCCTTGATACGGAGATTCCATGAAGCAAAACTCGCCAATGCAGAGTCGATCAGCATCTGGGGGACAGGAAATCCAAGGCGTGAATTTTTGCATTCAGATGATCTTGCAGATGCGGTTTTGTTCCTGATGGAAAATTATAATGATTCTGAAATAGTCAACGTCGGCTGCGCTGAAGATCAAACGATCAAGGTCCTTGCAGAAACGATCTGTGAAGTCGTTGGATATTCCGGATCCTTGGCATTTGACTCGACACGTCCGGATGGTACTCCGCAAAAGGTTCTGGATATTTCCAAAATCCGTGATCTGGGCTGGACACCAGAAATTCCTTTAAAAAAAGGAATTGAACAAGTTTATCAGTGGTATCTCTCCCAAGATATTTCATCTTGAACATTCTCGAAAATGAACAGGCTACAGATGAATTGTCGAGACAGGTGTTGAAAACAGGTAAGAGCAGAGATGACTGGACTGATAGCACCACTTTTCGTTATAAAGATTGATAGAGGAAAAAATAATTACCGAAGAGCATTATTAATCAATAATTGATTTAACTCCTTTTAGAATAACTTGGTTTTAATAATTTCTACGATTACAT
>CABXOR010000040.1 GCA_902513935.1 uncultured SAR324 cluster bacterium
AAATCTGCCATCACATAGAGTTTTTCCATCAGCTTTTCATATTCAGCTGCTTGTTTAAGAACGCTTTTTCCTGAACTCAAAAATCGATGTCCCCTAGTTTCATTTCCGGCTTCTACCATTTCCAGTTTAAATGGTACAACTTCATCGTTCCAAAGTGAAACGATCCAGCGTATCGGACGAATGAAACGCATCCGATATGAACCCCATCGCATATTTTTTGGAAAATTAAGTTGAGAGATCCACTGCTCTGCCTCTGCCTGCAGTAACTCCGGAACAGGCTTCCCCAACTCTTCGCGTTGTACAAACAAATACTCTTTGCCCTCGAATTCACGAATTTCGAGATTGTCAACGGAAACCCCATTATTACCTGCAAATCCCTGCGCAGCTTTGCTCCAGTTATTTTTTGCATCTTTTGCAATTGCAGTCGGAGGACCCTTTAATTCTATTTTTCGATCTGCTTGTTTTTCCGGAAGTCCCTGCAGTTGTACTGTTAATCTTCTTGGTGTGGAAAAAGTTAGAATATTATCAAAACTCAACTGATGCAGTTCGCAAGTTTTGTTTGCTAAAGATTTTAATTGTTGAACTGCAGGCAGAATCATCTGTGCCGGCATTTCTTCAAGTCCAATTTCAAGTAAATATGTATTCACAATGCAGCTATCATATTAATTTTCAAGGGTTAGTTTTTTCACCCATTTCTGAGCGGCTTCACGATTTTTCATTAAGGGAAAGGCTAGTTTGCAGCGTTCTGACAGAAAAAGTTTGGCGATTTTTTGGGCTAGTGTTCGTACACGTCCTATGTATGAAGCACGTGCTGAAACGCTGATTGCTCCGGCAGCATCCAGCTGGTTAAAAGTGTGTGAGCATTTTAGAACATAATCATAAGCAGGAAAAACAAGATTTTCAGCCAGTGCACGCCCTGCTTCCTGTTCATAATCGTTGAACCAGTGGGTCATCAGTTCTGTGTCAGCAACTTCAAAAGTATATTTTGAATGTTCGAATTCCGGTTGCCGGAAAATTGAAGCGTAACTGACTCCTTTCGTATATTCGAGGTCAAAAACGTCTTCAACATCTTGCAGATAAGAAGCGATTCTTTCGATACCATAAGTCAATTCTGCAGAAACCGGCTGGCACTCAATTCCACCTACCTGCTGAAAATATGTAAATTGTGTAACTTCCATGCCGTCCAACCATATTTCCCAACCCAGCCCCCAGGCTCCCAGTGTTGGGGCTTCCCAGTTGTCTTCAACAAAGCGAATATCGTGGTCCAGCGGATTGATCCCCAAAGCTTCCAGGGAGAACAGATATAATTCTTCCACATTATCAGGTGATGGTTTCAAAATTACCTGATATTGATGATGCTGATAAAGACGGTTTGGATTCTCACCATAACGTCCATCTGCTGGCCGTCGCGAAGGTTCGACGTATGCCACATTCCATTCTTCCGGACCAATAGTACGGAGAGTTGTCATCGGATTCATTGTACCAGCTCCGGTTTCTACATCATATGGATTCATCAGGATACAACCCTGCTTATTCCAAAAATCGTTCAGGAGCAAAATTATTTCCTGAATAGTGCTTGAACTGTTCATTCAGTTATACCTTGAGGGATTTGAAACAAGTGACGATCTCGATATAAAAGTTGTTTAAGTGAAACATGGAGCCAGCGAAAAGCCGATTTATTTTTTTTGTTTTGTAGCAACTCTAAATTGGCTTTAATTTTCTTAATGTGTAGTTTTTGATGATGTAAAACTGTTTCTACCTGTTTGCTTTCCAGAAGCGCTTTCCGACACAGGTTTTCCAGGTGAGTTCGTGCGGATGGAGAAATAATAATGGTTCCCGGTTTTAGATAGGAATGAGTCATTTTTGAATTGAGTTGAGTTAAATCTTCAGCATGCTGAAACTTGAAGGGATTGATCCAGAGTTTTCTAGGAACTTCAGTCAAGCTGAGATTCAATTCAGCAGCTACATTTTCATTTTCACAAAACAAGATCGCTCTTGGTTGTTTAATTTTTGATGCAAGCTCAACAGCACTTTCCCACGTGCTGCTGGCCGACAGGGATAGCAGCAGCTTTCTGGAAAAAGGTGTTATTTTTTTCAAGATATTCCGCTCCTGAGTATGGAGCTTCTGATCACTTTGGGCTTGTTGATTTTTCGTTTCAGCATCTTTTATCTCTTTCAACAAATTATCTCTAAACTCTTCGAATTCAATTTTATGGATTGGTAAAGCAGCAGAAAAATTTTCCATTTTTAGATCACTTAAATAAATAAAATGATTAAGCGGTTCAAGTATTTTATTCAAATCTTTACTCCAGTCTATGTGTTTCTGATGGATTTTGTCAGCTGGAAAATTATATAATTTCAAATAAATATCATTTTTTTTCTGTTTCAGTTCTTCGTTATAAATTTCTTTAATTGATTTAAAATTTTCATATCCGATTTCCTTTAATAACTTTTGCATCAAGGTGTTGATAATAGGATACTTGCCTGAGCAATGAATGTGAACCAATTCACGTTTGGCTATCTCTTTTTCAGCACTTAACCATGAACGATGTTCCTCTTCCATATTTTCAATGAAACGTTTAAAGGGAGGATTTTTAATGCTGCACTCATCAAGCCGAATTACGTGTTCGATCTTAGTTTTGTGAATTTTCAGACTCAGGATGGAATTAAATGGAATGCCTGGAAAAAGGTAACAGGCTTTTGCTTCACGCAGAATTCCTACAACCTGGTCCGGATGAGCAACACTGTCCAGCTCAAGTAAAAAATTATTGAGCCACTTTTCTGGTGCAGTTCCAGCTTTTTTCGTTTCAATTTTCTGAATGTTTTTAAATGGAATGAGAGTGTTTAGCGGTACTTCACTTGGAGATTGTCGTACAAGAGATCCGGAGTTGTCTGTGTAATCCAAAGTCAGGAAGTCGTTACCCAGACGAATTCTGGGAAAACTCCGGATGTGATGTGTCAGCAGCAAATCCGGATCAGAAATCTTAAATTGCATTTTGTTGACCAACTCAAAGACTGGCTGGTGTTTTAATAATATCGTTAAACCAGGATTGATTTCGTCAATTGCCAATACAAAGCGTAAATTTTTCCTGGAAATATTTTGGACCTCCTGTAGCAAATTTAGACACAGTTCCGGAGTTTCAAACGCACTTGCTAAAAACAAAACCCAGTCAGGTTTCAGCTTTACAATCCTTTCAGGAATATCCGCAGATTCTTTTGACAAGATTCTAGTTTTTAAAACTGAATTGGACTCTCCAACTAATTCGGTATTCAATTGATGAGAAACCTGATTTTGGAGCCGCTTAATTAATGAAATCCAGTTTGATCTGGCAAAACCAATGCCGACAAGTTGCATCGTGCAGAATAATCAGACAGTTTGAGGGGCAAAAAAAAGAATCTTATCATACCATGCTTTCATAACGATGTAAATTTACTTGACTTATTTAAGCTCAAAAATAGAAAATGAACAATCAATAAAAATCAATATTTAGCTGCAAATTGTTTTTGAGCAAACATTACTGGCTCTGTGACTTTATTGGACATTAAACTAAGGCACTGAAATTTTGAGTTACTGATGTTCGAAGAAAAAATCTTTTACCTCGTTGCCTTAGTACCTGACTCATGCCGTTATGTTTTTGCATGATTTGTCTAAAAACCTGAATATTATTTCATAGTGTCCATTATTGAATGTAAGAAAGTAGTCAGTGAGTGATCAATTCAAGGGGCTTAGCTTTGCGATACTTGCAACGCTTGGAGGAGGACTCTATGCAATCCCATACCGTTTGGGCCTGGAAACAGTTACACCTCTAACTGTCGTTTGTGGTGTTTTCCTGTGGGCTCTTTTGTTTTCTCTACCGGGAGCCTGGATTGCACGTCATCAAACAAAATATTCCTGGAAAATTTGGGGAATTACTTTGCTGATCTCCTTGGCAGGACTACTCGGCAATTATTCAATTTGCCAGGCCTTGAATCGGGCCTCCCCGACTATGCTGGTTTTACTGTCGCGCAGTGAGATTATTATTGCGATGCTACTGAGTTGGTTATTTTTGAAAGAGGTTATAACTTCTCGAGCTTGGCTTGCAGTAGTGGTTATTATTGCAGGCATTATCGTGATGAAACTGAATACTTTGAGTTTTGAACTTAATGAGTGGTCTGCAATCATCTGGGCAATTACGGCAGCTTTTAGTTTTGCAGTAATGCAGGTTCTGGCAAAAAGTATTATTCATGAAATAAATCCACAGGTTTTAAATGTTTCCCGATTAGCTCTTGCACTTGTTATCCTTTGGAGCCTGGAGGAAGTAAGAAGTAGAGTTGCGGTTTTAGAATTTACTGAGTGGCAATGGCTGGCACTGGCAGCTTTTTGCGGACCTTTTGTAGGGCGGGTTTCCTATACTTATGCTTTGCGTTACTTCACTATTTCCAAGACAGTTATTATTGGTTCTTTTTCACCGGTTGCTACGCTGATATTTGAGCTTTTGGTTTTCGGTACTCTAATCAATGTTTATGAAGCAGTTGGTGGAACAATAATACTGGCAGGAATTCTCTGGGTTTTTCTGCCTGGACTACGCAGAAGTGTTAAATTAGTAAAATGAGACTAAAATAAATCAGTCTAAACAAAATGGAAGTTTTAATTCTTGGTGGCGGTGTTGTTGGAGTCACCACCGCCTATCAACTACTTAAAGACGGCCATCAAGTGTTGGTTATTGACCGTCTACCACCAGGAATTGGAGGAGCGAGTTATGGTAATGCAGGACTGATTGCCACAGGACATTCCATTGCCTGGGGCTCGCCCAAAGCTCTCAAAATCTGGATTAAATCCCTGTTTCATCAAGATCCTGTTTTCCGTATGAAGTTTCAGGCAGATCCGCAATTTATTCGTTGGAGTTTGAAATTTCTGTTTCAATGTACTGAATACAAAGCCAAAAGGAATTCTTTGGCAAAACATAGAATTTCTTCATATTCTCAAAAAAAATTGAAAGAAGTTGTAGAAGAAACAAACATCCAATATGAACGAAATGCAAATGGCCTAATTTATCTTTATCGAAATTCGCAAGCAATGGCTGCAAGTAGTTCACACGTTCTTTTACTGCAGGAGTTTGGACAGACACTGGAGACCGTTGAAAAAGAACGAGCACTGGAGATTATTCCGGAGTTGAAGGATTCAAAAGATCAGATTGCGGGTGGAGTGTTTTCTCCTACAGATGAATCCGGAGATTCCAAAATTTTTACAGAACAATTGATGGAGTTCTGCAGGGGAATGGGCGGAACTTTTGAGTCCGGAGT
Organism: uncultured SAR324 cluster bacterium; assembly: GCA_902513935.1. The sequence continues at coordinate 5,284 of CABXOR010000040.1, forward strand.
TGCAATTGAGCGTCTTGAAGCATCCGGGACCAAAATTAAACGGGTAGTAACCGACCGCGGTGTTTTCACTGCAGATAATTATGTACTTTGTCTTGGTGCCTGGAGTCCATTGCTGGTACATACTTCCCTGGGAGCCCGGATATCTGTCTTTCCGGTCAAGGGGTATTCGATTACAATTCCAGTAGAAAAGGGTCATACTCCACCCAGAATTGGAGGACTGCATGAAGAAGATTTATTGGGATTTGCACCAATGGGGAATCATTTCAGGGTTAGTTCTGTTTCAGAATTTACCGGATACGACATAGGACATACCCCAGAAGATTTTGAACACATTCTGAGTACTTCAAAAAAACTTTTTCCAAATGCAGGAAATTATGACAAAGCAGAATTCTGGTCCGGATTTCGACCTATGACACCGGAAGGTACACCTATTCTGGGAAAAGAACGACATTCAAATTTATTTTACAATACCGGACACGGACATTTGGGCTGGACCATGTCCTGCGGTACGGCTCGTATTACTGCGGATTTGATTGCCGGAAAAACACCTGAAATTTCAACTGAATTGATGGGGGTCCGTTAACACTCCAGTTGCAAACAACAGATGCGGATATTCCCCTGGAGATCCGGAAGGAAAGTAGAGGAAGCCCATTCTGGGAAATCCTCCTGCAGTTCTGTCAATTCAACTTGCTGGTCAAAGCCTATTTCCAAAATCATTTCACCACTTTTTTTAAGCAGACTTGGACCGGTTTTGAGCAGATACTTGTAAAAAAACAAGCCGTCAGGACCACCGTCCAACGCAATACTTGGTTCATTTTGACAAACATCAACCTGCAAAGTCGAAATGGTTTCAGTGGGAATGTAAGGTGGGTTGCTGATTATAAAATCAAGATTTGCAACAGGTTTAATTGTAGAAAATAAGTCACTCTCTACAAGCTTCAGACTGTTGATACGTGGAGCAAGCAAATTTTGATAACGCTCTAAATTTCGGGCTGCAACTGTTAATGTCTCTGCAGAACAGTCTACAGATATAATATTCAGGTTTTGGAGTTCAGCACAAAGAGCCAGAGGTATTGCGGCTGTTCCTGTTCCGAGTTCAGCAATATTGCAAGTTGTTTCGGGATGGGTTTGTTGCCATTTCAGTATTTTCTCTACTGAGGTTTCTACCAGTGTTTCTGTATCCGGACGAGGAATTAGGGTTGCTTTGCTTACTTCAAGTGTCAAGGACCAGAAATCCTTTTTTCCTGTCAAATATGCAATAGGACAACCTGCAGCACGTTGCTGAACCAGTTCCCGGTACACACCACGTTCTTTCTCGTTCAAAGGTTGGTCTGCCCGAAGATAAAGATCCAAACGGGTACAATCAAGTACATAGGCAAGTAGTAGTTCAGCATCAAGGCGTGAAGAATCAGGACGTACTTTTTCAAAATGGCCCTGTGTCCAATTCAAAATTCGTTGTATTGTCCATTGCTCAATAGTCACATCTTTTGCTGATAATTTTTTTTATAGTGATTTTAGTCTGCAATAGCAATAAAATTTCACTAACCATTTTTCAGAGATTGGCGTGCATCCAGTAATATTCTCCGAGTATTGTCCCAATCTAGGCAGGCATCTGTTACAGAGACACCATACTTCATTTCTGCTGAAATTGGCTGGTTCCCGCCATTAATGTTACTTTCGATCATTGTTCCAATGATCGAATTGTCGCCGTCTTTAATTTGAAGAATTGTGTTTCTCAGTACCAGTTCCTGCCGGCAAGGATCTTTCCCGGAATTTGCATGATTGCAGTCAATCATGATGGCTTTGGGCAACCCTCCTGAAGCAAGTGCATCTGCAGCAATGTGGACTGAAACTTCATCGTAATTTGGTCCGTTGTTTCCGCCACGTAAAACTAGGTGAACATTTTGGTTACCTGAAGTTTGGATGACAGAGGAAACTCCATCATTATTGATTCCGAGAAAATGATGTTGGTGCAAAGCAGATTTCATTGCATTGAGAGCCACACTCAAGCCACCGTCAGTTCCATTTTTAAAACCGACCGGCATCGACAAACCACTTGCCATTTCACGGTGTGTCTGAGATTCAGTTGTACGTGCTCCGATTGCGCTCCAGGAAATCAAATCTGCCATATATTGTGGTGTGATAGGATCAAGAGTTTCAGTAGCGCACGGTAAGCCGAGATTATTGATTCGAAACAAAATCCTACGCGCAAGCACTATACCTTCATTTATTTTGTGGCTTCCGTTAAGTTCCGGATCATTGATCAAGCCTTTCCAGCCGACAGTCGTCCTTGGTTTTTCAAAATAGACACGCATCACAATCAGAATAGTGTCAGAAACTTCATCAGCAAGTTTCTTCAGCCGTAAGGCATAGTCATGTGCTGCATCCGGATCATGAATAGAGCAGGGACCAACAATAACCAGTAAACGCCGGTCTTCACCATTCAGAATACTTTTTATAGAATTTCTAGCTTGAATTACAGTTTCTGCTGCAGTCTTTGAAACCGGAATAAGTTCTTTAAGTTTTTTTGGTGAAGTTAACGGTGAAAAGTCAACTAGATTCAGGTTTTCGGTAAGTTTCATGAATTAGTGCTTTGCTTGAAATAAAGTTACAGTAAATTATCCAAGTCTTAATCCGTCTAGACAGGTAAAGGCAGAGGAACATTTTTAAAAACAAAATAAATTCTAATTTATGGAGTTATAAGCAGGCAGGTGGTCGGAGCGACTGGATTTGAACCAGCGACCGCACGCCCCCCAGGCGTGTGCGCTACCAGGCTGCGCTACGCTCCGATTATGTATCTATGATGAAGAGTTTTCCAGCTAAGTGTCAAGTCCTTTCACATTCATCCGATGTCGGATGTTTATGCTATTGCGGGAATTAATTCAGCCAACGACATAGGTACCGGTACCGACTGCAATCAGGCTTCCTTTGTCATTGTGTAATTCCATACGAGTAACAGAAACTTTGTTACCTGTACGCAGGGTACTACCGGTGGCAATAAAATATTCGCCTAAACCTGGACGCAGGTAATCAACACGAATATCAATAGTACCTATTTTATTAAAACGTTCAGAAATTTCATCAAATGACTGGCCCTCCATTTTTTTCATTATCCCAGTCCAGGCGACCATACCTCCTGTTACATCCAGTACGGAAGAGATTACTCCTCCATGCAGGTTGCCCCGAGTGAAATTTCCGACCAGTTCAGGGCTCATTTCGAAGCGGATCCCGATCTTGTCTAAATCCAGTGTCTCTATTTTCATTCCAATTAATTTATTGAACGGAATTTTTTCTTCAGTAATTTCCTTTAGTAACTGCAGGAGTTTTTCTGTGGGCATGATAGGATTAAGGACTCATGATTATAGATAAGAAAGATTAACGCCGGTTATTTACTGAAATAATTTTCTGTAGTTAGTGAACGTTTCTAAAATACAAAGGTTGTGATAAGGCCAATTAGACCGCCAAAAACACCTCCCCAGACAACCAGCCAGCCAAGGTGTTCTTGAATCATCCGCTCGACAATCTCTTTTACCATGTTTGGTGTGAGTTCATCCAGGCGTTTAGAAACAATGCCTTCAACTTTTTGCAGAATGTTATCACTTGCAGAAAGGTCAGCCAGTTGTTCACGTAATGCTTCTTTAAAAGGTTCGGTTTTCGAAATTTTCTGTATTGCAACCTTTAGCTTTTCCTTAAAAGGTTCGCGCAGAGGTTCCAGAGCTTGTACTCCTCCAACCATGGATAACATTGGATTAAAACTTGAGTTTTCTATCACTTCTAGCAACGAATCAAAAGCAGGATTTAAATTTACTTTTTTGAAGACAGCTTCAAAATCGGGAAGAATCTTTGAACCGGAATAATTTGCAAAGAACTTTTCCACATTTTCACGGTTAAAAAACTGATGCATAATTAATTCATTGATGCCGGTTTTGAAATCTTCAAAATGCAGCGGAATGACACCGGAACCATACAAACCCGGTACTCTCTCAAAAAGCATGTAAATAGCCAGCCAGTTTGTAATTGCTCCTGAAAGAGCAAAAAGTCCTGTGTTTAACAGAGTTTCTCGCCATGGTCCATTAAACCATAACCCGCCAAAAACCAAAGTCGCCGCAACCAGATTTGTTCCTAAACGTTTGTCAAAAAATTTTCTGGAAGTTCCGCGATTTTCAAGTGAAAGAGCCTGATTCATGAACTTTTCCTTAGCAAAAAATTAACTGAATGTAGGAATTTGAGTTTTGGTAATAATCAATTTGTCAGAGGAATTTAACCGGATTCACAACTGGGAGCTAATAACGGTGAGTCTGCCATCAAACCTAAAAGCTGTTCGGTGGTTCGTTTTGTTATGTTTTCAGAATTATCTGCATTTTGTGATAAAAAGTCTACGCCAAAAATATGGGAATAATTATTTTGAATTATTCTGCCAAATTCAGTATGTTCGATAGAACATCCAGCCAACTGAGCAAGTGCATCCAAATGAAGTCCTTGTCCTTTAGCACTCTCTTCGCGGACTTGCAAAAAATTGTCTTTGAGGAACAAAGCAACTCGTTTGTTCTTTGGCTTATAGAAATTTTCTGATGGATGTCCAAGGTCACAACCGGATGTTTCGGAGGAGCGTGCCACAGCCATTGTACTTCCGGAAGGAATGAGAGTAATGCTGCTAAAAATTCCCATTATTCCAGGTGGTGCCGGGACTTTGTAACACTTGTGACGAGCCTGGACAAATTGAACACTACTTACCAGCAAAAGCAATACTGCAATTACTCTCTGGAGCACGATTCCTTTTTTCAACTAAAATCTCCTGAAAGTTCCCTGAGCAGGTTTCCTAAAAAAGTTGATTTTCTAATTTCTGTTAAAGTATCTGGCTCAAAAAAAGCTTTGTCCTGTCGTGTTGTGGGTTATTAAAGAAATCCTTTGGGTTGTTTTTTTCAATAATTTCTCCCTCATCCATAAAAATAACGCAATCCCCAACTGCTGTTGCAAATCCCATTTCGTGAGTCACAACCAGCATTGTTATTCCACTGTTTGCAAGTTCAATCATTACGTCCAGAACTTCCTTGATCATTTCAGGATCAAGAGCTGAAGTCGGTTCGTCAAAAAGCATTATTCTGGGATTCATGCACAAGGAGCGGGCAATTGCAACACGCTGTTGCTGACCACCTGAAAGTTGACCGGGAAATTTATTAGCCTGTTCAGGGATTTTCACTCTTTCCAGAAATTCCATAGCTGTTATTTCTGCTTCTGACTTTGGGGTTTTTCTGACCCAAATTGGAGCAAGTGTACAGTTTTCAAGAGCAGTCAGGTGTGGAAATAAATTAAAATGCTGAAATACCATACCTACTTCTGAGCGAACGATTTCGATATTTTTGAGATCATTTGTCAGTTCTGTACCGTCAACCACAATACTTCCCTGCTGGTGTTCTTCAAGTCTGTTAATGCAACGTATAAGAGTAGATTTTCCAGAACCGGATGGACCGCAGATGACAACCTTTTCACCACGTTTAACTTCGAGGTTAATGTTCTTGAGGACATGAAAGTCATCGAACCACTTGTGCATTGAATCAATGGAAATCATGATTTCCGTTTCACTTGTTTTAGTATCGGCTATTATAGACATGAGAATTTTTTTGGTTTTAATTGTTTTTAATGGCCCGTATGCAGTTTCTTTTCCAAGTAAAGTGAGTAGCGGGACATGCTGAAACAACTGACGAAAAAATACAGAGCTACAAAAAGATAAATCTCGTGTGCTAACCCTGCCCACTTTGCATCTGATAATGAAGCATTCCCAAGGCCTAAGATATCCATCATTCCGATGATCAGCACCAAAGTTGTATCTTTGTAAAGTCCAATGAAAGTATTTACTATACCAGGGATCGAAATTTTTAGTGCCTGCGGCAGTACGATCAACCGATTCGCCTGCCAGTATGTCAGTCCAAGTGAATCACCGGCTTCATGCTGCCCCCTGGGAATTGCCTGTAAACCGCCGCGGATGACCTCGGCCATGTATGCCGAGGCAAAGAGAGTCACCATTATCAGAACTCGCAAAAGTAAATCAAAGTTGGTTCCGGGAGGTAGAAAGTAAGCCAGCATTGTAGAAGCCACAAAGAGCAAAGTAATCAGTGGTACACCACGAATGAACTCGATGAATAGTACACACATTATTCTCAACACTGGTAATTTTGATTGACGTCCAAGAGCCAGTGCAATTCCAATCGGCAGCGAAAAAGATATTCCAGTTACACCTAGAATTAGGGTAAGCAAAATACCGCCAAACTGATCAGTGTCTACTGGTTCAAAGCCGAACCCGTAGACTTCACCTCCGACCAGCAACCATCCGGTAATGAATGGGAATATTGCTGAATACCATAAGCCGTATTTTCTGCCGGGCATTTTTTCATATAGTACCGGAATGATAGCGAGGATCAGCAGCACAAATGACAAATTTACACGCCAACGCAAAGGCTCAGGATAAAAACCATAAGTAAAAAGAGCTAAACGGTCATCAATGAAAGCCCAGCAGGCGCCTGCTCCCGGTGCTGCCATCTGATTCCAGCATTGTATTCTGGAGTCTGCAGTAAAGATTGAATTCGTAACACTCCATTCAAAAAATGGAGGTATTATCGACCATAACAACAAGAAAGACATTATAGTCATTACAGTGTTCACTGGCGATGAGAACAAGTTTTTTCTGGTCCAGGCCATAGGTCCGCTGGTACTGACAGGTGGCGGCCAATCCGGATGAGTTCCCGGGATGAAATTCATTGGAGTGGTATTATTCACTTTCAATCTGCGTTATCGTTCAACCAGCGACATTCTGCGGTTGAACCAGTTCATAAATGCTGAAATAATTAGTGAAAAAAACAAATAAGTCAGAAGTACAATTATCATTGTCTCCATCTCTTTACCCGTTTGCATCAAGGTGATGCCTCCAATAGTTGCTACTACATCCATGTAACCAATGGCAATAGCCAAAGAAGAGTTTTTTGTGAGATTGAGATATTGACTGGCTAGGGGTGGTATTATCACACGCAGTGCTTGCGGTATGACGACCAGCTGCAGGGTACGGGTTGGTAGCAAACCAAGCGCGAGTGCAGCCTCAGTTTGTCCATGACTGATAGCCAAAATTCCTCCACGTACGTTTTCCGCAATGAAACAGGAAGTGTAATATGACAGGGCAAATGTGAGTGCTATATATTCTGGTTTTATAGATGTACCCCCCTTAAAGTTGAAGCCTTTTATTTCAGGAATTTCCCATGCCATCGGAGCACCTGAAATAAAAAATACAATCAGCGGTAAGCCGAATAGGATGGCAATGGAAATTCTAAACACGGGATAGTTTTCACCGGTTGCATCCTGATTCTTGTCTTCCCAGCGGACAAATAATACCACAATTGCTATTGCAGCAAGCAGTGCAATCAAGACAAATCCAAAACCATCCTCAAAAACCGGTGACGGTAAAAAAAATCCACGATTAGTTAAAAATACTGTATCTGAGAAGTTGATTGCTTTTTTTGGAACAGGAAGAACGTAGAGGAAAATGCTGTAAATGAAAAGTATGTGTAAGAGAACCGGGACATTCCTGGTGAATTCGAGAAAAACATAGACAAGCCTGCTGACAAGCCAATTGTTTGAAAGTCTCAAAACTCCCATGGTGAAGCCCAATATTGAAGCAAGAATAATTCCTGAAACTGCAACTAGGAGGGTATTAGAAATTCCAACTGCTGCTGCTCGTAAATGGGTGTCGGTGGGCGTATAAGAAATGAATGGCTGAAAGGTAATATCGTAGCCTGCAGGATAATTTAAAAAACCAAAGCTGAAGTCTTTTCCTGCTATTTCCAGATTGATAACAACGTTATGTATTATTAACCCCAAAACAGTGAACACAATCACCATCGTGATGATTTGAATAAAAATTGAACGAGTGTCTTTGTCGCGCCACAAACGCAACAAAATATTAAGGTGTTTATCAGCAGAGGCAGGTGTACTCATTGTGTGAAATTTCCCGTTGAACTGCAGGGATCAATTGCTTGTGTGGAACGTAAAAGCGCACATACTTAATAGGAAATATGTGCGCTCAAATCAACGTTTAATTAAAAATAACGACGATTAACGGAATGGCGGGGAATACTGAAGTCCTCCTTTATTCCATTGGTCATTCAAACCACGGGCCAAGCCAATCGGTGTGTTTGTACCGATATTGCGCTCGAAAATTTCGCCGTAGTTTCCAATTTGCTTGATGACCTGATAAGCCCAGTCTTTGCTCATTCCAAGTTCTTCTCCTTGACTGCCTTCAACACCGAGAAGACGCAGAATTTCAGGGTTTTTGGAACCCTTCATGCTGTCCACGTTTGATGATGAAACACCTAATTCTTCAGCTGCTACAGTCGCATTATAAATCCAGCGGACAATGTCGGCCCATTGATCGTCACCTTGACGAACTGCGGGACCCAACGGCTCCTTGGAAATGATTTCCGGAAGGATCTTATGATTGCCCGGATTAGGGAAGGTAGAGCGGGTTGCGGCCAAACCTGAGGCATCAGTTGTGTAAATGTCACAACGCCCTGACAGATAAGCTGCACGTGCTTCCGAGTTTTTCTCGATAGTCACCGCTTCATATGACATGTTGTTTGCACGGAAGAAATCGGCAAGATTCAACTCAGTGGTGGTTCCGGTTTGGATACAAACCGAAGCACCGTCCAACTCTTTCGCACTGCTGACACCAAGGCTCTTATTGACCATGAAACCTTGTCCGTCATAATAGTTGACTCCAACAAAAGTCAACTTTACACCAACATCACGAGAAAAGGTGATGGTAGTGTTGCGCCATAAAACATCACCTTCGCCAGAATTCAGCTTGGTGAAACGTGTTTTACCTGTTGAGGTAATTGCCTTGATTTTGGACGAGTCGCCCAAAACTGCTGCTGCAGTTGCCCGACAGAAATCAATGTCGAAACCCTTCCAGGTTCCATCTGAATCCGGATATGCAAATCCGGCAATTCCAGTACTAACCACACAGCGAAGAACACCACGTTCTTTCACATCTTCAAGTGTTCCGGCTGTTGCCGTGAACGCCATGGCACCGACTGCAGTCAATGTCAGTGCAATTTTTGCAAGTGCTCTCATATCAATCTCCTTTTGAACACATTATAGAAAACTCCATCCCATACATTTGGAACAGGCCTTATCAACGCCGCTCATTGTATTGATTTCTCAGGATCTGTCAAGTCTAAAATACAAAAAATATTTAGTTTTATAATATCCTTGATGTCAGCAAAATTTATTTTTCTTGTTTAACTTAACGAGTTTTCTAATTTTTTTTGGAAATCAGCACGGCGTTTACGTTCAATTTTGGGTGTATTTGCCTGTCGAAAATCATTTGTGGGACACAAACCTGACTTACACAATTCGTTTTCGATTAATTTTTCTGCTTCCAAGCTGAGTTCCCAAAATGGATGTTCCATATTGTCTTTACATGACAATTCTCTCATCAACTGAACTTTCCAACCGAGAAACTGCAAACCTGAAGCGATTCGTCTATAAAGGCAACGCAGCAAAAACATGCTGTTTAAATTTGGTAGGAATACACCAGTTTGGAAAACTGCTTCATGAAATTCCCAGGGCCAATTATTATTAAAAACAGGTGCCTGGTAATTAAGACATTCAGGTTCTGAGTGAAAAGTTTTTGAGGCAGCAGGGGACAGATGACCCGAGTGGTTCGACTGCAGAATTTCTGTCGAATTTTTTATCAATATTTTCTCCGGCATTAGTAAAGTTTTGAATGTCCCACGATCCTGTGCTTCGTACAGTGGCGTTTTGTTTCCCGGGAGTTCATCGGCTAAAAGTCGGACGATTTCAAAGCTTTCTTTGACCGCCCCGCGTTTCGTAGCGGGAACCGGAATCCATTTTAGGCCGGTTTTTGTCATTTGATCCCCATTTTCCAGTACATTAAGTAATTCCCGATTTTCTGCGGCCAACAGCCATTCCATTACTTCCTTGCGAGAATTTGCCCGTAAATGTAAACACCGCATATTTCCCTTATTCCGGAGATCAAGCAGTGAAAAAATCTGTCTTTCTTCGCACAGGGCAACACGCATCCAGCCAAGTTTAAATTGATTCAGCCACTGGTTAAAAATAGCAGTCTTACCTTTTTTTTTCGTGTTTCCATTCCGCCACAGGTCGAATTGCGTCTGAGCGAGTCTTGAAAGCTCAACTCTATTGTGCTTTATTTCAAATTCAACTAATTCCGGCAATGCTAAAAACAAATCCGGGACTTTAAATTTTTCCAGTCGTTTTCCCAAAAATTTCTGTAATTTAGATTCTGAAAAATCTTCTCCGGTTTTTAAAAAAGCCACCGGTCGTGCCCCGAATTCTGTGTCTTGTACTTCAACTACTATTGCTTGTTCGGTCTTTCCAAATTGAAGCAAAATTCTTTCTATTTCTTCCGGATGAATATTTTCACCCCCGGAAATGAACATGCTGTCCATACGTCCAGTAATTTTCAACGAATCCACATCTCCCTGATCTTTTGTGTCTTTAGAACACCAAAGGCCTTTATCTCCTGTCTTGAACCAGCCGTTTTCATCAAACGGCTGATGCAGTCCAGTTCCGTCCAGGTAACCCAAAAAACCGATTTTTCCACGTACTTCGACCTCATTATCTGCAGCAATCCGGACTTCACGAAACGGCAAAACCTGGTAAAACCCGTTTTTTCCGGTTGCCACCTGAGAAGCCATTTCTGTGGAACCGTAAGTTGTTTGTACGTTCAGCCCGAGCTGTGCGGATTGTTCAAGCAATGTTTCAGGAATGGACGCACCTCCCAGTAAAATCAACTTGAGTTGGCATAAAGCGTCTTTTGCTTTTGTCGTCTGCAGCAAAAGATGAAGTTGAGTTGGAACCAGAGAAAGGTGTGTGACACTCTGGCTTAGGAGTGTCTTGGACAGTGATACGTTTTTAGCAGGAATCACCATTGCCGCACCAGAAAGTAGAGTCCGGAACAAAATAGCTAATCCGCTTACATGATACATCGGCAGCGACAACAACCAACGATCTCCGGGATTCAGAGGCATTCGCTCATTTGCTCCAAGTGCGTTGTAAAAATGATTGGCCAGCGAATGCACCACTGCTTTTGGAGAACCGTTACTACCGGAAGTAAAAATGATTGTGGCCCAGTCTTTAGGATTTATTGAGTTTACCTCCTTACCAGCAACAGAGTCGGAATTTTCAACAGGATTTGGTTGTAACGAATTTACAGATGTAGGGTGAGATTTGAATTCGTGCTGTAATTCTGTGTAACTGAAAGTACAGCCGATTTGCTGTAACATCTCCATTTTTTGTTTTTCCGGGACTTGTTGATTTAATGGAACCGCCACTGCACCGCACATCCACAAAGCCAACATTGATTTGAGCAGGTTTTCAGTGTTTTCTGTACTTAGATAGACACGCTGTTGTGATTCTGCCATCAGTGAATCACTCAAAAGACGTGCTTCTCTCATGAAGTCAGCAAAAGACCAGGAACGTTTTTCAGTGATCAAAAATGGTTGATTTTCGTAATGCTCCAGAACTTGATTCAGTATATTTGGATTAACGTCAAACATCAGTCCAAGCCCCCAATTTCGCAAGTACCTTCGGAAATTATTTCCAAAAAAGTATCTTTGGATTTTGGCCAGGAGTCAGGAAAAACATAATTCCCGTTTTGTATTAAAAACCGAGGTTCAATCAAATCATGCTCAAACCATTTTGAAGTATCCAAACCTACTGGAAACTTTTCAGGCAAGAGTTCATTCGCCATAAAAGCAATCCAGTTCAAACCCAGACCACTTTCAAAACAACTGCTCAAAACACAGTGAATACCGTTTTTTTGTGCATGTTCGATCCACATTTTTGTGTTG
>CABXOR010000041.1 GCA_902513935.1 uncultured SAR324 cluster bacterium
AAAAATCGTTCAGTGAAGGGATGTATGGAGGTTGGAAGTTTAAGAGAAGAAACAGGTACTGCAGAAGAAATTGCTTGCGAAAAAATTAATGTTTCCGTTGTGGAACAGGAATTGGACAATGCAATACTTGAATATGCAATCAGTACATTCCCTTTTTCAAGTGCCTTTGAGAACGTCCCTGGTTATCGAGAAGAAGAGCTTCCGGATTTGATAGAAGGTCTTATTTCTGAGGGAATCGTCAAGGTCGGTTTCTACTACGAAGAAATGCAGGAAAACCTGACAATCTTATATTTTCTTCGACTGGATGAAGAAAGACACGTTGTTCTGGGACTTGATCCAAACGAAGTCTGTGTCAGTATTTCAAATGTTGATGGTATTTTTCGTTTGAACGATGACCAATACATGAATTTACTGAAAATTCCACTCTGCTGAATCATTCTGATTTTGCTAAATTCCCGAAAAAATTACAGTTTTAAGTTCCATGTCTGAATTTTCGGATCCTCCAACACTTCTTAAATCTGAAGCTGTTCAACTCTCTCTAATTGGGATGTCCGGTGCAGGAAAATCATACTGGTCCAAGAGAATGGAAAGTCTGGGTTTCCAAATGTATAGTTGTGACGATCTAATTGCTGAACGTCTTGGACAGAAACTTGAAGAGAAAGGGAAGTCCACAATAAATCTAGCTAAGTGGATGGGGCAGCCATTTTCAGAAGGATATCCGGAGGCAGAAGCTTTTTATCTTGAACTTGAAGGTGTCGTTATCTCTCAGATCTGCGATGAGTTGGAAAACAGCAGTCAAAAAGATAAGCAAGTTGTTGTTGACACAACCGGAAGTCTGATTTATCTGGAAACAAAATTGCTCAACCGTCTGCGTAAATTGACCTTGACTGTACAACTAAAACTGCCGGAAGAAAAACATGAGCAGCTTTTTGAGGCATACCTCTTGGATCCTAAACCGGTCATCTGGGGAGGAGAATACCTCCCCCGTGAAGGAGAAAGTCCCAAAAACGCCTTGGGGAGATGCTACAGGGAGTTGCTTTCTTTCCGCAATAAAAGGTACGGTTTGCTGGCAGACTGTGTGCTGGATTATTCATTTCACCACTGTGCCAAGACAGGAGTTGAAGAACTACTTGAGTTAGTTACAAACAACTACAAGATGAAGCCCTAAATCATCCAACAGACCGCTTATCTCTTTTTCAACATTAAGAAACAACAATGCTCCAACCATATCTTTGACTGTGTTTCTGGCTGTCTCAAAAAGATTTTACTACCTGCTAAAATACTTAGCCTCAGATGCAGTTTTTTCTAAAGTAAATACTTTTATCAACTCTTGCCGATTCATTTATTTTTCAAAATCAATAGTTATTACTTGGAATTAGTTTGATAACAATCTATAATACACATTTCCAATCTAAATAATAAGGAGGCACTATGGAAATCATCTCGGTTGATGGTTGGTATTTATTGTTACGCTGGATACATCTGCTCGCAGGCATAACCTGGATCGGCTTGTTGTATTATTTTAATTTTGTGCAGGGGGAATGGTTTAAAGAAACTGATGCATCGGTCAAAACCGCGGCAGTCCAAAAACTTGTTCCTCGCGCTCTTTGGTGGTTTAGATGGTCCGCCATGTTCACTTTTCTTGCAGGTGCACTGATCTTGATTTCCAAAGGGATGAAGGGATGGGAAATTTTTGCAACATCCTGGGGCGTTGTAATCCTTACCGGAGCCGCTCTTGGAACATTTATGTTTTTAAATGTGTGGTTGATCATCTGGCCGAAACAGCAAGTTGTAATCGCTTCTACAAATCAGGTAGCAGAAGGTGGAGAGGCTTTGCCTGATGCTGCAAGATGTGCTGCAAAAGCAGCATTGGCATCCAGAACAAATACATTATTTTCAATTCCGATGCTTTTAATGATGGGTGCGGCAAGCCATTTCCCCGTTGGTGTGACAGAGAATACAAGTTTCTCTGGACTGTTTTGGGTCCTCGCTATAATTATCGGGGTGCTAGAAATTAATGCAGTAATCGGCAAACCCGGGCCAATGGCCTCTGTAAAAGGCGTAATAAATTCCGGGCTTATCCTGACAGTAGTACTCTTTGGAGTTATAGGATTATTGGTCTAAGCACTTTAGATCATGCTTATTTTTTAACTTTGTTTTCGAACGCAATAGTTCGGGGTTAAAAAGAATTAAAGATAAGCCACTCCCACCGCGTTACATCTCCCTATATTTTTAAATATGGGGAGATGTAAACTGATTCCATTTCACCGGCAATCTCAATCCCATTTCCAGTAATGCCCCACTTTTGTTCTATACTCATTTTGTTTTTATTGCTCACAAGTTGTGACCTAGACATTTTCAAAGAAACTGATACAGATGTGGAAGTGGTTTCTGAGAAAAATAATGAGACCTTGACTTTAGGCAATGATCCTGAAAAAGGTAAGGTCGTTTATTATGCCAACTGCATTTCCTGCCATAATTATAATCCAAAAAAACCTGGAAGTATCGGGCCACAAATATACAGGTCTTCAAAAGAACTTCTCTCAAATAAAATTAATTTCGGGAAATATCCAAAAAATTACAAACCAAAAATGTCAACCAAAATAATGCCTTTACTGCCTCATTTAGATAAGGAGATTGCAAATTTACATGCATTTTTAAATGCTCCTTAATGAGCAAGAACAGAGACGCAGATTCAGCTTCTAGGTAAAAAAGATAAAATGTTTGCGAATCATGGAAAAGAACTTGGTGAAGCGTTGATGGAAACAATTAACGCAACTTTTACATATATTTTCATTTCCTTCAAATCCCCCTTTTTATGGCATGAGAATTGCCTTTTCTACTAATACGCGTGATTAACCGTGAGTAAGCCTGTGCTTAATTTTAGTTTAACTGAAGCCCTATAAAATAAGCAAAGATCTCTAAAAAGTTGCCGTGCCGGTTTATCAGCTGATTCCTGAAATATCCCTGTTTCCACCAATAGAAGAGGCGGAAGATGACGGTTTATTAGCAGTTGGCGGAGATCTGACTAAAGAGCGTTTGCTTAGTGCATACCGGAGAGGAATTTTCCCTTGGTATGAAGTAGGTCAACCAATATTGTGGTGGAGCCCTGATCCGCGTTTAGTTTTATTTCCGGATGAATTAATAATTTCACGCAGTCTGCGCAAAATCCTGCGAAAGGAACAGTTTGAAATTCGTTTCGATACTGTATTTCATGAAGTAATAAAATCTTGTGCTGATGTTAGGACAAAGCAGGGAGAAGGAACTTGGATAATTCCGGAAATGCAGCATGCCTATACTGAGTTACATCAGGAGGGTTTTGCACATTCTGTTGAAAGCTGGCTTGATGGGAAATTGGTCGGAGGTCTTTATGGAATTTCAATGGGACAATGTTTTTTTGGTGAATCTATGTTCAGTACAATGAACGATTCCTCCAAAGTGGCTTTAGTTGCCTTGGCAGATTTTTCTCAACGAGTAGGTATTAAACTGATTGATTGTCAAATGACAACACCACATCTGTTGAGTTTGGGTGCGAGAGAAATAAA
Source organism: uncultured SAR324 cluster bacterium (assembly GCA_902513935.1). The sequence goes on from CABXOR010000041.1 coordinate 3,546, forward strand.
ACGGGCGGTTTTTCTTAAATTGTTGAAAAAACATCTTGAAACTCACTCTATCAAGGGTCTGTGGAATAACGGTCCTGTTTCAATGAAAGTAAACTTGTTACAAAATTGAAATGCCAGAATCAAAAGGGAATAAAGTTTTTCGAATTCAACTGACGGTTTCAGTTGTTGTACTTCTGTTGACTTTGAGTGCCTTCAGCCTGGTTGCAGCTTTTTATTTAGGAATGACAACCGGCATTAGCATGCAGCGTCCCCCAGAAGGTTCTGTTGCAAACACAGATATTTCTGCAGATAAGCCTTTGTCAGATGAAGAACTGAAGTTTTTTGGACTCAGTGAGCGGAAAAAAGACCAAGATTCGTTCGACATGGAAGAGTTACGTGACTTGAAAAAGAAAACAACTGAACTAACTAAAGCTACAAAAACACCGGATTCAGCCTCACCGAAAGTACCAAAAACAGAAACTCCAACAGTGGAAGCGCCGGATAGTCCTGCATCTGAACAAAAAACTGTGGTTAAAAAATCTGTTCCTGTTCTCAAAACTGTCGTTCCTAAAAAACCGGATAATGTAAAAATTCCTGTAGTCAAATCAAAGAAAGATGCAACTTACACTATTCAGGTTTTAGCTTCACGAAAGCATGCAAATGCTAAAAATCTGCTTGAAAAACTTAAGCAAAACGGTTTTATAGATGCTTTTATTTTTAAACATACTGCAGGAAACAAAACCCTTTATCGAGTTCGTGTTGGTAAAATAAAGCGTTCAGAGACTAATAATTTAGCCAACAAACTCAAAGAACTAAAATTTATTAATTCCGTCCAAGTTACACGCTTCTGAAGTGTGTCCAAAATTGATAAGCTCGTTAAAATTCTAAATATCACATTTTTTTTATTAATATTCAGCTTATCTTTCAATTACATACATCTTGATATCCAGAACAGGAATCCATGAGTAATTATTGGCGTTTTTCACGCTCAACTTATTATTCTGTTGTTGCAGCGCTGCCGTTACTGGTGGCATACGAAATACTGGTTATTCTAACACAATCCCGTTATTGGAGTCTCAGGAATGCCGCAGATATGTGGATCCGGACTTTTCTAATGGCCTTCGATCTTCAAGCGCAACACCTGACTTTTGTGATGATCGGCACCTTATTCGCTTTGATTCCGTTAGCAAAATCTTACTCTGCCGGAGTTCGGCTTAAGGTTAATTATTTTGTACTGATGCTAGTAGAGGCTTTTGTTTATAGCCTTCTTCTTGGGGGTCTGCTGCAATCAATTTTACGGGTGAGTGGGCTGTCTTCTGGAGGACCTGGAAATGGTCCACTTCAGAATTTTGCACTTTCCTTGGGAGCAGGTTTATTTGAAGAAATCATTTTTCGAGTACTATTGCTCAACCTGCTTTTTTTACTCTTGAAACCTTTCTTGAAAAGCAAGGTCAGTGCAGCCGTTGTTTCTGTTTTAGTTGCCTCATTCCTTTTCTCAATGAGTCACTATATCGGTACTATGGCTGATCAATGGCAGTGGTACAGTTTCATGTTTCGCTGGGTTGCAGGATTATTGTTCACTGTCCTTTATTTCATACGCGGCTTTGCCATAACAGCCTATACTCATGCACTATATGATATTTGGGTTCTTGTTTGATTTTAGCTTTAAAATTAATTTTGAGAAAGATATTATCAAATAGTGTAATCAAGCCACTTTAAGAATTTTCCATTCAAAACATAACTCGTGAAAGTCCCTCTACTCGATCTACGTCCACCTTTGGAGGATTTACGTGATGAAATTGTTGAAGCAATTTCTCAAGTCATTGATTCAACGCGATACATTATGGGGCCTGAAATTGACAACTTGGAAAAAGAAATTGCTGAATATTGCGGTACCGCGGACGCAGTAGGAGTGTCGTCCGGAACTGATGCCCTTTTGCTTTCACTTATGGTTTTAGATGTTGGGCCTGGAGATCTTGTGTTGACTAGTAATTTTTCTTTCTTTGCTACTGCCGGCGTTGTCGCCCGTCTGAATGCGACCCCGGTATTTGTAGACATTGATCCGGAAACATATAACATTGATCCGGAATGTGTGAGAATGACTTTGGCAGAAATGGATAAGGAAACCCGGAAACGAGTAAAGGCTATTATTCCGGTTCATCTCTACGGCCAATGTGCAGACATGAAAGCAATATTAAATATTGCTGCTGAATATAAAATTCCTGTTATTGAAGATGGTGCACAGGCAATTGGTGCAGAGTGCGAGATTGATGGGAAAAAGAGGCCTGCAGGCAGTTTGGGTGATTTTGGCTGTTTTTCCTTCTTTCCTTCAAAAAATTTAGGTGGTGTAGGAGATGGTGGGATTGTCACAGTCAATAAACCTGAACTAGCAGAAAAGTTACGTCTCAAACGAGTTCATGGAGGCGAGCGGAAATATTTCCATCGTGTGATTGGAGGAAACTTTCGGCTTGACCCCATTCAGGCAACCGTAATACGTGTTAAACTACCACACCTGAGCCACTGGCACAACCAGCGTCAGAATAATGCTGAGTACTACAACAAGTTGTTTGCTGAAACAAGTTTCGGCGGGAGAATAAGTTTACCTCAGGTCATGCATCCCAAAAGGCTGCAAAATCCTCACATCTACAATCAGTATGTAATCAGAGTTGAACAGCGTGATCAATTGCAATCATTTCTGGCAGAAAACGAAATTTCAGCAGAAGTATATTACCCACTTCCTTTTCACCTGCAAGAATGTTTTCTGGACTTAGGTGGTAAAGCAGGAGACTTCCCGGTTTCTGAGAAGGCAGCAAAAGAGGTACTTGCTTTGCCTGTTTATCCCGGATTAAATCCGCAAATGCAGGAAGCGGTTGTAGAGAAAATTGAAGAATTCTATCAGACTTAACTTTCTTTATCCTTGAGTTTTTCCTGCCGCTCCTTGATTACTTTTTCCTGCACAAAGGAAGGACATTCTGCATACTTCTCAAATTCCATTGTGTAATTTGCTTTTCCTGCAGACATGGAGCGAAGAGTTGTTGCATAACCAAACATTTCCGCTAAAGGCACACCAGAATTAATCACAGTGTCGTCACCTTTTACTTCTGAGCCATAAATCACACCTCGCCTGGAACTCAAGTCTCCTATCACTGGCCCCTGATACTCACTTGGAGTTTCTACTTCAACTTTCATGACTGGTTCCAACAATACCGGATTTGCCTTTGCAACAGCCTGGCGCATGGCGTAACGTGATGCTAATTGGTAAGCTAAATCACTTGAATCAACATCATGGTATTTCCCCTCATTTAGTGTAACCTTAATATTAACCATTGGAAATGCGGCCAGAGGACCTTTTCCCATCACATCCTTAAAACCTTTTTCACATGCACCAATGTGTTCTGACGGGATTGAACCACCAAATATTTTGTTTTCAAATTCAAAACTTTCTTCATGATCCAAAGGCAAAGGTTCAATTGATCCTGTGACTCCTGCAAATTGTCCGGAACCGCCAGTTTGTTTTTTATGTAAATAATCGTAATCAGCTGCTCTTGTGATTGCTTCTCTATAGTTCACTTGCGGAGCACCAACGATAACATCCACTTCAAATTCCCGACGCATTCTTTCAATGTAAATATCAAGGTGCAGTTCACCCATTCCAGAAATAATCGTATCTCCGGATTCTTCATCAGAGGAAACGTGAAAAGTAGGGTCTTCTCGCATGAAACGCCCGAGCGCTTTACTCAATTTCATGTGTTGTTCGTTATCTTTACCTTTTACTGCAAGAGAAATAACGGCATCCGGAACAAAAATAGATTCACAGGAAACACGGATTCCCTCACCACAAAAAGTATCTCCAGAAGCACAATCAACTCCAACCATTGCAATTATATCTCCGGCTTCTGCAACATCTATGTTTTCACGGTCATTGGAGTGCATTCTTACCATACGGCCAACACGCATCTTGTTAGCGGTCCTGGAATTAGTAACCTGGTCACCTTTTGATAGTTTGCCCTGGTAAACTCTGGTATATGTCAACTGACCAAATTGTTCTTCTGTTAGCTTAAAAGCCATTGCTACAGTCGGTTTATCTGGGTCGCAACTCAAAAGGACTTCTTCTTGTGTCTTAATGTCAGTAGCTTTAGTTGAAGCAGCTTCAAGTGGCGATGGGAGGTAGCTGATCACAGCATCAAGAAGTGATTGAACACCTTTATTTTTGAAAGCACTTCCCATATAAACCGGGCATAGCCCCAAAGACTGTACACCTATTTTTACTGCAGCATGGATGCTTTCTTCTGCAATTTCTTTTTCTTCCAGTAAATCCTCCATCATTTGATCATCAAACATGGAAACTGCTTCCAGCATTTCTGCCCGGTAACTTTCTGCATCTGATTTCATCTCATTCGGAATTTCCTCAAACCTCAGATCATCACCATGCTCACCGTCAAAATAAATAGCTTTCATTGTGATCAAATCAACCACTCCATTGTGATTTTCCTCAAGTCCGATTGGCAGTTGCATGGCTACTGCGTTCAAATCAAGAATGTCTCGAATACCCTTAATACCATTATGGGGATTTGCACCCATTCGATCCAATTTATTAATAAATGCAAGTCGCGGAACTCGATAACGTTTCATCTGACGATCTACTGTGATCGACTGAGATTGAATACCGGCCACACCACAAAGGATCATAATCGCTCCATCAAGAACACGTAGTGATCGCTCAACTTCAACTGTAAAATCAACATGACCGGGAGTATCAATAATGTTAATTTTTGTTTCATTCCATTCCACAGTTGTTGCAGCAGAAGTAATCGTGATACCTTTTTCTTTTTCAAGTTCCATGTGGTCCATGGTTGCTCCAGCACCTCCTCCACGAACCTCTTCAATTTTATGAATTTTGCCGGCGTAGAATAATACACGCTCTGTGAGAGTTGTTTTTCCGCTGTCGATATGTGCGGAAATACCGATGTTTCTTGTATTTTCAAGAACTTTTTGAGATGCAGGATTCATTAGATAATCTGATTTTTATGGGATTTGTATAGAAATAATAAAAAAAATATAATCCTTAAATATAGATCTATAATAAGATTTTATCAAGCACTATTCTTAAACTATATACAAGGGGAATTTATTAACCTGTCAGCGAGTGTTATGTAAAAATTAGTTTTGCTTTACTAAAATTGCTTACGTAGCCGATGCAAGCAGAGGGAAACACTCCGACATTATGCAGGTCTTTTAGAATTGTGGTAGTTTCATCTTCCGGAACTGCGACCAAAAGGCCGCCGCTGGTTTGTGGATCCAGCATTAATTCTTGCAATATCGGTGCACTTTTTTCAGGAAATTTCCAGTATTTTTCAACCAAACTGCGATTGGTTTTATTTACACTAGTACTTACACCACGCTCATACATTTCCCTGGCTTCACTCAAAATAGGGATATCATCAAGTGTGATGTTCAATGTTAAGTCAGAACCGGGCACCATTTCCATGCAATGACCAGCAAAACCAAATCCAGTGATATCAGTTGCTGCGTGTATCTCAAAGTTCGCCAATACTTCAGCCGCAGCTTTGTTTAGTTCAATTAAGGAGTCCAGACAATCCTGAAGCGCTTCTTTTGAAACTAAATTTTTTAGATTAGCATTTAATAAAACGCCACTGCCAATTGCCTTCGTCAAAATCAACTGATCTCCAGGCTGAGCACCGATATTTCTCCAAATTTTTTCAGGATGCACCAATCCTGTTACAGTCAATCCAAATTTTGGTTCATCGTCATCAGTGGTATGTCCTCCTAATAGAACTGCACCTGCTTCTGTGATTTTTTGCAGAGCACCTGCAACAATCCTTTCCAGCACCTCATCTTCAAGTTTTCCGGAAGGAAAGCCTACAAGATTTAGACAGGACAATGGTTTGCCGCCCATAGCATAAACATCACTTAGGGAGTTGGCTGCGGCAATTTGTCCATATAAATAAGGATCATCAACCGGTGGTGTGATAAAATCAGCTGTAAAAACAAGAGCCTGTTCATCATTCAAAAGATACACTCCTGCATCATCACTGGTGTCAAAACCAACGAGCACATTAGAGTCATTATTTTGAGGTAAAGAAGCCAGCATTTTTTTCAATCCGACCGGATTGAATTTTGATGCTCAACCACAGGTTTTTGCCAAACTTGTGAGACTGGGCTTTTGAAAAATTTGTTTCAATTTCATAGAATTTATTCTGCTGTACATGCATTGCTTGCAAAGAAGCAGGCCTGATCAAGAATTTTTACTCTGCATTCAAGATACTCCATCTGCAACATCCAGAAATTTTAGGATTTCAGTAAACCCGTAAATAAACAAGACTTATAGATCAAAACAGGCTTTGATGGAATCCGGAATGACCTTAGCCTGTAGGCGTTTTGAGTTTGAAGGATGTGGTTTGGCCCACACCCTTACTTCTGTACCCTTTACGCAAAGTTGGCCGTTGTTATAAATTTCGTGGGATACAATCATTGTTTTTGCCCGCCACTCACTGATCCAACTGGTAACCTCAATCACATCTCCGTATTTTGAAGGATAAATAAATTCAGCATGAGCATCTACGATCGGTAGGCCGACAACGCCAAATTGTTTCATTAAATCCCCCATATTCGCACCGGCTTTGTCAAACAAAAGATGGGCACTCTGATCAAACCAAATGAAATAATTTGGATAAAACACAATTTTTGCGGGATCACAATGTCCCCAGCTAATATGAATTGTGAGTGTATATTTTAGCATGAATTTCCGCTCATTATTAGATTATCTTTCAGATGACTCAGCACCTGTGAATCAGTAGACTTAGCAGGGAGTATTAGTAAATTTCTTTGTCTTCAAAAAAGTGCGATTGTCAACTGTTGAAATAGTAAAGCATAAGCAGAAAAGGGAAAGAATGCAACGATCTATATTGTCAATCATTCATCACAGAAGCAGAATGATTGAATCAGTTCCCAGAAATAAAGGAGAGAGAACCAAATATAATTATCACTAATTTAAGTGGAAAATTTGGCAAAATTGCACATTACAATCGTGTGAAAAGAAAATTGATTGAATTTTTACTAAAGTTTCATGAAAATTAGCCGAGATTAATAGTAGTTCATTTGCTCAGGAATTTTATGTAATAGCATTACTGATTTGTATGTCTTTTGAGTAACACTTTTTTCAACATAGTACAAAGATGAAAATGATCAATATTTCACAAAAAACATCTTGGTTAGTTATTTTATCTGGAATTATATTTTTTGGTTCCGGGTGCTCAAAATTGGTCGGTTTTACCAAAGAAAAAACTACTCCTACTTCTTGTGCTGACCGTGCAATTGAACGGGCCTTTAACTTGCACGAGGGTGCCAAGACCGGTTTGGCTTTGTATTTTGAGGAACGAAGTGACAATCAACTTTATCTGGCTTTCTATGCAGCAACAGATTCAGTTTATGAATCCAGGAGGGTGAAAAAGTGCTGGGATAGAAGGGTTTCTCATTACAATGCAATGCAGAATTTATGGGAAATGAACACGGCATTAGCCAGAGCGATTCGGCGCAATATGCCGGATGACGAGCGTGGTGAACTGATCTCAGTTTTCCGCGAACAATACGATTGGGTGATGCCTAATTTTCGCTGAATTTACAACTTGCCTTTTTGCTCTCATCAGTCTAACTTAAATCTTCTGTTATTCCCCATCGACTCCGGTCACTTATTTTTTCAGTAATTTTATATGCTTTAATTGATATTTCAAATGAGCGAGTCTTACCCTATGACCATTCCGGGTTACGAAAAATTAAAAAACGAACTCAAAGAATTGACCAGTATAGATCGGCCCGCTGTGGTAAATGCTATTTCTACTGCAAGAGAACACGGAGATCTAAAGGAAAATGCTGAATACCATGCTGCCAAAGAACAACAGGGTTTTATAGAAGGAAGAATTCAGGAATTGAATGCAAAACTGGCTCTCGCAAATGTGATTGATATTGCAAAACTTTCTGGCGAAAAGATAGTTTTTGGCGCAACTGTTACTTTTGTGGACGTTGATACAGACAAAGAAAAAATCTATCAGCTGGTAGGTGATGACGAATCAGATCTTGAACAAAATAAACTTTCTATTTCCTCACCTATTGCCCGTGCTTTGATCGGGAAGTCTGTTGGTGATACTCTCACCATTCCAATACCCAAAGGGAAAATTGAGGTCGAAATATTGAAAATCGAATTTATTGTTTGATTTTAATTTTTGTGGTCTAATATCGAATTCGGCCCGTCTTTCAGAATCATAATACTCCGGAACACTTCTTTCAAATCTTCAAGTGTCTGAATTTCTTCAAACGGAAGATTTAACGACTTTGCGGTTTCTTGATAAATCCAAGTTGGATCCCGGTGTTTTTCCCGTAACATTTGTATAGAATGAGATCCTTTTGACTTTGACAGTTTGTCTCCGGCATCATTTGTCTGCAACAAATGGTGTACAAAGCGTGTTTCTGGAAAGATAGAATCGTTTAAACATTTCGCAAGATAAAGTTGTGCACCAGTTGAAGACCTCAAATCATATCCTCTGACTACAAGATTTACTCCAAGTTCCAGATCATCCACGATGGACGTAAGCTGATAAGCTGGAAGTCCATCTCTTCGTTTTATTACAAAATCACCCATTTCCCGGGAAACGTCGATTTTCTCTATTTTGTTTGTAAATGTTTTTAAACAGATAAGAGTTTGCACAGGAACAAGGATCCGGCAAGTATGATTACCGTTCAGTAAATTGAGTTTTTTGTTACGGCAAGTTCCCGGATAGTTTCCGTTTGAAGATATTTGTCTGATTTCTGAACGGGAGCATTCACAGGCAAACATGTGTCCGGATTTGCGAAGAAGTTCAAGTGACTCATGGTAAAGCTCCATGCGAAATCGTTGTGAAAATTTTGAGAATAACTCGTCGGGTCCGGAAGGTCCGGAATCGTATTTGATGCCGAGCCATTCCAACTGCAAAAAAATATCTTCCACAGCAGAACGTTCCACCCGGGGATCGTCAAGGTCATCAATTCTAAGGTGTAAATGTCCATTTTGAAAATCTACCAGCAAAGCAGTCAGCAAAAAATTGAAAGCATTCCCAAGATGGAGATAACCACTCGGCGTGGGGGCTAATCGAGAGATGACAGATGAGTCCATTACTGTTTTTTGTAGAGTTAGCAAATAACTTACTGGAATTTTTACACTACTCTGCTTGTTTTTAGAGTACAAGGAATTATCATGGACTAACCACTATTCTACCTAAATCAATATAAATGTTCCGGATTTGAATACCAACCAGGTCTAGCCATACAGAAATTCAGTGAACAGATTTAGTACTGGTTAAATCTGAAGAACAGTATTCGATAAGAGGCCTGAGAAGCAGGAAGTTGAGGAGTTTCAGAATTGTACATTGATGCAGTTTTCCATATTAAGCTAGATTTGTTTTGGTGCCTGTACTAAGATAACACATCAGGAATAAGCATATGTGGAAAATGAATCAAACCGATTATTTCAGTTTATCTGAAAAATTTTTTATGTAAAAGTAGAGCATTTTATGTTTGTTTTTAATAACACAAAGTTCAGGTTTACATAATAATCAACGAAAGATTTAAATGTACGAAACATCAGATATCCGGAAAGGTCTCCGAGTTGAACTGGATGGTGGTCCATTTGTGGTGGTGGACTTTCAGTTTGTAAAACCTGGGAAAGGGACTGCATTTACACGGACAAAAATCCGAAACATGATTAACGGCGCCGTGATAGACCGTACATTTAAGTCAGGTGAAAAACTAAAACCGGCTGATACAGAAGAGCGTGAAATGCAGTTCTTATATAGAGATGGAGAATTTCATTTCATGGATAACAGTAACTACGAACAAGTAAGTTTGGAAAGCAGTGTTGTCGGTGATGCTTCGAATTATTTGACAGAAAACATGATGATTGAAGTGAGTTTTTACAAGGGGCGTTCTATTGGCTTAACTTTGCCAAATTTTGTAGTTTTGGAAGTTACAGAAACTGCACCCGGTGAAAAAGGGAACACAGTCACAGGTGCCTCAAAACCAGCTATGGTTTCCACCGAATTCACAGTTAATGTACCTTTATTTGTTAATGAAGGTGATCATCTTAGAATTGACACTCGAACAGGTGAATACGTTGAAAGAGTCAAAGCCTAGTACAACTTCAAATTCCCTCTCAATACTCCAGCCAGGACTCAATTAAAGTTTTTCTTTAGGTATCCGATCATGTCCGGATCTTCAAAAATATTCGACAATTCGCTGTTATCCGGGGACTATAATGGCCGAGTCATAGAAGTCTCTTTCCAGACTAAACAATCTCAAGAATCATCTCCCGAGTATCTATACAGTATCCTGGTTTTAGTTGAAGATCAGTTGTTGACTTTGTCGTTTCGAGAGAAAGAAAAAATTAAAAAGGGTGCATTAATTTCTTTTGGGGTGACTGAAGAAAGAGAGATCGAAATAGTAAAAATAAAAAATCATGCTTTTAATTTTGATGCTGAGAGTGACTTGCTTCGCTGGAGACGTCCGGCAAATAATCCTTCAAGAATGGAGTTGCTCCGGACTCGTCAGCAAATCTTACGCGGTATCAGGGAGTGGTTTGAAGAACAAAATTTTCTAGAAACAGAGACTCCTACTCTGGTTCGTGCACCAAGTCCGGAAGCACAATTTTCCCCTGAAATAACCAGCTCCGGTTATTTAATTACCTCTCCAGAATTTCAGATGAAACGTTTGTTGTCAGGTGGTTTTGAGAGAATATTCCAATTTGCGCGTTGTTTTCGCAAAAACGAATCCGGCCCCTTGCATAATCCCGAATTTACAATGCTCGAGTGGTATCGTACTAACGAACCACTGGCAAAGCTAATGTCGGATATTGAGCAAATGGTTAAGCATCTTACTGAAACGGCTTCAGCACAAAGCTTTCCTGAACAAGTTCCATTACCTCCATGGCCTCGTGTAACAGTGAGTGAATTATTTAAAAAACATTTGGACATTATTTTGGATGGTTCTGAAAATTCTGACCGCTTAAGAGAAAAAGCAAAACTTGCAGGATTTTATGAATCAAAAGCTGAGTTTAATCCTGAATCAAAACTCACAGAATCACTTGATTATGAGCAAATGTTTTTCAAACTTTGGAATCATTTTGAAGCAGATTTAGGAATAGTATCTCCAATTTTTGTATATAGTTGGCCTCTTCCACTGGCCAGTCTTGCCCGACATTGTCCTGAGCACCCAAGATTTGCCGACCGAGTTGAACTATATGCCGACGG
>CABXOR010000042.1 GCA_902513935.1 uncultured SAR324 cluster bacterium
GAAGAGCAAAGTATTAATTTGCCATATAAAGTCACAAAGGACCACACTCCCAAAGTATTTAAACGTTTCTGTAAACTTAATAATGAGCTTTTGACATCTCCGGCATGTGGTTATTTTCTTGGCGAAAAATAACTAGTAATTTTAGCATATTTGTCAAAATATTTTTATAGCAAATATGGTGTAGAAAGTAATACTTTTAATTTCAAAAAAGCAATTGTTGCTTTATCCCTCCAGAGTGGAACAGGGGCTGTAATTTTGTTACCGTAGTAGATGTTTGACATGAAATCCGCTTCGTGTCTTGGAAAACTTTGTTGTGTTTCCAAATTTATCCCCTGTCCGGCCAAACTCAGATGGTCACTCTACGGCACATTAACTCCGCAAAGACTCTTCCCTTCCTCCAGGCCGACAACAATGAGCAATGCAAACGATGTAGGTTGGTTATGGTCCATACATAAATCTATATTTTACCTAATTCAGAAGTGCGGAGCACTCCCAATTTATTTGTAATAGCTCCAAGTTGTGAAGACCACATTGGAATCTCAGCCTGCCATAAAAACGCTTGATCTTTGAGAGGTAAATCTCTATATTTATCCGGACTAAAAATTATAGTGTACTGAGTGGAGAGCCCAGGAAGCCGGACACTATTTCATTTAAAACTACAAATAATTTGGAGAAGACGATGTCAACCTCGAATGATATGCAAAAATATCGAGAAGCGTCATTGCAGGCGACTGTAAGTGGACCTCCTGCACGTACCGCAAATCCGTTTTTTGGAGTTGGTCCTATTACTAACATGACTGTCGATGAGGTGGATCGTCGTTTGACTCGCTTTGAGTTTGAAGCGTGGTTGGAAAATAATTATCAAAAACTAGACGACCGCGGACATAAAATCGGCCCTGTGACCACTGGTGAACTCGACCGATGCATGCACCGGGGTTATCCGGCGGACAAAGTTGTGCTGGACATGATGCGCGAAATTCATCGCTATTTTGAATTTCCCAAACAAAACAAAATGGCGATTGGTCTGGGAGGAGGACATAGTGGGTTTACAGTTGCGGCTCTGCATTTGATGAGCACCGGCAGCGACTTTAATGTATTTGTTGATACAACTAGGCCGGAATCGGAAGCAGCAAAACAAGGTGGAGCATTCAGGCAGTCATGGGGCGTTCAGTTGATTGAACTTCAGAAATACACACGAAACGGTGATGAGAGCCGTATCCATTTCAGCGATACTGAAGGCAACATCCCACTTGCAGAAGAACTGCAAAATCTGGGGATCAAACTTTTTGTCGGAGTAGGTCACGAAACCACCGGGGCCACTACTTATTCGGAACAGGATGTCAGTAATCTTTTAAACTGGATTGATAATGATCCTACGAATCATCATGCGGTGATTGACGCGACCTCCACATTGGGCGCGATGCCGTGGACGGAAGATTTGGTTCAGCAAGTTGTCAGCAAATGTTGTTTGTTCATGCCATTCCAAAAAGCAATTGGTGGCACTGCAGGATATTTTATTGTGTCCTTTACTCCACAAGCCTTGGAATTGGTCGAAACAAATGTAAACAGTCCATCGTGGGCCATTCCACGTCAACTCAAACTTGCTCTCCCGGAAGATGGAAAGTTTCCGGTTTCCAGTAAAAAGAGTTTAGCCGCCGGACCATTTTACGACCCTGCACAAGACAAAATGATTGGCGGAATTATTAACACCTTCAGTACTATCGCTTTTGCGGAAACGACTTTTGGTCTGCTCCGCTCGGAAAAACAGGTCGGGTCAGTGAGTGAACTCAACAAACGTTCTGTAGCAAATCGAGCCGCAGTAGAGAATTGGGTTTCAGCACATCCGCTTTTTGAAATGGGTGTTCAAGATACAACCCGGCGTGGGGCTGCGGTTACATTGCTAAAAGTCAATGATGCTGACGTTAGTGACCCCGATCAACATGTGAAAATCATCGCCAAAACCAAGCAACTTTTGGGCTTTGAGGGTTTGACCCATCCGAATGGTGACTATGAGCGCGGATTGGATGTGGCGCGGTACGTCAATACCTTTCCGGGAACGCCCGGAGATTTCCGTCTGTGGATCGGAGGTTCACGGCCGGTTTCAGAAATCACTGCTGTGTTTGATAATCTTGAATATGCCTACCACCGGGCAAGAATTGTGGTTCTGGAAGAAGAACTGTCGAAAGCTGGAGTGACGTTTGAGGTTTCCGCAGCCGCCGATTCCAAAATGAGAAAAGACGATCAGAATCGAGCTTATAAAGTTCTCATTGCGGATTTGGTTGGTTTGAAATTTGACTCAAATGGAAACCCTGATTTCAGTGAAGTGCAGGCGCACATTGAAGAAAAAGGCGGTGTCTTTCATGTCGGCTCTGTTGCAGATCACGCCGATTTGGAAACCGGAAAAATCCATTTTTTTTATCAGCCGGATTTGAGCCGTGCCGAAGAAATTCATCCCCAAACCGATCAAGGGCAATATGACTCACTCATTGCTGCGGCGACTTTTTTCCCTAAAGAATCTGTGTTTCATTCCGGAGGAGTCCGTATCGGAGCCGGAACCGGAAATATGGGCAGTGCCTCTTGGGGCGGTGGAAACGGAGCCGGCGGTGTTGCGCCGCTGATGAATACCCCCAGTTTTAACAGTCGTGCCACCGCGCACATGACCTTCAAAGCCTTGCTGAAAACATCTCCGGATTTGGATGTGGGCACTTTGCATCAACTCGTTGTAGAGAAGAATTTTGATACGGGAAAGCAACTCAAAGATTTTCCCACGGAAAAAATTGAAGGCAAGCGTATTGGCATCGTAGGCATCGGCAATATTGGTCGTGAAGTCGCAAAAATCGCACAGGCATTCAGGATGGAAGTTGTCGTTCACGCAAGGCCCCGTCATCAAAAATGGATTGAGTCTGAAGGATTCATTTACGCTCCTTCTATTGAAGACGCGGCCAAGGGTGCGGATTTTATCAGCTTCCATACCGGATTGGGCGCCCCAAATCCTGAAAGCGGTAAATTTGAGAATGAAGGGATGATTGGCGAAAGTGTGCTGAATGGTTTGAACGATAGAGCTGTGCTGATCAACTACGACCGCGGTGAGGTTGTTGATGCCCAGGCGTTGGATAAAGCACTGGCCAGTGGAAAAATCCGCTATGCGGCAATTGACGCAGACATATTTAAAAACCCTTCCACCGGAAAAATTACCGGACCAATGGCTCCTTACCTTGATTTAGAAAAAAAATATTCCGGGAAACTGGAACTTTTACCACATGCGGCAGCCGATACCGAACACGTTTCCCGAGTAGAGGGTGCCAAACAGGCAGTGGATCAAATTTTCTCGGTGATTCATTTCAAAACCACGATCAACCTCAAAGGAGATTTGCCCGAAGGATACTCTGATGGAGGCGCAACCACAGTTTCCGGAGTCGGTAAAGTCACATCGAAACGATTGAGTGAGACGGTTACCGAAGATGAGTTTCTCTCAAAGATGCGTCAGACCACTGAAGAGATCACTGCAATTTGGGGTGCGTTGGCATCAACTCCGAATCCGGAACGGCGAGCGGAACTGATAGAGCGTTATGGTTCGCAATTGATTTTGGCATCCAATACCTATGCGTCTTTGATTGAAGGTGCAGGACTGAAAGGTCCGTATTCGGAATAAAATAATTAGGAGAAAAAAATCGCACGCCATCACCTCCTTGAAGACGACCAATATATGCTCTTACGGCAGATTTTTGCCCATGCATATCCTTTTGAAAATTCCGATTCCGGGGTCGATTTTTCTTCTCCGGACACCAAAATCCAAGCCATCAATTCAGGGCGCCTGAGTTTTGTTTTTCTTGCTGAACAGAACCGAATTAAAGCCTTTCTCAAAATAGTCAAACCAGGATTTGTCCGCGACAATATTGCGTTTTCTGTGCTATGTACAGAAGAGTGCCGTCTGCACAGTTCCATCCCCACATTTCAGACATATCGGGGTAAAAATGCTGAATTACACCAGACTGTACCGGAACACCTGGAAGGATTGTCCGGTGAATTGAGTTTGTTCAGCGGACAGACCATTACCTTAACAGAAGCCGCGCTTGACGGCATTGACGAAATCCCGGAAACCTTGACAAAAATCCCGGGAGGTCGCAGAGGACAACTCGCCTTGATGGAAAAGCTGGGCGGTTACATCGTCAAAGTCAGCCGTACCTGCAGTGTTGTCACCGAGAATTTGCCAAAAGGTCTGGAAACTGCTGACCCTGCCGGGTTTACCACAGGTCGACAAGTAGCGCGTGAAGATTTTGAAATCAGTGAGTACCTGACACAATTGCACAATTCGTCGGACAGAAAGGAGTTACAGTACCACATCCAACACCTGTTGCCGAATTTGGGAAATTCACCTGAAGCCCAATCGTTTCGCGAAGGATTGCAGCGTGGCGATTTAGAGGTCATATTGGATTGTTTTAATCAGTTGGAGAAAAACATCCATGAAAGTTTAATCGACAATCCTGCACCCAATGTGCCTGTGCTTAACGAAGTCAAGCCCGCCAATGTCGGTGCGGTTTACGATGCGGCGGTGAATCGCTGGGAAATTACCCAAAGTTTTGATTTCGACAACATGGGGTTTGGAACTTCGGAGAATGGAGATCAAACTCTGCTCGAAAAAGACTTGGGGCGTACCTTGTCATTTTTCGCGTTTGATCCGGAATCAGGTGAATTTTATGCCGATAATGCCAAAGCTACGATAAAAGGCTATTTGGAACGACTTCCCGAAAAAATGAACGAAGCAGAAATGCATCGACTCCAGGATTACATTCAACTTGGAATTGTCACCAGTTACTTTTGGCGATCCAGTTATCTTGCAGAAGAATTGCAGGGAAAGCCCACTGAAATTCTTCTTGCCCGTCCTGATCCCGGTGTGCATGTCACGCAAATCCGGTCGTTCAACACCTGGCTCAAAACAAATCCATTTGCTGACATGGTGGAAGCTTTGCAGAGTACTCCGCAAATGGAACGTCATCGTGACATTGAACGGGAATCCGTACTATTTCGGAACAGTCCTGACTATTATACTAAACGTGCAGAAGGTACATTGCCTGCTTACGACACCGAGATTGATGCCGCACATGACAAAATCAATTGTATTGAATGATGACGGTCAAACTGAAA
This sequence comes from uncultured SAR324 cluster bacterium, assembly GCA_902513935.1. The sequence continues at coordinate 5,146 of CABXOR010000042.1, forward strand.
TCCAAATGCCAGTTATCCAAATTGTACAAGTCTTGAAGAAAAATAATAATAAAATTTATACCCTCGAAAAAATCATAAAACTGTATCATTTCAAGCTAAGCGGTAAATCTCTCATAAACTACTACACTAATATCTTTAAGATTTTTCCCCTTTGGTCGAAATGACAGTTTTTCACCTGAATCGTTGACGAACATCTTCCAATTCTTCTCCTGCACCTGGAATTCTGGAACTGGTCCATTGCCGAAACAGGGAGGCTCCTCCTTCGATTAGTTTTTCTATACGATTTTGTTCAGTCTCTGTTGTTATTTCAATTACTTCACAATCATCAAGCTTGCTTCCCAGGTAATCATCGCTAGTCATAATTTCGTCAACCAACCCTTTTTCTTTTGCCTGTGAAGCCAGCCAGTATTCTCCAGTTGCAATTTCCTCAATGTCAACATCCGGGCGTCCTTCTTTAATCAGGCGCTTAAATGCCTCATGAATGGCTGTAATGTCGTCCTGCAGTTTTTGTTTGCCCTTGTCGGTAACTTCTGTAAAAGGTGTGACTGTACGTTTATATTTGCCGGCAGTAAATAGGTGATAATCCACCTCATTTTTTTGCAAAACACGGTGGAAATTAGGAATACCGGCAACAACTCCAATCGAACCGATAATAGCAAATGGGGCAGCAATGATTTTATCCGCAACAGCAGCCATCATATAACCTCCACTGGCCGCTACTGTATCCACGCAGACTACGCAGCGCAATCCTGCCTGCTTAAGACGTTCGAGTTGAGAACTCGCTAATCCGTATTGAGGAACTGCACCCCCTGGGCTGGTCAGACGTACAACTATTTCGTCAGCAGGTTGCGCTATCTGAAGTAGAAAAGAAATTTGATCTCTAAGCTGTTCTACTTCTGAGGCCATTATACTGCCGATAAATGTGAGAACATAAACGCAGTTTGAATGCTGTTTGAGTATTTCCTCCGATTTGAGGCCATCTTTTAATTTTTCCCGGATTGTTGATATTGTTTTTACACTATTTTCTTTGTCTTTCTTTTTTTCTTCCTTTACCTCTTTTTTCTTGGCCTTCATTAACAACTTAATTGCTTCTTTAGGTAAAAAAGGAGTAACATGCAGTTCGTTTCCCAGTCGTTCAAAATCATTTTCAAAGCGTTGATTCCAATGTTTAAATTTGAGATGGGGTTCTTTTTTACGACGCTTACGTTTAAAAAAAACTAGTTTAATTAACAAGGTCAAGCCTGCAAAGAGAAAGATTGTTACACCTGCATGATAAAATGACCAGTATTGATCCATAAATTCGTTCATAAAGTTTCATATTATTAAATGTTAATCGTACCCAGCTTGGAGGAAGGATAGGATTATGTTAGAATAAGCGCTCTTTAATTAAAACATATTTATTAATTTTTTTATGTATGCCAAAGACTGCCCCTAATTTATTAAGAACTATTTTGCTGTTGAGTCTTTGTTTTGCTTTGACTGGAACTACCAGCAGTCTGACAGTTTCTGCCTCTCCATTAGTAGGTTTTCAAATTGCCGGCAATAAAGCATTAGCAACCCTGCCATTGTCATTTCATTTAATAGGAACCATGCTTGCGGGAATTCCAGCTTCTTTCCTGATGAAAAATGTGGGGAGGCGGTATGGCTTCATGATTGGAACTGGAATCGGCGCATTTGGTGCCGCATCTGCTGCTGCGTCAATCATTTATTCTAATTTCTATTTATTTTGTCTAAGTATATTTTGTTTGGGAATTTTGAGTGGTTTTGCACAACTATATCGCTTTGCAGCAGCTGACGTGGCTACTCATGAATTTAAAACGAAAGCAGTATCTTTAGTCATGATCGGAGGAATTATTGCCGGTTTCATCGGACCAACAGTTGCGTCCAAGGCAAAAGACCTGATTCCAAATGCAGAGTTTGCAGGAAGCTATCTGTTTGTGATTATGTTTCATGTTTTAATTGTTTTGATTCTGCTTGGAACGAGACTCCCTCGACCAGAATTTACAGAAAAAAAGGGTAAAACCCGTCCTCTGAAAGAAATATTCAGCCAGCCAAAATTTTTAGTTGCAGTACTTTCTGCAATGGCAGGCTATGGAGTAATGGCGATGGTAATGACTGCCACCCCACTGGCTATGACAGAAGGGAGCGGCCACAAGTTCAGTGATGCTGCATTCGTTATCCAGTGGCATATCGTAGGTATGTTTGCACCATCTTTTTTCACAGGTTCTCTAATCCATCGTTATGGGTCAGTTCCCATTATATTTACAGGAATATTGCTGAATGTTTTGTGCATTGCAATTAATCTTGCGGGAACAGATGTTTTTAATTACTGGTCTTCTTTGATCTTGTTGGGAATGGGCTGGAACTTCATGTTTGTTGCCGGAACAACTATGGTCATAGAAACTTATAGTCCTGCAGAAAAAGCCATTGTACAGGGAGTTAATGATTTTTTAGTTTTTGGAACGGCAGCTGTATCATCACTGCTAGCGGGCGTAGTGCAGACCTCGCAGGGCTGGAGGGTTGTAAATTTAAGCTCGATTCCATTACTGGGAGTGGCGGTTCTTGCTCTGCTTTGGTATATATTCCGAAATGCTGAAAAAGAAATAATCTCTATAGTGAAGCAAGACAGTACTTCTTAATTTCAAAAATAGATTCCAAAAGTTATGATAAATCCGCTTGGTGAGTTAATGATGTCAAACCATTTGTCTGTGCGGTCTTGAATATTCTTGTCCAGGGCCTCTCTAGTTCCCGATTGAATGCTCCATGTTTCCCAATACTCAACCACTTTGACTGACTGCTTTCCCTGTATATTGTAACGTAAAATATCTATTGCTAAGAATCCTATATCATTGAAACGCAGCAGGCCTACACCCAAACTGGCAACTGTTGACTCAAAATGCATATCAAACAGTGCATTTCCGCTGAGGCGATTATAGGTTCTGTTCCATAGGTCTATGGTACGGTGTTCTCTTGCTGCCATCAGATAAAAGTTCTCACTATAAAACCATTTTAAAAACTGTGTATCTTCTCCAAATCTGGATGTGCCGAAGTTTTCCTCTCGCTCCTTTTCCCATATTCCAAGATGATCTGAATCACTTATTTCCATGCCAATTACAATTGGATCCCAATACATGCTGAAACTAAGTGCAGGCGCAAGAATAATGATGGGATTTAATCCATAGCTAATTCCAAACATGTAGGCTCGCTGAGATTCAACACGTTTGGTTGGCTGAAGAACGGCTCTTGCGCCGTCAGGGTCTAAATATGGATCTTCTGTGTCGCTTGATGTAACATCCTGACCATGAACTGTTGTTGAAAACACCAGGAAGCAAAAAAAAACTGTCTGCAGAATTTGAATCTGAGAAAAATGGAAGGGGAAAAAACGTTTAAAATATACGTGTGGAAAAGTTGTCACACGGGAATACAGACAAAAGAACAGGGACTTTATACTGTTTGTTATATTTGTCCCAGTTTTAGCCAGTACTCCATAGCACCAGATCAATGGCCATGCCAGGAACGGCACAGGTGCTTGTCTGAGATTGGTAGAATTGGTACTTTTCCTAGAAAAGTGAAGTAGCTGAGAAAAAATATGCCGACAAAGCCAAGAGTGATAAGAAATTCATGCAAACCCATGTCTACGTGATAATGTCCAAAGTCCTGCAAAGAAGGCACCACCATCAAGTAAATTACAAACCATTGACTGATTATAACCCAAATTCCCATTGCTCTAATGTAATTTGGAATCCGACAAAGAGTTTTCGGCAATAGTCCGAGAAAAGGTATTGCAAAAACAGCTATAATTATTAGTAAGAACATCAATGCCCATGGCTGTTCCATAGAACGGATAACTAAATATGGTGTTTCCTCAGGCATATCTGCATACCAGATGACCAGATACTGTGAGTAACCCATATAAGCCCAAAGCAATGAAAACGCAAAAACCAACTTTGCCAAATCGTGCAGACGGTTAATTGTGATGTAATCCTCAAATCCGAACTTGTTTCTCACACTCACACTGATAACAAGCATTAGGGCTAAAAAAGTATGCATGTTGCCGATAATAAAAAAGACTCCAAACAAAGTACTAAACCACTCCTGGTCTAGTGTCATTACAAAGTCCCATGCCAGAAATGATCCTCCGAAGGCATAAAGTATGGCCAGTGCCGGTGCTATTTTCCTTGATAATTTTTCAAGACGGATTACTTCATCTTCGTGTTCTCCATAACCGACCAGCATCTTGTCCGCAAACCTTCCACCCCAGTCTGTTCCCAATAGTTTTCGTGCAAGAGCAATGTCCGGTTTGATTGAAGTTTTCACAAACCACCAGGAAACTGCATATATTAATACAAGCCAGGCTATATTACGGCTTACAAAGAACGGCATGTTCAGCCATCCGGCCTTCACTGCAACTCCATGATGCAAAAATGGATTATGTGTCCATTCATAAAGAACGTTGCTGCCCAAAAAAACAATTATGAACATCAGGAATGAAATGGGAAGAAATCCTGCACATGCTTCTGCCAGGCGTTTGAAAGGGCGTCCCCACTTTGCATCAGTAAGTTGCCAAATAACACTGAAAAAGATACCTGCGTGAGCTATACCGGCCCAAAAAACTGTGTTGATTAAAAAAGCTTGCCATGTTCGCAATTCGCTATCCTCACCTCCAGTCATCAGACCAGCGATAAACATGCCAATGCCTAAAATTATGAAAGCCCAAAGTAACCGCTTTATCTTCTCTGGTATTATAAATAGAGATTTTTCTGCTATATCTTTCATTGACTGGATCCTTTACCGAACGTATCACTCATCATATAGTTGACCATGTCCCAACGGTCCCTCACTGACGTCTGAGCTCCATATGAGGGCATAAAGCCACGTGGTTCCTGGAAAAAACTTCCGTATTTTATTTTGTTATAGAGGTGCGCAGCAGCAGTAGGTATTTGAAAAAATGCTGTGATCGGTGGCGCCGGTACACCTTTTTCAACCACCACTGTATTTGATTTCCCGTCCTCACCATGACAAACAGCACAGTAAGTGTTATATAGAGTTTGGCCGCGTTTTATTGAATCGGAGGTTGCCTGTGTTGGATTTCTTGGAGTAAATTCACGGGGATTCCCATTAATTCCAGCACCATCTCCGTGAACTGCCGGTATAAATGGATCATAAATCTTTACAACTTTTCCCAATACTACTTTCACTGGAACAGATTGTTTAGGAAAATGTTGGTAGCTGCCCTCTTCCTGTGGCTTGAGGCTTTTTCCATCATACATTTCTTGAAAGAATGGATAATCTTTACCGTCAAACCATGGGCGGGCATCATTTTCGATTCCATAGCCTTTTTGAGGATCGAAATATGGATTCTGCTCCATCGCATTAACAGATGCAGCGATCAGTAAAAATAACGCGAAGAGACTTGAGTGCAAACAAAAATTAGAGATGCACTTATCCTTTTTCAACATGCACCTCCTCTGCACCGTTCTTTTTCATAATTGCTTCAAACTCATCAATCCTGGCAGCATCACAACGCACTACCACCCCAAATCGATCTCGCTGAAAACGAGTATATTTCTTGGCAGAGATCGGAATAGGAAACCGGAAGGAATCAATAATACCCAAAATTGCCAGTCCTGCTAATGTGTGTATTGCAGTAAACAAAATTGTCAACTCAAACCCAATAATTGTAAATGGAGGAATGGCGACAATGGGCTTTCCGCTAACCGGTAGAACCCAATCAGATGCAGTCCATGCTGGCAAACTGTAGCCAATTAAACAACCTAGTGCGCCAAAAGCCAGTGCGATCCAAGGCACGATTGTACTTGGATTTCCTAAAGCATGATCAATTTCATGACGGGGTGTGGGCATTAATACGGTGGGTTGAACTCCTTCTTTGCGGACTTGTTCAATTGATTCTGTGGTTTCATCCAGATACTCAAAAATACCCCAGACTCCTGTGAATTTTTTCATCAGTTTCCTTTTTCAGTACGTTTCATGGGAGGAATGCTAGCTTCCTTTAATTCCATGATTGCCATTGGCGGCAGACTTTTGGCAAACAGTGTAAATAGTGTAAAAAAGAAACCAAAGCTGCCGATAGTGATACCTACTTCCACAATGGTCGGCCAATATTCACCCCAGGCTGAAGGATCGTATTCATGCTGTAGGGAACTGCCGACGATGTTGAAACGTTCAAACCACATACCAACATTTACCAATGCAACTATTATCCAAACGGCCAAAGGGTTATTCCTGATTTTCCAGCGCCATAAGGGGATGGGTGCAATCACGTTACAAAAAACCATCAGCCAAAAAGCAATTTGCGGAAAGTTGATTTGATTATCACCCAGCAATGTCCAGCTTTGCATCTCACCAAACGGACGATAGTAGAATATTGCCCGTTCAAAAGGACTTCCACTGTAATAACCGATGAAAAATTCCGAAGCATATGCGTAACCGACAATTATAGAAGTAAAAATAATCATCTTCGAAACACTTTGAATCACGTGGTTAGTAATGTAATCCTGCAAACCAAATACTGCACGCATGGGAATCAAAACGGTCAAGACCATTGAAAGTCCCGAAAAAATTGCACCGGCCACAAAGTAAGGGGCAAAAATGGTAGTGTGCCAACCAGGCACCGAGGACATTGCAAAGTCCCAGGAAACTATGGAGTGTACTGAAAAAACGAGTGGTGTAGCTATTGCTGCGAAAATAAGGTAACCACGCATATAATGTACCCATTGATGATTGGTACCGCGCCAGGCTAAAGCCATAGGTGCGTAAATCATAGTTTTTAGTTTTTTACCTTTACGAACTGCCTCATCTCGTAAAATAGCCATGTCTGGTATCAGTCCCAGCATGAAGAACATTATTGACACCGACATATATGTCGTAACCGCGAAAACATCCCAGAGAAGGGGGGACTTGAAGTTTACCCAGAGCATTCTTTCATTCGGATAAGGAATCAGCCAGAAAGCAAGCCACGGACGGCCTGTGTGAAGCAGAGGGAAAAGCCCTGCTGTCATCACTGCAAAGACGGTCATTGCTTCCGCACTTCTATAAATTGCAGTCCGCCATGGAGCTCTGGTCAAATAAAATACTGCAGAAATCAAAGTCCCGGCGTGTCCAATTCCGATCCAAAAAACGAAGTTGGTAATATAAAAACCCCATGCAATAGGATGGCTAATTCCGCTGTAGCCGATTCCTACATCGACCTGAATAGCTAGACTCAGTGCGCCTAAGCCAAAAGCCATCAAAAAACCTAGCAACAAAAGATAGTATGATGGACGTGGTTTGTCCAGCATAGCCAGCATTTCGTCATTTATTTGTCCATAACTCAAAGTTGTAGCTTTGATTCCAGGATGTCCTTCGCTTTCGTCTATGACAACTCGTCCGGCGGTTTCGTTATATTCCGCAGTTATTCCCATTTATTCTCCGTATGCTCTTTGCGTCATCAATTAACTGTGGTCTTGTTCCTGTTCATGTGATCCGTGACTGTCAGAATCATGTCCGACAACCTCTCTGGTATTGACCTTTTTAAGATATGTAATTGCCGGTTTGTAATTGAGTTCAGCAAGTACTTCATACTGCCGATCTCTTTTTTCAGTATTATCTCGTAAAGCGTTTTTGGCAACTTTACTTTCAGGGTCCATCAAGTTGCCAAATGTTATAGCTTTAGTAGGACAAGTCTGTTGACAAGCTGTTACTACTTCTCCATCTTCTAAATCTCGTCCCAGATTTTTTGCATCATATTTTGCGTCTTTTATTCGTTGCACACAAAATGTGCATTTTTCCATCACACCAACTTCTCGTGTAGTGATTGTTGTATTCAATTGCTGATCAAGCGGAGCAGGAAATTCATAATTGAACCAGTTGAATCGTCTTACCTTGTAGGCACAGTTGTTTGAGCAGTAGCGGGTTCCAACACAGCGGTTGTATACCATGGCGTTCAGGCCTTCTGGATTATGGTAGGTTGCATAAACAGGACACACAGTTTCGCATCCTGCATTTCCGCAGTGCTGACAAAGCATGGGCGAAAAACGTGTTTCAAAATCATCACCGTATCCTTCAATGTAGCGCTCCATACGAATCCAGGACATTTCACGTCCAATTGCCGTACGAACTTTTCCGACAACCGGCAAATTGTTTTCAGCGTAACATGCAACTACACAAGCAGAACATCCATTACACCGATCCAAATCAATTGTCATGCCCCAGCGGTACGGTTTGTAATAACCGGCTGTTTCGGAGCGGTCCGGATAAAACTCAACAGGACGATTATGTCCTGCGGAATGTTTTTTAGGGTGTTTCAACTCTTCAACGGATGTTGCCGCGGCAATATCACGACCCAGTTGGCGGGCATTCCCGTCAGTATTTACCGTGTAGGATTTTTCATTGATTAACTTAAGTTTGGCCTTTGAACCAACAAAAACAAGGCTTCCAGCTTTGTCCATTTGATCCGGCAGTAGTTCCATCACGTTAATTCCAAAACCGTCAGCTACATCTCCGGAATGTTGATGTCCCTGTCCCATAGGGATTGCAATTGCATTCCTGTGAATACCAAAATGGTAGTAAGCCGTAGCTTGTACTGAACCATATGGTGTGGTCACTTCAACGATTGCCCGGTCATTAATTCCCAGTTTCTGGGCAGTGTCCGGATTTATTTCCATCCATGAATCCCAGACAATCTGACTCATAGGATCGGGGACTTCCTGTAGCCAGGGTTTGTTTGCCCCACTTCCATCACCAAGAAGAAGTGAGGTCGTAGGCAACAACGTCAGACCATCACTGCCGGCCATGCCGGGATCATTGAGTTTGACTGAGGCTACTCTTCTGTTCAAAGAAGCTTGGATAAATTTTGGTTTTTCAAAAATGCCGCCGTTTTCAAGTACACTGATCCAAAAGCTGTCGAAATTTCTTCTATCTCTAACCTTTCTTTGAATTCTTTGCCAAATATTTTGAAGATAATCAAGATAGCTGGAATTTCCGGAAAATGCTTTTTTGTTGACGTTCTGAGCAACACTTAGCAAAATATCCTCGCGTGCTCTTGCATCAAACATATTCACTGTTGACATTACAGGCTGTTGAATACTTCTTACTCCATTTCGAGGAAATGCGTCTCCCCAACTTTCATAGGCAGTAAGCGCAGGCAGAACTAAATTAGCCGCATGAGTCGTTTCACTTTTCTGTGAAGCAAGGCTGACCACAAAAGCTTTTTTCATGGCCTGCAAAAACCCCATTGAAGGCGGAAGAGCATAAACCGGATTAGAATCATCAACTATAAGTAATTTGATTTTTCCAGCATTGAGGTCACTGATCAACTGTGTCAAATCTTGATGAGTTGAACTTTCAGGAGCAGTTTGGTCGGAGAAAAGGATTGTCTTGTTCAGTGCACCGGAGACAGCATTAAGAATATTTACAGCGACCAGTGTTTCCACACTCTGGTCAGTAGCAGAAACATTACCTCCGCCAAGTGCTAACAATGGACCATGCTCCATTGCATCTATTGCCAGTTCACTCAGAA
>CABXOR010000043.1 GCA_902513935.1 uncultured SAR324 cluster bacterium
TTGTAACATTTGACGGGGGTTCCAGTTTTTCATCCATAGGTCTCCTCTTTCGAAAGACAATCATTGCCACAAGTGATAGAATAGTTAAAGCGATCCAGGTTCCCATTTTATTTAATACTGAAGAAGAATTATGCAGTTTTGATCTTATCAGTCAAAACGTCTCCTTGTATAGTTTATACGAGATGAACTAATGTGACAACGCAAAATCTATGCAATCATAATTAAAAACCAATGCTTTTCGTAACTGTCTTTATATGAATGATACCTTAGTAAAAAGTCCTGAAACTGTGTCATTACGAGCGAAGCGAAAAATCTTGTATAAGCAACCGCACTAATATCATTAAGATTCCTCCCTACAGTCAAAATGACAGATTAGATTTCAGACTTTTTTTGAGACCGTCAAAAATAACTTTCTGGTAAAAATACTTAAATCTCTCGCTTTCGGGGACTATACTGTATCTTTCGAATCCGTATTGCGTCTTCAGTTGACAAACGATAATATGGAATACACATATATAAAGGAGCATGTATGGAAATTCCACCATTATTTAACTTGACTGAAAAAGTTGCCTTAGTTACCGGTGCAAGCCGGGGAATTGGGGCAGCCATAGCACAAATTCTGGCTGAGTTTGGTGCCAATGTCATTCTGACCAGCCGCAGGGCAGAGAATTTAAAAGAAGTTGAAACAGCAATTCTAAAGCCTGGCAATCAGGCTTCCAGTATGGTTTGCCACAATGGTGATCTTGCACAGATAGAATCACTTTTTCAAAACATTAAGAAAATCCACGGCAGACTGGACATTTTGATCAACAATGCGGCAACCAATCCTTTCTACGGTTCCGTCCTGGATGCAGATGAAGCGGCATGGGATAAAACATTGGATGTGAACCTGAAGGGACCATATTTCATGTGCCAGCATGCGGCGAAACTAATGCGAAAAAATGGAGGTGGATCAATCGTAAATGTATCTTCGATAAACGGTCGTATTCCGATGCATCAGCAAAGCATTTATTCAATTACAAAAGCAGGCCTGATTTCCATGACACAAGCCTTTGCCAAAGAACTTGGGGGCGACAATATTCGCATGAATGCGCTGCTTCCCGGTCTCACTGACACTAAATTTGCCTCTGCAGTTACACAAAATGAAGAGCTTATGAAAACTGTTTTACCGCAAATTCCATTGGGCAGAATTGCCCAGCCGAGTGAGATGTCCGGAATGGTGCTTTTTCTGGTTTCTGACGCAGCTTCATACGTTACAGGCAGCACATTCACAGTGGACGGTGGTGTATTGGCTTAGAACCAATGCAACGGAACTACTTGTAAAAAGTTCTACATTTCAAACTTGTTTGTCATTCCCGCGAAGCTTGTCCACGACTAGATCGCGGAGCGGGAATCCGAGGGTGTGCTTACAATGAGAGAATATTACATATTTATCCTGACAACAAAAATAGTGTATTTGTTTTTGTATTTTCACCAAACAACGTGATGAATATACAAAAACAAATAACCACAACAAACTAAAAGAAAGGAACAAAATGAGTAAAGCATACCGCATTGAAAAAGATTCAATGGGAGAAGTCAAGGTTCCCCAGGAGGCTCTTTATGGAGCGCAAACCCAGCGCGCGGTTGAAAACTTTCCAGTCAGCGGAATCTGCATCAGTCGTCCGCTGATTCATGCACTGGGCGTAATCAAACAGGGTGCGGCAAAAGTAAATGCTGAAATGGACAACATTCCAAAAGATGTAGCACACGCGATCCAACTTGCGGCGCAGGAAGTGATTGACGGCAAGCTGGACGATCATTTTCCGATCGACATTTATCAAACCGGATCCGGTACGTCAAGTAATATGAATGCCAACGAGGTGATCGCGCACCGTGCGATGGAACTCGTTCCGGACTTGTCAGTCAAGGTGCATCCGAATGATCACATAAATTTTGGTCAAAGTTCAAATGACACTTTTCCGACTGCCATCAAGATTGCGGGATTTCTTGAGGCCAAAAACTCTTTGATTCCGGCACTTAAATTTTTGAGGGAAACATTTTTGAAAAAAGGTGCCGAATATTCGCATGTAGTCAAAACCGGCCGGACACACCTCATGGACGCAATGCCGGTGACATTTGAACAGGAATTCAGCGGTTATGCACGGCAAATTGAAATCAGTATTCAGCGCATAGAATCAGCACTGCTTCAGATGGCGGAACTGCCGATGGGCGGGACCGCTGTTGGGACAGGAATTAATACTGATCCGGAATTTCCACCCAAATTCGCGACAGAAATTTCAAAACTTACTGGTGAGTCATTTTGGGAGGCGGAAAATCATTTTGAAGCACAGTCAACGGTGGACGCACCGGTTGCCATGGGAGCCCTATTAAAAACTCTGGCAGTCAGTCTGTTGAAAATTGTCAACGATTTGCGTTGGATGAATTCCGGACCAAACGGCGGGCTCGGAGAAATTCAGCTAGCGGCACTTCAACCGGGATCTTCGATTATGCCCGGAAAGGTAAATCCAGTGATTGAAGAATCAATGGCCATGGTCTGCGCGCAGGTAATCGGCTATGATGCTGCAATCAGTGTCGGAGGTTTGTCCGGAAATTTTGAGTTGAATGTGATGCTGCCGATGGTGGCGTACAGTCTGCTCGAGTCCATCCGCCTGCTGTCGAACGCATCCCGAAATCTCGCTGACCGTTCCGTTTCACGACTGATGGTACGTGAGGATCACATCAAGGCGCTTGTCGGCAAAAACCCAATTCTGGTAACAACTCTCAATCCACTTATTGGATATGATCTGGCAGCAAAAATTGCCAAAAAAGCTTTTGCGGAAAATCGTGAACTTAAAGAAGTTGCTCTGGAAATGTGTGATCTTTCAGAAGCAGAACTGGATAAAGCGCTTGATCCGACAAAAATGACCAAAGGCGGGTTTGTGGAATAAAAATCTGCTTATATTAATTTTTCCGATTGACCAGTAGGAGAATGATCAGGAAGAGAGCGTCTTTTTAAATCAGCGGTAGACTGTCAGTTGGATTTTTTTCCAGGAGCTGCCTATCGTGAAAGTAGCGGATTGTGGTGTTGGCGGAGGCATGACGGGCATAGGACTGGACTTTCTGAAGAGGTTCACCCAATTCCAATGCAAGTGTGATTGCGGTATGCCGAAGATAGTGGGCAGATATAGTTAAACCTACGGCTTTTCCGAGTCTGGCGACAATATCATTGATACCTTTTCCTGACATTTTGTGACCAAGTGTACGGAAACCAAGAGAAGGGAAAACATTTGGTGCTGCAATCTTGTTAGCCTGAAGCATTTTGTGCCACTCTTCAAATTCTGCATGCAGCTCATTTCTCAATTTGATACGCTGCTCCTTTCCGCTTTTTGTATGCCGCAGTACTGCGACGTGAAAGGAACCATCCTGCACAATATCTTCCCAAAGCAAATCTGCTGCTTCGCCGCGTCTTGCCGCGGTTAGATACAGAAATTTCAACACAAGGCCATTGCGAAATCTTAACAGCGGCGCGATTCGTCCATCATAATGAATAACTTCATTTGCTTCAATCATAGCATTTAACTGCGAAACCTGGAGTGCGCCTTTACTGGCCGCAGAGTCAACTTTTTCTGCCCGAATGACAGAGGCTTTGAAAGGATTTTGTTTTAGATAGCCAAACTCTGTCAGCACCTTACAGACTTTGCGCAGGGCACTCATGGTTTGGTTAATTGTGGATGGCTTTTTACCAGAGGCTTTCAACTGATTCTTGTATTCCAGCATCCGCAGTGGATCAAAGTTTTCCAGTTCCTGCAACTCCCTGATATTTCCCCATTGCTGTAAATCCCGGAAGGCCCGTGCATAAGCACGCTGCGTGTTGGCTGCATATTCACCAAAAACCAGATTCAAAGCCTCCCCCGGTTCAAGAACGGGCTGCTTAACTTCCAGTGTTCTATTTTCCCGAGTTTTCAGTTCAGAATTTTGGTCTTCGGTTAAAATAACTTCCATTTAAAATATATTTCAAGGCTGAATAAGAATTGTTACTACATATGGTGGATGGCGAATTAAAAGCTCCATTGGCGGAGGCAGTTTCAGCTGATCCACAGAATCCATTATAATTTTATCAAACTTTTGTGAACCACTTGTTTTTAACAGTCGTCTTTCAATGACCTTGCCAAATTGATCAATCTGCAGACGAAGTCGCGTTTTTAAGTTTCTACTGGACCGATTACGGTGTTTTTGTCGAAAGAACATTAAATCTTTTTTAATATTTTTCCAGATCAACTGATTGTAACGCCGCTGCGCAATTTTAAATTTTAGCAATTCGAGCGGCAACATTGCCTTTCTGACAGGAACTATTTCACTTTCACTGATTTTCGGTTCAGGAATTAAATTTGTAACTTCAGTTACAATTTTTTGATCAGGCTCTTCTTTCTCTATTAAATATTTCGGAGAAGATGATTTATACGGTTGCTTTGGTTTTAAATCCAGCACTGCCGTTGGATGTACGGAATAACTCCCCATCCGAAGCACGATGCTTTTTAACATTTCTTGCTGAGTCAATCTGCACTCTAAACAGGCTTCATGCTTTACACGCCACTTCCGGTTTTCTCCAATCAGAACCAGAGTAAGCCGAGTTTCCCTTGGTATACTTTTCATCAAAAACAAGCTTGTCTGCGGAAAATTTTTCAGGATCCTCAAGATGCATTTTAGTTGCAGACAAGATTGTTTATTGGCTGACTCTTTCAGTTTTTTAAGGGCTTGTTCAAAGGAAGACTGGTCACTGAAATCATAGGTCCGGGCTAATTCTTCCCGTAAATTATGAAGCAAGATTTGTTCCGACATTTTCGGTGCGGAAGCGTCGAAAAGTCCCATAACTACTGCATGCGGCAGAATATCCCGTGGCCAAGCTGAATGAGTTTGCAAAAAGAAAATGCACAGAGCCAGTACTGTATAGATGGAGAGCCGAAAAGAAGGGTTGGGGTAATGAGAAATGAACACAGAAAAGCTGTAAAAGTAATTGTTGTTTAACGCTGCAGCTTTCTGTTATACAACCGAATTGCACTTTTCGCAAGAAGTTGCAGAATAATTTATAAAGCAGATAATTCCTCGAATGTTTGACAGATATGACAAACTCAAGATCCTAACCTGAACTATTGCAAACATCCTTTTTAGCTAAGAATTCAGATTCAGGGAATTGGATTCTGGTAGCGTTGTTGTAAAATATTGTTGCGGCTCTTTTGGGATAATGGAGAAACGCTATGAAGTAAAAAATTTTCATAGGATTCCTGGTCAATACTTCTCCAGATGTATGCCGGAAGAACAACAGTTGCAATTAGCAGTAATATTATCAAAATTGCCTTTAACAGCCCATACATGCTAACCTATCTGCGAAGTGTTGTCTGCGAAAATTAAAAATTTGGAATGCTGGTTCCAGTACTAAAGAATCGTTCTGTTTTGCATTATAGAGGGATCAACATAATTCTTATAACTTTGAATGTTAGACAATGTCTCCTGAAAAAGAAGCAAAAGAGAATATTTTAACTTTGCGTGCCGGAAATGCTTTGCTGGAAATTATACCAGAAGTTGGAGGTTCGATCACTCGTTATTGTTTGATTACTGAAGAGCAAACTTTGAATTTTTTGCGTCCAGCGATTCTATCAGGGTTTGCCAAGCACGACCCAAGGGAAATGGCAAGTTTCCCACTGATTCCTTTTTCCAATCGAATCCGTAACGGTCATTTCAAGTTTCAGGGGCGGGAAATAAAATTGCCGCTGAATTTTTATCCTGAAGTACACAGCATTCATGGACACGGCTGGAAAGTACTCTGGACAGTAACAAAAAAATCCAAAAACAAGGCAACAATAGAGTATCAATTTTTACCTGATGAGTGGCCTTTTTCTTATTTGGCACGTCAGGTTTTTGATTTGGAAGAGTCTTCCTTGACTGTCACTCTGCAAATCAACAATACCGGAAACTCTGCAATGCCAGTGGGTATGGGACTGCATCCATATTTTGTCCGGACTCCTCAGGCTTCGATAACTGCAAAAACAGAAAAAATGTGGATCAATGATGCTGAAACTATGCCTCTGCGTCTGGAGTCGGTTCCAGAAACCAAACTTCTGAATCAGGGTTTGAGTGTCACTCAGAATCCACTGGATAATCTTTTCACCGGCTGGAACCGTGAAGTCCTGATTTCATGGCCCGAATGGAATGCAAACTTAAGAATTATTGCAGATGCACCTTTCGATTTTATGGTGATTTACACTCCTACTAGTGCAGATTTTTTTTGTGTAGAACCGGTCAGTAATGTGACAGATGCCTTCAACATGCAAGCCCGTGGAGAGTTCGGAAATGGAACAAAGACCTTGCTTCCAGGAGAATTGCTTGAGGGAAAAATCTGCTTTGTCCCAGAACTGAGTTAAGACTTAGAAGTCAATTTCTCTGAGTAATAATTTCAGGGTCCTGATTCATTCAGTCTCCAATCGTAGAGATATTCGATTCCCAGCTCATCTTCATTCAAAGAATTAGCCCAATTCCCTTTTACATATTTCTGTTGATGAATCAAAACTCCTGTTTCATTGCCGCCAAAATCATCCTGATACCATTCATAAATTTTGGAAAAACGAGGTTTTTCTGCTTTTTTGTACCACGTGGATGATTAATGTATTCATTTACACCTAGTTCCACAAGCAACTTGCTGTTGAGGACGGTAAAAGCAAGCGGCCGCAGATTTGGACATCCCTTGCTGGCGCAATTCAGGGCATAGTGATTTTGTGATCTTCCTAAATTGTTTTCAGGATATGGTGTTCAATGTCATTCAGCAAAAGATCTTCACCCTTGATCGTTATAAACTCTTTATCCAAGGAACTAAAACTAAAAAATCTTAAGGAAATATTTCTGATGGATTCGATAGGATAATGATCCAAAATCAAATTAACGGTTGTAATTGTATTTAGTCATTTTTTTCTTCCCCTTTTTCCAATGAAAGCCAATATTTTTTTGACCAGCAACGGGAATATACCTAACAGGACAAACGAACCAATCAAGGTTGGTGAAAGGATGTCACCCAAAGATTCAATTTTTGCGAGCTCCGAACCTGCGTTTATATAAACCAAGGTTCCAGGAAGCATTCCTAATTGACTTACCCAGTAGAAGGTAAACGTACGCAGAGAAGTCAAGCCCATTCCCAAATTGATAACTAAAAAGGGAACCGCCGGCACCAACCTCAAAGTGAATAAATAAAAACCTCCTTCTTTGTTTATGCCGGAATTAATGGTTTCCATCTGCGAGGCAAAACGACCCTGAACCCAGTCCCGAAGCAAAAAACGGGCAATCAACATGGATAAAGTTGCACCAATGGAACTGGCGAAAGAAACGATCACTGTTCCTGCAAATAATCCGAAATAAGCCCCACCTCCCAAAGTCATCCAGACTGCACCTGGGAGTGAAAATGCAGTAATGACTATGTAAAACAGAAAATAACTGCCCAACACCAAAATGGGATTTTTATCGTAGGATGAAATAAAAAATGCTTTGGAGAATTTTAGATATTCGAGAGTCAGGTACTTTTGTAAATCGAAGGCGAAAAACGAAACAACGACAATGGTGAAGACGGCTAAAAGCAACAAAATTTTGATTTGCTTATTCTTCTCAGGCATAGAGTTGAATCTTGTCTATTTTATGTAGTTCTGAATTTACATAGATTACATCTCAGTTTAAAGGATGATTTACAATAATTTTACACGCTTACCATGAATTGCGCCCCATGTGGTGACACAGAAAGGGACACAATATGTAAGCATAATTTTATAATAATTAATGGATTCACCTCTAAGAATGACATCTCCATGATTGATGGTGGTTAGAATAGTCCCCACTACTAATGCGCTCATAAGGGCTTTCTTTGGAGTCCCATCGCCAAAAGCTAATTGAAAAAAGTCGGGAGTTGTTGTTTGTTTCATCATTTTTTATTTCTAAGATTATATGAGTTAGAATGTCATAAGTGACGTTCCCGCAATAAGTATGCAATTCACATTTTGTGATTTAAATAGTAAGGAAAATTATTTATGATATTAGTGTAGTAGTTAATACATAATTTCTGTTTCCTCTCGAAATGACACGGTTTTACGACTTTGTCGGTATTATGATTTATCTTTCAGTAGACATAACAATCTTTCAAATTGGATAGAACCTTTTTTGTATTTTCAAAAAAAGGATTTCTGACTAGAACGTAATCACTTTCTTCAAATGGTAATAGTTTGATAGCCATCTGCAAAGAGTCTGGCAATGCTTGGATGTCCTTTATATTCATCAATCAAAGGCAGCTCTTTCTTTTTCAACAAATCTTTTTCTCCACCAAACGAGGTTTCGCAATAATCACAAACTCCTCCGATTACTCCTGAAATTTTCAGTGATTGGGGAAGTGGAGTCATTTTATGCCCTTTGCTAAATTCTTCAATCCACTTTGTACCGCCTCCATCAAAAATGAGCTGCACATCACGCCTTCACTCCAATAACTAATTGACCACATGCACCCTGAATATCCTGTCCTTTGGAAATTCGTATAGGAGCTACAACACCGTGATCAAGTAGGTACTTTTGGAAATTCCGTGACTGTTCCACTGAAGGTGATTGATATTTACTGCCCGGAGAAGAGTTGAAGGGAATTAAATTTATCTTGAATTTCATACCGTGCAGCAAACTAATCAATCCCTTTGCATCTTTTATCGAATCTGTCAAGTCACGAATCAGAATGTACTCAAATGTAATACGTCTCCGTGATTCCAAAGGGAACTCTCGACAAACTTTAATGAGCTTTTCCAGATTATATGGAATGTTGACTGGCATCAGTTTTGAGCGAACATCATCAGTTACCCCATTCAAAGAAATTGCCAGATTGGCCTTGATTTTTTCTTTCCCAAAACGCCGGATGTTCGGGAGTAATCCGGAAGTAGAAACTGTGATGCGGCGCTGTGAAAAATTAAAACCATGATCATCCGTTAGGATTTCCAGAGCCTGCAGAAGATTTTGGTAATTATGAAAGGGCTCGCCCATTCCCATAAAAACGATATTCCGGATATTTTTACCCTCGGGCTGATCTTTCCAGACTGTCAAAACTTGGTCGATAATTTCTGCCGTTTTTAGATTTCTCACCAAACCCATAGTTCCAGTCATGCAGAAATCACAGCCCATTCCGCATCCTACCTGGGATGAAACACAAACTGTATTATGACTGGTATGCGGCATGAACACGGATTCTATGCTGAGTCCGTCATCAAGTAACAAACGATATTTAATTGAACCATCCTGCGATTGTTGTGTTTCAGCCTTTTCGAGTGAGCTGATCCAGAAATTCTCTTCCATAATTTTTCGTGTTTCCCGGCCAATATTGTGCATTTCGGAAAAGCTCTCCGCCTTTTTTTGATAGAGCCAATAAAATATTTGATCTGCCCTGAATTCTTGTACCTTAATGTGTTTTATGGATTTTTCGGCCATCCACTCACGTAAGTTTTGTCGAGTCCAGCTTTTAATGTTGTACAGTTTTGACATTTAAAATTTGGAAATGTAACTATTTAATGAATATGTTATTCTTCATGGTAAGTAAATGTACCCGAGTGGTCAAGCAGGAGCAACTTCAATTCAATAAAACTCATACATAATAATGGTTAACTGATGAAATGTCTAAAATGCGGATGCTCCAATTCTGACACAGCGGCCTATTGTCAAAAATGCCATGCATATTTGGCTGAACAGCCGGGCATGGAGTCAATAGATGCAATTAAAGCTCTTATTTTAAGTCTGTTTTTTACCGGAATTTTCTATCTCGTTTTCCCGATTCCTGTCATCCGGAGTGAATACTGGCTACAATTATTTTCAGGTCATATCTCAGAAACTATTGTTGCCCTTGTGCTTTGGTCCCTGTTTTTGATTTTTTTCAAGTGGCGACAGTTTCGTCAACAACTCCGGGCCTATGAGGCTTTCAGGAATCAGATCATGCACGACTCTTTATCAAAAGGGATTTATGTCAGGGATGTGGACGAGAGGATATTGGAAATCAGTCAGTTTATGCAGGAGCAAAAAGTAAAGAAATTTCAGGACAGCGTCATTTTTCGGAGAGTACGCCGCACATTAAGACATCTCAAAGCCATTCCTAAAAAAGAAGAAATAACTTCAATTCTCAATTATCAGGCAGACATTGATCACAACAGAATGCAAAGCGGATATGCTCTTTTAAACGTTTTTATCTGGGCAATTCCCATTCTTGGGTTTATCGGTACCGTTTTTGGAATCGGGCAGTCAGTCGGCGAATTTTCAGATTTTATCCGCAGCACCGGGGGCACTGATTTGAACATGCAAATGCGCTCCGCTTTGGGAGGAGTTACCAGTGGATTATCAGTTGCATTCAACACTACATTTATTGCATTGGTTGGAGTAGTTCCGATCATGATGCTTGCTTCATCTTTGCGTAAACGAGAGGAGGATTTGCTTCTCAGTGTTGAAGATTATTGTCTGGAAGAATTACTGCCGAATTTACATGTACGTCCTGGAGATGAGATGCTGGATGACGTAGTTAGTGAACATTTGGAACAGATGGCCGAGTTTTCTGAAAATTGGCGCAAACAGGTTTCACCTGTTCTTGAATCCGTGGAAAGTCTTTCAAAAGGATTTGCAGCGCAAGTTGATGGATTGCAGCCCTTGATTCAAAAATTCAGTGAATCCTTTTTTGAAGCAAAAAACAAAATGAGTGACCCGGATCAAGTGGTAAATGTCCTTGATAACCCCGAAGAATTAAAGAGAAAAGACAAAAAAGACAATGAACCGCCAACCGAAAATTCCCAACCTTTAAAACAATGAGGTATGCCTCTAATTCTCCTAAAGTAACACTTTTCCCATTTCTGAGTGTCCTGCTCAGTACAATGGGAATTTTGGCATTCCTTTCAATTAGTTTTTTACTTGTTGTTCCTGAAGAGGCAGATTCTCCCACGGAGCCCAAACGTTTGCAATTTGAATGGGTCGGTGCACCCGGATATGTCAAACCCATTTTTATCCGCTGTTATGCGGATCGTTTAGAATATTACAATTTGTTTGAAAACCGGGAATACAGCCTCTCTCTTGATGAATTGCTAAACCAGCTTCAAGGTGATAATCCGAAACTATTGTCATACCTAGTTCAGCTAGTTCAGCTAAATACTGATAATAAAAAAAAGTTTAGTAAAACAGAATATTACCCTCTTTTACTGGTTTATCCTGACGGAGTATTAACTTCAGAACTATTGATGGTTGCAATTGAAAAAATTGGAGGGTTAAATTTTGGACTGGAACCAATGCTACCAAAATGGGAAGTCCCATATCAGGGACTGAACTCTGAAGGTTGATATTTGATGTTATGAAAAAACTCTGCTTAATGAGAATAATTGTGTTTGGCATCTTGTGGTTAGCACCCGGCTGTCAGGGAATTTTCAGCCCTGCTCCAGATGAACATGAAATCCGATTGCGCAATGCTATCCGGATTCATCCTGTTAACGAACTCGGCTACGTCCGGCTGGCTCAATATCTGAAAACTCAGGGACGCTACTCTAAAACATTTTCAGTACTCCGTACCGGACAGCAGCATATTCCTGATTCGATTGCTCTCATTCGAATGGAGGGAGGTCTGTTTCAGGGTTTGGGGCAATACAGAGAATCACAAGAATATTACACAGAACAAATAACTAAACATCCGGATGAACCCCTCCTTTTTCTGGATCGAGCGCAACTGTACCTGCGTGTGGGGAAACAGCAACTTGCTTTGAATGACGCACGAAAAGCACTTTCTTTGAAACCTGCTTTGTATGAAGCTCTTTATCTGATTGGTGTGATTTTAGACCGGAGAACTGCCTCAAATGTTCCGGATCATTCAGAGCAGGCACTTGATGCTTTAATTGCCGCCAGCAAAATAAATGGACGGAATCCCGATCTCTGGGTGAGAATTTCAACATTATGGGAAAGGCGTGGTGAAACTCATCAAGCAAGACTGGCAATGCTCCGGGCAGTTGAACTTTCTCCGGAATCAAAACTTTACCTTCGCCGTTATGCGGATTTGCTGGAAAAAGAGCTGGACCTAACCAGTCAGAAATACTCTGATGAAATCTCTGAATCCCTGTACCAGACTCTTCAACACATGCTCAAATTGTTTCCGGACGACATTTGGGTACACGCACATATGGGGAACCTAGCCTGGACACAGGAAAAGTTTCTGCTGGCGGAGACACATTTACTGCGTGCTCTAGAATCAAAATCTCCATATCCCTGGGCTAATTTTCGATTGGGTATGGTTTATCTCTCTCAAAAAAAATGGGAATCTGCACTCCAGGCTTTTGAGGAGGGTCTTAAATCCGATCCTAAAAACGACTGGGCCATTCTGCAGACAGGACATGCCCTGGAAATGCTGGGAAAAAATGAGGAAGCAATTACCCGTTACGAAAGGCTGTTGGAAAAAGGTCCGGACGACCTGGTTGTAGTTAATCGTCTGAATCAATTGTATTGGAACGAATTTTTGTTTGAAAAAGGTGAAGAGGTACTTTTGCGTGGGCTGGATAAATTTCCTGCAGAAACAGAGCTAATTGAAAAACTACTTGCTTATTATGAATCTCATAGACTTTTTGAAAAGGCAGCAAAAATTATTTTGGGTTTTATTGAGGCAAAACCTGACAACAGTGCTGCACTTGCAAAGCTTGGGTTTTATGAGAAAAACTTGAAACATCCTGAAAAGGCTTTGTACTGGTTTAAAAAAGCACTCTCAAGTTCTCCGGATTTTGAATGGGCACACGTCCAGCAAATTGGAATTTTATTAAACACAGAACGCGAAGATGAAGCAGAAAATGCGCTAAATGATTTTCTCAAACTTAAGCCGAATTCAGAATGGGCGCTGCTGGAATTGTCTCAGCTGAAGTTGAAACAGGAACATTTTGCTGAGGCGGAAGAACTGCTGGAACAAAATCTTGCAAAGTACCAGGATTCATCGAGAATACTGCAAACGCAGGGGAGGCTGTATGAATTGCAGAAACGCTGGAAAGAGGCAGAAAATATTTTCAAAAAACTATTAACAATACGCCCAAAAAACTCTTTGCTGCTGACGCATTTGGGTTTTTCGCAATGGAAACTCAAGAAAACAGAAGAAGCCCGTCAAAACATTACTCATGCTTTGTATGAAAATCCGGGGAGTCTCTGGGCCTGGAATCTTTATTTGCTTTTGCTGCCGGAAGCACAGCAGCGTCGCTGGATCGGCGATGACTTCAAGATGCTCCTGCCGGTCCTGGGTGCATTAGCCAGCAAAAGGACAGAAGAAGCCTGGCAGGAAATTACTACTGTTCGCACAGATCCTTTTACACGGCAAGTACTAAAAAATATGCACTATTTGCTCGAAGAAGCTCCGCAAGAAATTAAAATGGATCCCCAGGATATGACCTCAAAACAACTCTCCCCCTGGATTAATGAACAATGGGGGTATTTCCACGAAATGCTGGGAAACAGAGAGCTTGCTGCACGTCATTTTGAAGCCGTTTTAGAAGCACTTCCGGACAATGCTTGGATACACGCGCGTTTGGGCTGGGTCTATGAGAGGTTGGAGAATCTGGAAAAAAGCAAGCAGCATTACAAACTTTTTTTACAGAAACATCCGCAAGCATTTGATGTTAGTTTCCGGCTGGCAAACGTCTATACATTGACAGGCAACGAAGCCAAAACCATTGAACTTTACGAATTAATTGCAGCTCACCGTCCGGAACATGACTTGGTGCTGAACAATCTTGCCTGGCTGTATTTAACTGCTCAAGACAGTCAAGTACGTAATCTTGAGAAAGGTATGGAATTAGCCTTGAAATCAGTTGAACTGAATCCTACAATTGACAATTTAGATACATTAGCCGAGGCCTACTTTCAATCTGGAGACAGAATAAAAGCCCTTGAAACTATCCATAAAGCTGCTCGGGAAGTTGATTATCCGCCAAACCGTCATTCATACCTGCGCAAACAATTGCTACGCTTCCGCAAAGGGAAACAGGACTCCAGCCCTCCTGCGTTAACATGATTCATGTTATGTTGAAATGAATTTACTCTATAGCTGTTTAGGTCAGCAAAACACAATGAATTGTACAATAATTTGATGAAGGTGTGCTTAACTGATTTAAATGAGAAACGACAGCTAACAGAGGTTCCATGCAGAATCAAAGACCAACATGGATCCCGCAAAAATTAAAACCAAATTACACTTGTAAATTCAATATTATTCTGAGAGAATTGTAGGATTGAACTTTTCAAAAGTGACTTTATCTTTCAGAACTTCCATGCCACAAACTATAGAATCATTGATTAAACTTGCCGAAACTGATCGTGA
>CABXOR010000044.1 GCA_902513935.1 uncultured SAR324 cluster bacterium
GTACATTGTTCAGATTTCGTGCCTTTGAAAATATATGTCCATAATTTTGCACCTTCGGCATTATATTTTGCGGCAAATGCATCATAATTTTCTTGCATATCTGTACCATTACTTTCAGTTTGAGTAGTGTATCCAGCCAACGCAACTGCTTCATCAGATAGAATTGCCAGCGAAGTTCCCGAATCATCAAGCTTTGTTCCAAATGTTTTGCTCCAGCGTTTAGGACCCATCTTATACATTTTCAGCAGAAAAACATCAATACCTCCTGTTGATTTATTCCCGTCAAGAGACCGCATCATACTTCCAGTAAGATACAAACCAGTTCCTGAATCAGCTGCAATTGCCTGAAGACTGATCCCTGGATTTAATTCAGTCGCCCACATTTTTTCACCGGTTTTGCGGATCTTCATTAAATTGAAAGGAGATGCGGCAGAAACATAAATATGTCCTTCCGAATCCAATGCCATTCCATTTCCTAATACTTTTCCAGACATTCCGATTACTTTTGAAGATAATTTTTTGCCATTTACATCATAAGTCAACTTGATAACAGCAGAATTGTTTTTTCCCTGTGAAAGACCACTCAAACTAAGTTGACCTGATTTTTTAATTCGCAAAACTACAGACTTAACTGAACGTCCAAAACCAGGTTGATGAATCCAATTCAGGAAACCGCTTGGGGCATATTTTGCCAGAAATAAATCTGACTCTTCTCCACTTTCACTTACACTGGTGTTTCCTGCAAGATAGACATTACCATCCTTATCAACAGTAATTGCAAAACCAGTATCGTCACCTTGCGTCCCAATTTGTTGGCTCCATGTCGTGCGAAATCCAAGTTTAGTTGTAAGATTTTTTTTCAACAAAGCACCATTTATAGCTTTTATTTCAGCACTCAAACGTATTTGATGAAACTCTTGTGCAGAATAAACTCCTTTGGGAGACAACACGATTCTTTTATTACCGTCCTCTAATTCCGGTAGATTCATGCGCACACAATTTCTGAAATCATAGGAGCTAATTTGTATGGTGCCCGAACATTGCGTATCTTCAGTGTTGACAGTAAGCGTTAGAGGATCAATTGGAACATTAAATTTCAAAACAATTTTTTCATTTCGTTTAACAGTGATTGCATTGTCTCTCGGTTCTATCGAAACAAGTTTTGGAGTTATAGGTGAAGTGTTTTTTGGTTTTTCTATAACAACATTTGCAGTTCCGCTGCACCCTCCCAAAAATACATTCATTAGAAAGCTTACAAATACAACTGAACAAGTAATGTTGGCTGTTAAATTCAATTTATTAATTTTATTCTTCATCTGTGAAAATCATGACATTTATCTGGTTCCTACTATGCGATTTTACAGCAAGCATGTCAATGTCTGAGGCACTTGAATTAATAGTAGAATTACAAAGATACAGAATTAAATAAGAAAATATGTTAGAAATAAATGCTACACAGAATGATACTTTATCAACAATCCGCGTGTTTATTTCTCATACATTTCGCTGGAGGCGATGGCTGTTACTTTGGCTTATGTTCTCTGCGTCCAGCATACAAGCTCAGCTTATAAAACAGAGTCCAGGACATGAGCTTGCTGATAAAAAATCTGTTTTTTTGTCACTCTGGAAACAGGCTGACGAGCGCCAACTTACTCATCATCCTTATTGGCTGAAACTTTTACACTTTTATTCATTTGGTGAATCAGTCGGCCAATGGAGTTTTAAAAGTGATATAGTCAGTAGTGGATTTTTTCTTTCACAAGAAGGAAAAATCGATCCGACAGCCGAACTTAAAGCAACATTAAAAGCATTGCTATCACCACTCAGTGGAGACCCCAATCTACATGCACGGTGTAAATTTATTGCACGCTACAACTGGCTCCGAAGTAATCTTGATTTTCCGGAATTACCAAAAATGTCCTGCCCTCTATTTGAACGTTGGTCGAATCTAGAAGAAGCAACTGGGATCAGCATAGTATTTGTCTCATCTTATTTAAAAAATCCGGCTTCAACATTTGGACATCTACTTCTCAAATTCAATTCGCGTAACCGTTATTTTGGACATTCTCTCCTCAGGCCCACATTAAATTTTGGGGCAATGATTAATCCTGTTGACAACCCTTTAATCTATGCTTTACGAGGACTATTTGGGGGGTACGACGGAAGATTTACTGATGAACGATTTTATAATTTTAATCATGTTTATGGAGAAAATGAATTACGTGATTTGTGGGAGTACCCACTATATTTTACAGTTGAACAGCAGCATCGTGTGGCCTATCATGCATGGGAATTGCTACAAAACGTAAACTTTACTTATTATTTTTTTCTCGATAATTGTGCATATCGAATGGCAGAATTATTGGAAATGGCGTGGATCGACACAAGCCGAATCAATACTTCCGGAGCAATTTGGGCTATTCCGGTAGATGTAGTGTTTAAACTAAAAAATATCAAAAAAGAATCAGGAGAACAATCTCTACTAGGGGATCCAAAACTGATTCCGTCAAGACAAAGAAAATTGCAGAACCGCACAGCTCAATTAAGTGAAAAGGAGCAAAAACAATTGACGAAATTGATTGAATCTGGGAATTATTTGGATTCAGATGAATTTCGCAGCTTCCCGGAACGGTCACGAGCAAGAATTATTGATGCTTTGCTGGACTACAGGCAGTATGTGAAAAGGGTCAAACCAACACTGAATCAGCAAAAAGAGCGTTCTGTACTGCTCCGTGTCCGTAGTGAACTGCCAATTCTGGAAAACAACGTCTCCGCAGAAATTCCTGAAGCCCCCACTGAGGGTACACCACCTATGCGTTTTCGATTTGGTGCAGTTTCAAACTCGCTATTGGGACCTGCACTGGAAGTTGGTACATGGGCAAATTATCATGATTTACTTGGAGATGAATCAGGACACCCGCAAAATACAGAAGTTGTAACGCTGGATTTGCATCTGCAGTTACGCAAAAACTCTTTTGAAGTAACACAATTCCAATTATTTAATATTCAAAAATTTGCCCTCAATCCAACAGGGATATCCGGAGATATTGAATGGTCATGGCGTGCGCGTGGAGGTTGGGAACGTGAACATCTTGGTTGCTTACCCTGCAGAAAATTTAGCATCGCTGGAGGTTTTGGCAGGTCAGTTTCAATTGGTGGTAAAGACTTGGAGTACCTTTTTTTAGATCTCTTTGGAGAAATAAAAAATCATTCGTGGCCGGCAACAACTTGGGGTTATGCACCGCATCTTGGTATGTTGTGGAGTGTATTGGATATTTGGAAAATAAGGTTCGACGGAGGTTGGTTTAAAAGCATTTACGGTCCAAAAAAAGAATATTTCCATATTCGATTTGATCAACGTCTGACCATTGCTCCAGACTGGGATATACGGATGGAAATAGAACAGCTTGGAATTCTGGAAGGAACATTAGCTTTACATTATTTCTGGTGATTTATTAAAGCAAATATTGAATTTTGACATTTTAAGAGCACACCAAAAATGAATAAAATATGGGAGTGTTTATTTACTTTTTACAATTTCATCAAAAATGAACGGCTGTCGCTCATTCATCTCTCTGCACTTCTCATTCATGCCGTAACAACACCGGCTGTTTAAGATTTAATTCCCCTTTTGAAACATTGTATATGAGGCCGCTTCCATGCAAAGTGTGCCCTTCCCGCAATACCCTCACCGGTTTGGGGATAGTAAGAACCTCTTGTTTTGCATTATAGATTGCAGTTTCTGTGTGAACTTCAGAGCCGTCATTCCTCAAAAGCACTACATTCCCAGTAAGTGTTACCCTGTTATCGTCCCACTCTATCAAGCCCTGTTCTGCAGTAATAAAAAGATCAACCTCCTGAGTAGGAAGGTTGGTTGATAGAGGCAAATTTGGTGGAGGGTTGACAGAAGAATTGTCTGAAACAAATACCCATATCGTTACCTGCTCAATACGCATACGACTGGATTTTTCCGAAATAACGGCCCTTTTACCTTTGAGTTTCCAACTTTTCCGCTCAAATTGGTAATCATTTACTATGATCTGCTCCAGATCTAAAACACCTCTTTCTTCAAAAGGAATATTTTCAGGTGGTTCGCTGAAGGAAAATAAATAATAGGCAGCTCCCGCTAGTGCTCCCAACAAAAGAAGAATCGTAAGTTCATTGCGATTTTCATGTAGAAAGGACGAATAGGTCTGAAGTCCCTGAGATTCCATGATAAGTTGAAGAAATATTATTCAGAAACGGAATACAAAAATTGGAACCTCCCACTTTAAAGGAGCAGGTTTTACTTCACGCGAAAATAATGGCATCATCTCAGATTCAATGAAAGCTGTATTTGGTTGTTGTGTACTAGATTGCGGAGAGGGCAGTTCAAGAAGATATGATTTGTCAAAACTTAAGCCTCCTACAACTAGGTATATCCCCAGTCCGTAGCCAAGTACTCCACCAATTGTTGTAGAAGTTATCAATGACTCTCTGAGCTGAATTCCTGAAACTAAATGATAAGAAAAACCCATCGTGGCTCCCCATGCTGAGCCCCAAAGTGTGTTCCAAAAAACAGAGTACATTACCGGTTTCTTGGGGCCACCAAGTGGAATGACCTCTTCCTGTGCTGAAATCACAGGAAGATTTATGCACCACAGTAAAACAACTAAAACAAATATTTTTTTCAGCCTTTGTCTCATGTACCTGGTAAAAATAAATATTTACAGTATCCTAAAATCGGAATTGGAAAATAGGGATCCTGAAATTTTGAACAGATTTGATTTCATTTTGTGAAATAATTGAACTTTGAATCGGCCGTAAAAGGTCATCTTTTCCCAGGAGTTGATCCAAATTTTCCGGCAAGATTGTTTCTGAGGGGACTATGATTGCGTTCTGCAGCATATAAAATCCAAATAATGCGCCCAATGCTGTTCCAGCAATGAAACCGTTTTCAACCGTACTTTTCAGGGTGACGCTTGGATTCAGGGGATCCATGAACCAGACAACAACACCTAAACCTGCTCCGAAAACACCTCCGCCAAGGGTGTACCCCAACTCCTGCTTCATCATTATAGGTCCTGTTTCCTGTGCCTGCAAAGAAGCAGTGATCATCAATAGAAAAAAGAAAGGTAAAATCCATTTTATTTTCCAGAGGGTGAGTTTTTTCATTATTGAAAAGCAATCAGGATTTATCTTTTGAGTAATGTCCGTTACAGCTCATTCCGTCGAGTGCTTGGTCGGGTTTTTTAACAACAAATGCAAGAATATGAATATTATAACCTACTAAATAAAATAAAGAGTTAAAGACGGTTTTTCTGAGTTTGAATGAGAATTGCATTTAGGCTACTGTGAATTTATCTGAAAAGTCCAAGTCTATTTCAAATTTTAATCTTTTTCAAAATTATTAGTCTCTTTTTCATGTCCTTCTTTACCGCCATTCGAAGGTCTGTTTTAGTTTTAACAGTCCTTTTTTGTATAGTATCGCCTGTATTTGATATAGCAGCACAGGAGATTGACGATGATCCCCTCATGTTAGATGAAGGCGATGAATTCGGTTTTGGGCAGTTCAGCGACAATGACTTTCAAAGCGGTGATTTTGGTTCCGGAGGGTTTCAAGATTTTGGAACCCAGCAGACACAAGACCCTCAAGATCCTTTCAACTCTCAGTTTGATTCAACTGATAAATATCTTGATGAAGGTGCGTTTTCTGATGAAAGTGAATCAACTTTGAAAGACGACCTGATTGGCCGTCGCGAATTATTATCACAAGAAGGAAAAGCTGCCCCCTCTAACTTAGGTTATGGTGCAGGAACCGGGTTGATGATTGGCACCTGGTTCGCGTTTATTCGAAAAGAAACCAACACTCGTCAGCAATTCCGCACTATAGGCACCAGTACTGTTATAGGAGCATTGATAGGTATTATGTTAGGTACACGTAGTGTATGGGATCCCGGTGCCCCTCGTCCAGAGCATGATACTTCCCCTACTTCTCCTCCAGAGGGTGATGCTTCCCCCACGGGTTTTTCGCAATCTCCTGCAGGTTGGTTATTTGCCCAGAATAAAGAATCGTTAAAAATTGCCTACCGCTGGAAGTTTTAGCAACACTTACGCCAAATTAAGGTAACACGTTTCTGTTTAAAGGGTATGGAAAACAATATTTGAACTTGAAACCTGAAAACTGATTACTTCACCTGCTGCGAATTATTTTGTGCAACTGACGCATATTTTCTCGAAAACGGTAACTTATAGTGTTCAGCACAATTCCAATCCCCATACTGCCAAACCCTAACAACATAAATCCAGTTGCCAAAATTGCAGTTGGGACCTTATTTACATTTTCATCTTCCAGATAGTCCAGAATAACCCAGATTCCTGAGATTCCTCCAGCCAATATAAAAGCCAGTCCAATGCCCCCAAAAAAAGTAAAAGGTTTGTAAGCTTTCGTAATTCTGGCAATTTCTGTAAGCACCCTAAAACCGTCATGGAAAGTTCGTAATTTTGAAACAGATCCCTCCGGACGCTCCCGGTATGGTAATGGAACTTCTTTAATTCGGAATCCATAATCCAGTATCCGAATTGTCATTTCTGTTTCCACTTCAAATCCGGAGGAAAGAATCGGAATGGATTGAACCAGTTCCCGACTATATGCACGATAGCCGGACATAATATCGGAGAGGTTGCTTTTAAAAATCCAGTTGACCAGTCTGCGTACCAAATTGTTGCCAAAAATATGAAGCGGCCGGAAAGACGTTGCGGTGTATTCTGCTAAACGCACACCAACTGCCATATCTGCTTGTTCTTTCATCACCGGTTCCAGCAGTTTCCGGACATGCTCTGCAGAATATGTGTCATCACCATCAACTATCACATAATAATCCGCATCCACTTTCCGGAACATAATTGCAACCACATGCCCTTTGCCGGGACGCAATTCCTGGATCACTTCTACTCCACACTCTCGTGCGATTGCTGCGGTGCGGTCTGTACTGTTGTTATCAAAAACAATGATTTTTGCTTCAGGAATTGCATCCTGAAAATCATGTATCACTTTGCCAATAGTTATTTCTTCATTAAGGCAAGGAATCAGAATGGCAATCTTTACTTTATTGTTAGTATCCATATATTGTAGATAAAAAGTAGTTGCTCAAAGTTTATATTTTTTTTTGATACTTCGCAACTCTAGTTCAATATCAGTGTCTTTAATATTTGAACAAACAGAAAATGCAGATTTTGAAGTTACCTTAACTTTTTGTTTTTTCAAACGCTTCAATTCTGCTTCAATGCTGTCTAACGGATCTTTATCTGTATACGATTTTGTCTGAGTTTTATGGTTTGAACTTTCTGTACTTGTTCTATAATCTGCGTTATCTTCAAAGGACTCAGTCACTTCCTGAAAAATCTGCCGTGCCCAGTCCACAAATATTTCCAGTGGATCCCTAAAACTTAATCCGAATTGTCCCAGCATTTCTCCAGCGTCCCGTAGTAAATCTTCTAAAGAGTCATCCGGTTCCAAATTAGCAGATTCATGAGAATACCCATGAAACTCTGGTTTTTGTTTGTAACCTCTTCTACTTGAAGAAGAGCTTGAGCTTGTTCTATTTTTCTGGTCATGTGGTTGTGAAGCTTTTGCACCAGACTTTCCAAGTTGTCGGTCCAGAAAATTACGTTTTTCCGGATCTGCAAGAATTTCATAGGCTTGAGAAAGACGTACGAAGATCTTTTGCTGACGTTTACGTTCTTCTTCGGACACTTGCTGAAATAAGTCCGGATGACATGATTTAGCTTTTCTGCGGAATGCTCTACGAATCAAAGAAATATCTGCGTCCGGAGGCACTTCAAATAAGGTGTAGTAATTTTCCAATTTTCAACAAACAACTAATAATTTTGAGCTATGAATAGAATCCTTTATTTTGACTTGGAAACCAAGTATTCTGCCGATGAAGTTGGCGGATGGGGTAACATAGAAGACATGGGAATGTCTATAGGTGTGATTTGGGACACACTCGATGAAAAATTCCATGTTTATATTGAACACCAAATTAAGGAAATGGTCGATCATTTTTATCGTGCAGATCAAATTGTAGGATTCAACCATGTTGGTTTTGACTATCGAGTAGTGGCAGGAGTCCGCTATGCAGACACCCATGAACGTTCCCGTCTTCACACAGAATTGGCAGGACTGAAAAATTTTGACATGCTGCGTGAATTGAAAAAACTTCTCGGTCACCGTCTCAAACTTGAATCCATTGCACGCCCAACACTTGGAACTGGGAAATCTGCAGATGGCCTGCAGGCCCTGAAGTGGTACAAAGAAGGCAAACTGGATAAAATCATTGCGTATTGTAAAGTAGATGTCGAAATAACTCGTGATGTGCATCTTTATGCCCTTGAAAACGGTAAACTGCATTATGATTCTCGAAGCGGTATTAAAACGGTAAGTGTCGACTGGAACAGCCAATCCAAAAAACAGGAGCCACAGCAAATGTCATTGTTTTAGTAGTTCAAATTTGCTGTTGTCAGTACTATGGTCTCCAAAACAAACTTAGAGAATCTTAATGAATTTTATGCTTTTTTTTACTAAATCATGACTTTTTTTAAAAAACTGGAAAAACGAGTTAGTGCCAGACAGACCTATCTTTGTGTTGGACTTGATCCAGTCTGGGAGAAAATTCCTAAGCATCTGCCTCATTCTCAGGAAGGTTTACTACAATTTTTGTTGCAAATTGTAAATGAAACGAAAGATCATGTTGCAGTTTTTAAACCTAATTTTGCCTATTTTGAAGCTTTAGGGCCTTCCGGAATGGAAGTATTACGGGAATTAATTCAGGAAATTCCTTCTGAAATTCCTGTTATAGGTGACGCAAAAAGGGGGGATGTAGGGCACTCTTCACGGATGTACGCAAAGGGAGTATTTGAAACTTTTGGTTGTGATGCGGTAACAGTAACACCGTATCTGGGACATGATGCATTGGAACCGTTTTTAGATAATCCGGATCGTGGTGTTTTCGTTCTGTGCTTAACATCTAATTCTGGAGCCAACGACTTTCAGCTTCCGGATTTGCATTTAAAGGTTGCAAAAAAAGTTCGGGAATGGAATGTTTACGGTAATGCAGGCTTAGTTGTGGGAGCCACCCGACCGGAAAACATCGCTGCAATACGAGAGATTTCCGGACGGATGCCATACCTAATTCCCGGAATTGGAACACAGGGAGGGGATTTAAGAAAAACGCTTTTTTTCGCTGATGATGGTTCGAAAATTCCATTTTTGATCAGCACCTCTCGCAGTATACTGTATGCTTCCTCAAAAGAGGATTTTGCACAGCAGGCAGGAACTAAAGCCCGGAAACTTCAGGATCAAATCAATTTGTGTCGCTCAAGTTTGTGAGCATGCTGGTAAATCCCCCGGATAAGAAACTCTGAACTGGAACAGCATTTTCGGTTTGCAGTTTAACTTGTCCCAACAATTTACCATCCAGCCGATATTCGAGGCTGCCTAGTTGTTGTTCAATTTTAACAGGTGCCGTGATCTGTTGGGGGATCTGAGGCCAAATTTCCAGTCGTTTGTGTTCTTCCTGACTCAGTAAAATGGTGACTGCATCAGTTGTCTGTAAAGAAACACCTCCCGCTTCTCCATTTTCTACACTTACTGAAAATGGAACAGTATCTCCTTTCTTGTTCAACTCATATTTTAAATAATTTTCGAAACCATAATCGAGCAGGTTTTTGGTAGCCTTACTCCTCAATCTTGAATTTTTTGTTCCTAAAACTACTGTAATATAGCGTTGTCCTTTCCGTTTTGCAGTGGAAACCAGATTAAAACCGGCTCGCCGATGATATCCTGTTTTCATTCCATCCATGCCGCGATAATTGCGGATCATCCGATGATTGGTGTTCAATAGTTGGAACGTCCCGTTTCTGAAAGTATCCAGACGGATTGAAGACCAACTAAGGTACAGTGGATGCTTTAAGAGTTCCAATGCCAGCAAATACAAATCATATGCGCTACTCACATCAAGTTTTTGGCCGCGCCCCGGTGGTAGACCGTGTACTGAATAGAAACGTGTTTTCTTCATGCCAAGTTCTTCGGCACGTTCGTTCATTTTTTGTAGAAAAATCTTTACTTGCCCGGAAACATGCTCAGCCACAGCTACTGCTGCATCATTTGCCGATGAAATGACTGTGGCTTTCATCAACTCTCTGAACTTAAAAACTTCACCTTGCTTTAAATAAACCTGGTGTCCACCGATTTTGCTGGCCCAGCGAGAAATTTTTACCTTGTCTTGTAAACTGATTCGTCCGGATTCAATGCCCTCAAGCGCGATTAGCGCAACCATCATTTTTACCAGTGACGCAGGATAAATTTTTTGATGCATCCTGTCGTGTAGTAAAATACGTCCGGATTCGGCATCAGCTAGTATAGCTGCCTTGTAGTGGGAACGATATCGGTTTACACTCTCTGCAGAAACCGCCTGGTTTGTAGTTACCAGAGCGAAAATAAGTAATGCTCCGTGAATAATGGAATAACGTTTTAAAATAGTTAAATTTCGCAAGGCCTTATCCTTCCTATGGAATTGGGTGTATGTATGAACAACGATTGTCTGGCATTTATCTTTTCAAGGATCGTACCTTTCTTTTTGTGTTAGTCAGTTCTGGTTTTTTTAACTTCGAAATAAGGAAAAAAAGCTTTGACAGTTTCACATCAAACTATCATTCCCAGTAAGCATATCCAGTAGTTTCAAAACAACTAAAATGATAAATTTTACTTGACATTTTTTTCGAATTTTCTTAGCCTGAACTTATCTTCGTTAGGGGTGGGGGTTTCCGATAAAGGAACCACCTGAGAAAGTCCCTTGGAACCTGATCCAGATCATGCTGGCGCAGGAAAACGACACTCCTGTTTGGCGGTTTCTGCAACTGTCTTTCCAATACACCCTCTTTGTCATCCCTGCGAAAATTTTATAAAGTGAGTTCCCGGAGTATCCGGAGCCTTTCCTTTCAAAAATTATTGTTCCGGAAATTGTTATGGAATCTATAAAATTGTCCGTTTTACCCATGTTACTCATTGTTGTGGGAATTTTTATTAATCCGACATGGGGAGCGGAATTAACCATTTACACTTACGACTCTTTCAACAGCGAGTGGGGACCGGGTCCTGTCGTTTTTAAACGTTTTGAGAAACAATGTGCCTGCAAACTAAAAGTTGTTTCTCCGGGTGACTCCGGAACTGTACTCAATCGTGTGATTTTGGAAAAATCAAATCCGAAAGCCGATATTCTACTGGGCGTGAATAACAGTGAACTCGAAAAATCATTTAGCTATGATTTGTGGGAACCTTACCGTTCCCCACTTTTGGAGCAAGTTCCAGCAGATTTACGTGTTGATAAAAAACATCGTGTGACCCCGTTTGATTATGGTTTCATTGCCTTTGTTTACAATAGCCAAAAGATAAAATCTCCTCCAAAAAGTCTGCAGGATTTACTTGATCCAAAATACAGAAGAAAAATTGTGATTGAAAATCCAAAAACTTCTTCTCCGGGCTTGTCGATGCTGCACTGGACGATAGCAGTTTTTGGTGAAGAAGATTACCTTGATTACTGGAAGAAGTTAGAGCCAAATTTACTCTCTGTGACCAATGGCTGGTCTGCGGCTTATGGTATGTTCACCAAGGACGAGGTACCGATTGTGTTGAGCTACGTAACCAGTCCAGCATATCACTTGGAGTATGAAAAAACTGAACGTTACAGGACTGCTGTTTTTCAGGATGGACATTACCGACAATTAGAATTTGCAGGAATTCTCAAAGGGACAAAACGGATCAAACGGGCACGTGAGTTTATTGATTTCATGCTTTCCGAAAAATTTCAAAACGCTATCCCTTTGACAAACTGGATGTTCCCGGTGATCCAGCACCAGCCGCTTCCGGATTCTTTCAGAATTGTACCGCATCCAAAAAGCTTTCCGGAATTGAATCCAGCACGAGTCAACCAGCAAAACTCAAAATGGTTGAAAGAATGGTCCCGAACAATGTCGCAGTAACCCATATCCAATCGTGAAACCACATCCTCTTAGGCTTCTGCAAATATCCGCACTGGTCTTGCTTGGAGCAGGATTTTATTGGCCCCTTTTGAGCTTTCTGTCCGGCAAAAATCCTTTGCATCCGGAAGAAAGTTTTATTCATTGGGAATTTTTTAAGGAGTTTTTGAGTGATCCATGGAATTTGCGGGTCATTGGCTTTTCCCTCTATCAGGCTTTTTTAAGCGCGCTACTTTCGATTCTTGTCGGACTTCCCGGAGCATGGCTGCTAACAAACTATAACTTCCCGGGGAAGCGCTGGTTTCGTCTGCTGACCTACCTGCCCTTTATTCTGCCTTCGATTTTGGTTGTTTTGGCAATGGTACTGTTTTATGGCAACAACGGCTGGATCAATCGTGGACTGATGGCCATCCTCGGAACGGATGAACCTCAGGCTCATTTTCTCTATTCGTTAACAGGAATTTTGATTGCACATGTTTTTTATAATTTTCCGTTGGCTATGAAAATCATTGGAGATCAATGGGAACGAATTTCATTGAAATACCATCATGCAGCAAGTTCACTTGGTGTCGGGAATATACAACGTTTTTTCGGCATTACTTTACCCTTACTGATGCCTTCAATCGGCTCTGCCTTTGTGCTTATTTTTTTACTTTGTATGAATAGTTTTGCAATTATTCTAGTACTCGGAGGTGGTATCCGCTACACGACAATTGAGGTTTTGATTTATCAACTGGCACGTATTGAACTTGATTTCTCAGGTGCAGTAAGTTTAGCTTTTTTACAGGGAGGCTTGAGTTTAATCGGCATGGGAATTTTACTTAAAGGCAGGGATAGCAGAGTTGACCAGGAATCTGTAAGCAAGATCTGGCTTCCGGAAAAACTGAGGAACCGATCCATGAAAGCATGGTTTGGTTTGTGCTGGATTTTTTTAGTATTGATCTTTGCGTTAGGACCTTTGTTTGCCATCCTGATGGATTCATTCCGTAAATTTGAACATGGCGAATGGATTTACTCCTGGTATTGGTACAGCGAGCTTTTTACCTGGAGAGAAAATAATTATTTTCTCTCATCTCTTTGGAACTCTTTGCGAATCGGACTTGGAAGCGCGCTTATTTCCTCCATATCTGGTCTTGGGTTGGTAAGTATAATTGCCTACCAAAAAGGTGTAAAGAGGCGTTTTTGGGAAATGCTGACTATCTTCCCGATTGCGCTGTCAACAGTCGTTTTTGGTGTAGCATGGTTTCATTTTTATCAGGCACATCTGGCTGGGACTGTTCCGTTAATTTTTGTGGTGATGGCAATGCACGCCCTGCTGACCTGTCCATACTGGATACGAATTGTACTTCCAACTCTTGAAAGCATTCCGCTGCATTGGCATACAGAATCAAAAATGCTGGGCAAGCAACCTCTTGAATATGGTATCAGAATTTTGTGGCCCTGGCTGAGCAGAACTTTTCTGATCGCCTTTTTCTTCAGTTTCTCATTGTCTCTGGGTGAACTAAATTCCACCATGATGATTGCCGATGAAACCGTACGTACGCTTCCACTTGAGATTTATGGAGCGATT
>CABXOR010000045.1 GCA_902513935.1 uncultured SAR324 cluster bacterium
TTCCATTTTTGCACGTTTCCAACTCATTCGCTTCTCCATTTGGAACATCAAATCATCCCAGGTTAGTGTAAAAAAAGCTGCGGCCGGTGCAGTAATGCAGAATAGAGATCCGACAAATATAATTACGGAAAGTCGCATTGAATTTGAAAATCTTCTTTTCATTGAAATCAAAAAATGTTATGTTTATAAGGTTCTCAGTTTTTACTTAAATGCGCAATCCGGAACCCCTAAAAGCTTACCGAATGCATGCAGGGGATTAAATCTTGATGAATATAAATGTGGAATTACGACTTTTCACGAAATCATCGGTAATGATTGCGAATTAATTGTTCAATCACTACAAAAAACAGGAGTCGAAATGCGAAAACTAAACCTCATACTATCAATCATACTTGGTCTGGCTCTGCTGCTCAGCGGTTGTACTGCAAAGAAGGCGGCTCCGAAACCTGAAAATTTTCTCACACTTGCTGATCTCACAGGCCGTGTTACTTTGAAAGAGGACTCACCGGGTGTGCGTGTGATACGAATAAAGGCTAAAGCTTTCATCAAGCGCAACGACATTCGTGCAGCAAAAGCCAAGGCCATGGAAGTAGCAAGTGCGCAGGCAGTTGATGTAATGGTTCGTGAATTGCTGCCGGATGAAGATTACAATAACAATTTTCAAGACATTGAACAGTATCTCTCGAAAAACATACAAAAGTACATTGTCAGCAGTGAAGTCAATGATGAGAAAAAAATCTTTGACGGAAAATATTATGGTCTGGACACGGCACACAAGGTTAACCGTCAGAAAGTCCTGGTGGCTCTGCAGAAAGATCTTAAGCTGATCAACAACAGTTCCAGCACTCTTGTGCCGGTCATAACCAGTAGAAAAGACATTGACCTTTCAAAGTCCGGATTCACCTTCAGGGATTTGGAGGATGCCATGATGAATCAGATTCAAACGGATTTGAATCAGCGCGGTTTGCGGGCTATGGATTTTCGCAATGCGGTAACATCGGTGCAGACGGATGAAAAAGTAAAAAAGCAGTTTGCCAAAATTTCCAAGGAACAATTTATGGCACTTGTTTCCGGAAGTACTGCAGACCGTGCCTTGCTGAATACGCAAATTCAGAATGCAGAAAGATTTTACACTACAGGTCTGAGTCTGCTGAAACAGATGGCCAAGGTTGTGGTTGAAGTAAACATCTTTGCGGTAAGCGGAAATATCAAAGGTGATATAGCACTTTCACTTAATGTAACTGCCAAGAATGTTTCCACCGGACGTGGTGGTGCCTTTGCCAACTCGGTGATCAACGTAGCCCGGCGGGGCGGTCCAAATGTCATTCCTTCGGCCATGATTACAGGCTTGGTCAAAGATGCTTATGAAGAGATGCAGAAAGAGTTCGTTCCGCAGGTGATCAAAGAAATGTCAACCATCTCAATTGGAGGAAAACGCCTGATTGCCTACGAGTTGGTGCTTAAAGATTTTGGCGGTGCAGAAGTCCGGAAACTCCGCACAAAGCTGAAACAAAGTGATAGTGATGAATTCCGCTACATCAGCTACGATAACTCGGTACCGACCATTGTCACGATTATTGTACGTCATGCGGGAAACGTAGAAGACCTGGCAGACAAGGTGATGATAATATTTGATTCTGAAGGTATTAAAGCAAAAGAACCGATTGTTGCTCCAGATTTAACGGACCTTGTTTTCGTTCGCATACCGG
Organism: uncultured SAR324 cluster bacterium; assembly: GCA_902513935.1. Next base: position 1,710 of record CABXOR010000045.1, read on the forward strand.
ATGAAGATTAAATTGCTGATTTATTTTAAATATCAAAAACATCACTAATGAAAAAAGGAGATAATATGCGTTCATTCAAATATAAGATTGGTTGGTTACTGCTGATAATGATGTTTTTCGCAGGATGTGCAAGCATCGAAAAAGCAGAGGCCTTGCATCGACAGGGTGAAAAACAGGCAGCTTTGGAAATGGCCATTCCCCTGCTAGAGGATGATAGTTCAAAAGTTCGCTTGAGGGCCGTTAAGCTCATAGGAAAAGTAGGAGGACCAAAAGCAGGCCCGGCTTTGCATCAAAGACTGGGAGAAGAAGATGCTCGAGTCCGCCGTGAAGTCGTACGTAATTTGGGCAAAGTCAAATATGAGCCGGCCATTGAAGATTTAGCTGACCTTGTTCCGGATTCCAGTGTGGATATGGTACGTGCATTAGCAGATGCTTTCAAAGCCTATGGAAAGACCGGAATTGATTTGATTGTGTCCCGTTATGATTCTCCCAGCCAAAGCTCAAATCGTGGCGCATACAAGGACTTGATGATTGCGGTAGGTCCTGAAATTGCGGATTCGATCAGCAAACTGCTTAAGGGTCGTTCTTTCTTCGAAAATCGTGATACTTTCGACATTCTGCGGAGCATCAAAAATCCACGGGTTGCGACCTTGATGCTGCCCTATCTTGCAGATGAAGAAGTTGCGGAACAGGTAATTGAGGCTATGCGGCACCTTGGCAGTAATGCAGTTGAAGCAACAATTACCGCGCTTCAGAAACAAAAAAAATCCGGAGAACTCCTGGTCACAGAACGCCTGATCCGAATCCTGGGTTTGCTCAAAGCAAAGACTGGAATTGCAATGCTGGAAAGCTACAGTCAGCATGAGAGTGATCGTATCCGGAATGCAGTCGAACACTCACTCTTTCAAATCCGGGGATTTTAATTTAGATTTTCAAAGAAATACTACCTTACAAAAAGCCGATTCGTTCCCTATGTGGAGCGGATCGGCTTTATTGTTTTGATAACAAAGTAATTGGGGTTTTTTCAGATTGAGGTATGACGGTAGTGTGTTACACTTTGCAGTAATGACACTAAATTTAATACAAAAATTGTTAACATCATGTTTCCTGAATTTGCTTTGTCTCAACAATATCTTAGTGGAGGATAGAAAAAAATATGAAGGCAATTTGCACGTTTCCTCACAATCCTCAACTAAAGTGTAATCATGTTTTATGAACCCATCAAGAAGAATCATGGGCTTCCGAAAAATCCCTTCAACAGTTTGGTGATTCCCCGTCCCATTGGCTGGATAACTTCCCGTGATCCGGTAGGGGTTGTCAACCTCGCTCCGTACAGTTTCTTCAACGCTGTTTGCTACAGTCCCCCCACTGTGATGTTTGCATCCGGAGCAGGAAGCAGAGATGACGGACTGAAGGATTCACTACGCAACGTTGAGGCAACCGGGGAGTTCGTCTGCAACCTTGTGACGTGGGAAAACCGCGAACAGATGAACCAGACTTCAGCCTCGGTGCACAAGGACGTAAACGAATTGGAAATGGCGGGATTGATGTCCCTGCCGGGACGGCTGGTAGATGTGCCCTGGGTTGCGGAAGCCCCTGTTCACCTGGAGTGTAGGCATGTCAAAAGTGTTGACCTTCCGAACTGGGGTGACGAGGACCGCTATGTGGTGGTTTTTGGGGAAGTCATTGGTATCCACATCAAGGATGAGCTGATCACGGAAGAAGGTTTGGTAGACGTGGGTCGGATGCGTCCGCTTGGACGGCTGGGCTACAACGACTACACGGAAGTGGACTCAAACACAATCTTCACAATGGTACGGCCAGACTGAACTCTAAAGGTTACAAAATTTGCCGAATGAGCCGAATCGCTTAGCCCATTGGAATTGCTTCAAATCTTGTTTTCAACCTGAATTGGTATCTGTATCCCGGTTTAAGTCAAGGATGACAAGAGGCAAACTATTTCAAGAATACATAATTTTGTCGATAACTAATTTAGCAGCCACAGAATTTAATTCAAAAAGAATTAAACCCATGTTTCCCACAATTAGTTTCTACGGGACAATTTGAGTGAAAAAATTTCAATTTAATAAGATGAACATAATTTATAATTTGTTCAATGAGGAGTACTAAACTGTCCTCTCAAAATTATTTCTAAGAAAACAAAGAATTTGATGAAAATCCTGAAAATTTTGAAAATCAGCCTCACTTAATAGGATTAAAGAAGCTGCTTTAGTATCCAAAAAATCTGTTTAATTACTTTCTGATGTCTCAGGCTTTTCTAGGGTTTCTTTTTCTGAGTAATCTTCGTCGTTTTTAGCTTTTGATTCAAGACTTTCTTCAACTGCATCTTCTTTTCCTTTTTTGGGTACAGTTTCCTTTTCTGTATCTACGTCCGTTTTTTCCACTGAAGGAGCCGCTTTTGCTTCAACAGCATCTTCCTTTTCTTTTTTAGCAGCAGTTTGCTTCTTTGCCGGGGCCTTCTTTTTTATCTTTGGAGATACAGTTTCTTTTACAATTTCAACTTCCTTTTCTTCTACCGGAAGAGTTTCCTTTTCTACAGCTACGTCCGTTTTTTCCACTGAAGGAGCAGTTTCTGCTTCAACAGCATCTTCCTTTTCTTTTACCGGAGCAGTTTCTGCTTCGGCGTCAACTTTATCTTCTCTTTCAGCCGTGGTTACAGACTCTTTTTCTGCTTCTTCTTTATCTGTTTCTGGAGGTGCAGCTTCAGCACTAAAGGGCTCTTTCCCTTCCTCTGCAGAGTCAGATTTTGCTTTAGAGTCTTCTTCTGGAACTTCAACAACTGGAGGCGGAGTCGAAAGTATTTCAGTAATACTCAACCCTAAACGTCTTTCTTCCAGATCAATCTTCATTACTTTTGTTTTTACTTCTGTCCCTACAGGATATACTTCATGGATTTTGTTTTTCTGAATGGAATCGTCTATTTCAGAAATATGTACCAAACCTTCTACTCCATCGGATACCTCAACAAAAATGCCGAAGTCGGTAAGATTTACCACTGTTCCGGTTATTTCTGTGCCAAGAGGATTATTTTCATCAAGATTTTTCCATGGATCGTCTGTTAACTGTTTGATGCCCAACGAGAGACGCTCTTGTTCTACATCAATATTAAGTACTTTAACCTCAATTTCATCACCTTTAGTGGCGACGTCAGTTGGTTTAAACTGGCGTTGTTTCCAAGAAATATCTGATACATGTACCAGGCCGTCAATTCCCTCATCAAGGCCAACAAATATACCGAAATCTGTTACATTGCGTACAGATCCTATGACGATACATCCCACAGGATAACGGTCAAGAGCAAGTTTCCACGGATTTGCCTGAACTTCTTTAAGTGAAAGTGAAATTCGTTTGCGTTCCACGTCAAGATCTTTGACGATTGCTTCTACCATTTCACCAAGTTCAACAATTTTTGATGGATGCCGAACTTTTTTGGTCCATGACATTTCAGAAACATGGATGAGACCTTCTACTCCAGGTTCAATTTCGATAAATGCACCATAGTCTGTCAGACTAACAATTTTACCGGTAATTTTTGTTCCAATGCCAAATTTTTCTTCAACCATTACCCATGGATTTTGATCTTTTTGCTTGAGTCCAAGTGATACTTTCTGATCTTCAGGGAAATATTTCAGTACTACAACATCTACCTCGTCACCAATTTCAAACATCTCAGACGGATGAACGATACGTCCCCATGTCATGTCTGTGATATGAAGCAAACCATCCACTCCACCTAAATCTACAAATACACCATAATCGGTGATGTTCTTGATATAGCCCTTAATAACTGCTCCCTCTTTGAGGATATCCAGTGTTTTAAGACGTTTTTCATCGCGATCTATTTCCAGCAAAACTCTACGGGAAAGGACAATGTTTCCGCGTTTTTGGTTGAACTTCAAAATTTTAAAATCAAAATCTTCTCCCAGCAGTTGATCAAGGTTGCGTACGGGGCGTAAATCAACCTGAGATCCAGGCAGGAAAGCTTTAACTCCAATATTTACGGAAAGACCACCCTTAATTCGTGCCTCAATTGTTCCACGTACAATACCGTCCTCTTCATAAACTTCTCCAATTTTCTGCCAGGTTCTTACCTTTTCTGCTTTGCGTTTCGAAAGATAAGTTACTCCGTCTTCATCTGCCTCCAGGGCCTCAACATACACTTCCACAGAGTCTCCGAGTTCTATCTGGAGTACACCTTCGGTATTCTGAAATTCATTTATAGTTATCAGACAGTCTGATTTGAAACCAATATCAACAGTAACATAATCACGGGTAATTTCCGTTACCGTACCGGAAACAATATCTTCCTCGTGAAAACCCTTCAGGCTCTCTTCATAGAGTGCATCAAAGTCCTCATCTTCTTCTAAAAATAGAATTGGATCTGGTTTGGATGGAGCGACGGGGGGAACTGGGGCTGTTTTTTCTTGAGTGGTCACTTTTACCTTTAAGTTGCTGGAACAGCTTTCACAAAAAAAGCTGGTTAGGGTTGTTGGCGATATTGAAAATTAACGTCAGTTATAAACAGGAAACAGTTAATTCAAGAATGTTTTTCTGCTTTATGAAGTTGTCTTTCAGGCAGGCCAATAATTTATACACTTCTTCTACTTGAAGAACTGCAAATCAAGAGAGTTTATTATTGTACGGATATTCTTTCTAAATGTCAATATTATTGTATTAAAAAATTGACTGGTGTCAATTTTTCCCGGTACTGTTTTAGCTAAGGAGGGAAAACTGTTGAAGAGGTCAGAAGAGTGGAATTTATTAATTAATGTACATAATGATTCAGCACCCGCTGTTCTACAACATAAGCTATGAGTTTGAAAACAACACCATAAAGTAAGGTAATTACTGCCATAGTTACTTTAATTTTCCAGTTATCCAAATCATGAAACATGAAAATAACAATTAGAAGCGTTCCTATAACTCCCATTTTCAGGGAAACAAGACCCATAACGTTCAGGCAGCGTGCTACAGCACGTGCATCAATGATCGAAACCCGCTTGGCACTCCCAAAAGTGTAAGTCCAACAACGCAAGTATGTACGCCAGGAGGTTGCCGAAATACCAAAAAAAATGGATGCAGGTAAAACAAAAATCAAGGACCAAGGGTCTAAAACGTACAATCCATTGGGAAAAACAAGGGTCATTTCTTTAACATCCACAACCACAGCTGCGGAGATAATTGTAAAGAAAAACAGAATACTAAACCACATCATATAAGCTCCTGACTGATGAGTTGGCTTGCGGACCTTCTTGCTGGCGCTGTGCCGAAGAGAAGGGTCCCGCAACAATTGATCGACTCGTAATTCAATGTATGCCCACTTGGCTTTAGTTTTATCGCCACCGGCATGAGACATTGCCTTGAGCCAGAGGGCTTCGTCAATTTCTTTTTGCTCGATGTCCTTGTAGGCCACCAGATAAAGTTCTTCGTTCATAATTATATCTATTTTGTTAGGCCGAAGCGCTTGTCAAATGAGAGTCGTTTATCACTGACTTTTGTTACCTGAAATGCTTTAGGTGTTGATCATTTTTTTATACTTGCATATTTTTGACCGTTTTTCTCAAAAAACATCCATGTTCTTTGAAAAAATTAACCATGGGACATTGAAATTACATATAACATCAATCACAGACGTTGACTCAAGTTCAATCCAAGCCCTCTGATTTGTTCTTTTAGTTCTCCTACTTGATCATCTAAAAGCGGGGCAAATGGCGGCAGCATATTTTCCCATTCTTCTGCGTTAGTTTCAGAAGCAAAGAGGCTTTTGAGTTCAGAGACAAGCGGGTAATATTCTAAAGTTTTTCGTAAATCTGTGAGGTTCATTTGGGCTTGCTCAGCGACTTTTTGTTTATTATTTTTCCAGGCCTGATAAACACGCTGACACTCCGGTGCAATCAGGTTTGCTGTGGCGGTAATACAGCCCGCTCCGCCTTTTTTTAATATGTCCAGCAGTAAAGTCTCAGTACCTGTGTACACCATAAAGTCTGGAATGTTTTGTACTAAGCCCAACATATTCTTCCATTCTCCGGAACTGTCCTTGATCCCCGCGGTAATATCTCCAAATCTCTGTTTCAATTCCTGTAAAATTTTTACACTAAAATTATAGCCGCTTAGTTTTGGAAAATTATAAAAAATGATTCGCAGTCTCGGTTCATCTACAGATGAAATCAACTCTGTATAAAAACGGAGTACGCTCTCATCGCTTTGAGGTTTGTAATAAAAAGGAGGGAGCACCAAAACTGTATATACACCTGCATCAATGCTAGCTCTAGTTAAGCGGACAGCATCCTTAAGAGCACAAGAGCCAGTACCCACCATAAGACGATCCGTTGGTAATTTCTTTGAAGATATTTCAATAATGGCTAGACGTTGATCAATAGTCAACGAATTTGCCTCTCCGGTGCTACCAATTAAGGCTACCCCATCAGATCCTGAATCGAGTAACCATTGTGCATGACGAACTAATGCTGGTAAATTTGGTTCATATGATGCTGTGAGAGGTGTCAGGGAAGCTGTATATACTCCGTTTAGAGGGCTATTCATGCTCAAAGCTTTTAAAGGTTGATCAAAAGATGATACGACAATAATGATTGGTTAAACTATCAAATTTTCAAAAATTTGATTTATTTTTGTGAAAGATCTAAAACACAGAGCTTATTCAGAAACAACCTGACGAATTTGTTCTAGTGCTTTGAGAATTTGATTCTCTGTTACCATCAAGTTTGTGACAGCTCGGATTGAAGTGTCGTCCCAGGGTAACATGTGAGTATCCTGTTCACTTAGACGCTCGGAAAATTCATGTGAAGACATTTCTGACAAACTGAAAATTAAGATATTTGTTTCTACATCTTCAGGATTGATTTGAATTCCCTTAATTTCTTCAAGTCCACTGGCAAATAATTTTGCATTCGCATGGTCTTCATTCAATCTTTTTCTATTATTTTCTAGCGCATACAAAGCTCCTGCAGCTATAATTCCAGCCTGCCTCATCCCCCCACCGAATTGTTTCCTGAATCGCCTGGCCTCCATTATAAAATCGAAGCTGCCTACCAAAGCTGAGCCCACTGGTGCCCCAAGTCCCTTGGAAAAACAGACACTGACTGAATCAAAATGACATGCAATATCAGATTCTTGAACTTTTAAATTAGTTGCCGCATTCCAAATTCTAGCTCCATCAAGATGCATTTTTAAATTTTTTGATTGGGCAACTTTTTCCACTTCAGCTATTTTTTCAAGTGGCCAAACTTTTCCACCTCCACGATTGGCCGTATTTTCTAGACAAACCAGCTTTGTACGAGGTAAATGCAAATCCACTGGCCTCATAATTGTTGTATGAGGTTCTTTTTCGGAGATAGTAGCTTCAATTTCTTTTGCCCCAAAAACTCCTCTTTCTCCTGAAATTAAGCTGCAAATCACTCCTGAGAGTGCCGCCGTTCCACCAGCTTCATAAAAGTATATGTGTGCATTCTTGTCGATTAATATTTCATCTCCGGGTTCAGTGTGTGTTCTTACTGCCACCTGATTGGTCATGGTCCCGGAAGACATATAAATAGCTGCATCTTTTCCGAGAATTTCTGCGACACGTTCTTCCAGAGCATTGACGGTTGGGTCTTCACCATAAACATCATCACCCACTGGAGCTTGTGCCATTGCTTCCCTCATTTCAGCAGTAGGTATGGTAACTGTGTCACTACGTAAATCAATCATAGTTAAACTTTTATTAAAATAAAAAAATTAATTTTTAGAAAAAATAAATAGAATATAAAACTTGGAATAATCCCTGTCTTTAATTTTATCAGGACAGGGATTTTGAGGAAGGATCAGATTTATGAAAGTTTCGTCAGTGCACGTTTTGCAAAAACCTTGGACATGGCCCTACGATATTCTTCACTGACAAAATGATCACTCAACACAGCCTTACCTTCAGCAGCTTTATCTGCAGCAGAGGCAATGGTTGATTCATTCAAAGGTTGGTCTTTGAGAGCACTCTCGATTCCCGAATCCCGAAAAGCACACTCACCTACTCCACTGAATCCGACACGTATATCTAAACAGGTTCCATTGCTCGAACTCAAAGAGACTCCGCATCCCACATAAGGATATCTTGACGCAGGTTGAGGAAACTTTACATAGCAGGAGTTGGCATTCATCGAGTTAACAGGAATTCTGATCTCGGTAAGCAGTTCGCCCTCACCTAATGCTGTTTCCCAAAGTCCAGTGAAGTAGTCATCTACCTCAATTGTTCGTTCCCCAGAAGCTCCTTTTGTAACTAAGGTCGCATTCAAGGCTAAGATCGCCCCTGGATAATCTGCCTGGGGATCAGAATGGGCTAAGGCTCCTCCGAGGGTACCTTTGCTCCTTACGTGTGGATCACCAATCACCGAAGCCGCATCACTTAAGGCTGGACAATTACTCTGAATTATATCGGATTCCGCACATTGTTTGTGGGTACATAAAGCACCAATGCTGATGTGGCTTCCATTGTTAGAAATGTTTTTCAACTGATCCAATCCTGAGATATCAATCAGTTTTTGAGGAGTACTAAGTCTCAATTTCATGGCAGGAATCAAACTGTGACCACCTGCAATGAGACTTGAGTCATCATTTGCTCCTTTCAGTGAAATGGCTTCTTCAATGCTTGAAGCCCTAACATAATCAAATTCTGCTGCGTACATTTAAGCTCCTTTTTTATGAATTACGTTCCAAACTTTTTGTGACGTGAGAGGCATATTCAGATTAGTTACTCCAAACGGAGCCAAGGCATCCATAACGGCATTGACCACTGCCGGCGTCGAGGCAATCGTTCCTGTTTCTCCTACTCCTTTAACACCCAATGGATTCGTAGGACTCGGAGTGACAGTTCGATCGAGTTCAAAATTAGGCAGGCAATCGGTTCGGGGAATGGCGTAATCCATCAGAGAACCTGAAACCAATTGACCTGACTCGTTGTATTCGCCTGATTCCCAGAGCGCCTGTGCAACCCCCTGAGCAATTCCTCCTTGAATTTGTCCGTCAACGATCATGGGATTAATCACATTGCCCACATCATCAACTGCCAGATATCTTTTAACCTTCACTGAACCTGTTTCTTTTTCGACTTCAACAACACAGATATGAGTACCAAAAGGCCATGTCGTATTGGGGGGATCGAAATATGCGGTTTCATCCAGGAATGGTTCATCTCCCTCGGGAAGACTGTAACCCAAAGCTGCGGCTCCAGCGATATCCTGGATTGTTTTGGCCTGATCCGGAGATCCTTTGACACTGACTTTGCCATCTTCATAAACAACATCATCGACTGAAGCCTCCAACATATGAGCTCCAATTCTGAGGGCCTTCTGTTTGACTTTTTGGACTGCGTTGAAGAGGGCAGTACCCCCTACAGCAGCACTTCTACTTCCATAAGTCCCATAACCAAAAGGGGTCCCCAATGTATCGTTATATTGAACATCGACATCATCAAAGGGCAAACCTAATCCATCAGCCGCTATTTGTGCCATTGTCGTTTCAGTGCCTTGACCATGAGGTGAGGAACCAGTAGTCACCACAACTTTTCCCGTCAGATGAACACGGATGTTAGCACTTTCCCAAAGTCCAGCACCCCAACCTTCACCTCCGACTCCAATCCATGCAGATGGAGCGACACCACAGGCTTCGATGTAGGTTGAAAATCCAACACCAAGGTACTTACCATCGCTACGGGCTTTTTTCTGTTCTTCCCTGAATTGAGCATAATTGAACATCTCAAGGGCCTTGTTCAGTGGTTTCTCATAATCTCCACTGTCATAGGCAAGGCCTTTTGTGATCCCATCCGCCGGGGTGTAGGGGAATTGATCTTTTTGAATGAAGTTTTTCTTCCGAATATCCACCACATCCATTCCAAGTTTTTTTGCTACCAGATCCAATGCCCTTTCTACAACAAAAGTGGCTTCTGGTCTTCCAGCGCCTCTGTAGGCGTCGACCATTCCTGTATTGGTATATACACCTTTAACACCACAATAAATGTTCGGAAACTTATACGTTCCAGAAAGCAATCTTCCATAAAGGGTGGTCGGAATTCCGGGAGCAATCGTTGAAAGAGTTCCACCAAGATTGGCAACTGTATTTACCTTCAAGGATGTGATGGTACCATCATTATTTGCACCCACTTGAATTTGGGTTGAATGATCTCTCCCATGAGTTGTTGCCTGGAAGTTCTCGGAACGAGTTTCCATCCATTTAATTGGACGTTCAATTTTTCTAGCTAATGCTGCAACAAGGCAATATTCAGGATAGAGAAATATTTTGCATCCAAAACCACCACCCACATGCGCCGCAATAACTCTCATTTTTGTTTCTGGTATTCCAAAAACAAAGGCAGTAGCTAATAATCTATGAACATGAGGCGCTTGGGAAGTCATCCAGACCGTAAACTCCTCTGTTGCCGATTTGTACTCCGCTATAGCACCCCTAGGCTCCATTGAATTTGGGATGAGTCTTTGATTGACCAGATGTTCTTTAATAACCACCTCCGAATTACTGAGGGCCTTATCTGTTCCATCCTGATTGCCACATTCCCATTCCATGCAGATGTTATCTGGAGCATTTTCATGGAGTTGAGGGGCTCCAGGTTTTATCGCATCTTCTGCGGAGACAACAACAGGCAGTTCTTCATATTCTACGTTTATTTTTGAACATGCATCTTCAGCTACATTTCTGTCTTCGGCCACGACAACTGCAACTCCCTGTCCCGTAAAGGTCACCTTATCAATTTCCAATACTCTAGGGGTATTGGCATTATTGGTAATTCCTCCTGCCTGCCAAGCGCAGGGCATAGGATTTAAATCTTCAAAATCCTTACCCTTCCATACTCCTAAAACACCAGGCATTTTCTCTGCTTCAGAAGAATCGATGTTTTTTATTTTTGCGTGAGCGTAATCGCTTCTTTTCACTACCGCATGAACCATTCCAGATAACTGTATATCTTCCAAATATTTAGCTTCTCCGGTAACGAGTCTCGGATCTTCTTTTCTTAATACACTTTCTCCAATGTATTTACCCATTAGGCACCTCCTTGCGTCGAAACAGCTGCAGCTTTAATTGATTTTATGATGTTATGATACCCTGTACACCTACAGAAATTCCCTTCAAGCCCATGCCTGATTTCTTCTTCCGTGGGATTTGGGTTATTTTTCAACATTTCCACTGAAGCCATGATCATTCCAGGCGTGCAGTATCCGCACTGCAAACCGTGGTTTTCACAAAATGCTTTCTGGACTGGGTGAAGTTCACCATCATTCGCCAAACCTTCAATGGTAGTTATCTCAGAACCATCTGCCTGAACCGCAAACATAGTGCAGGATTTTACTGCTTCTCCATTAACATGAATGGTGCATGCTCCACATTGACTAGTATCACAGCCTACATGGGTTCCCGTTAGTCGAAGGTTTTCTCGTAAATGTTGTACAAGAAGAGTTCGTGGTTCCACATCATGTTTATATGCAGTACCGTTTACTTTCATTGAAACTTTCATCGATCTGTTCCTCTAAAGAAAGTTAATTAATCAGCCATGGAAGGCCTGTGAAATCACCTTTTTTACCCTATTAGAAGTATGAATAACACCGATATTATTTTTTGTCAAATTTTTTTTCAATTTTTTTTCAAATTAATTAAATTTAATCAAATAAATGGTTTTGTAAAAATTAAATAAGTTTATATCCTTTTGCTAATATTAAAAAAGTACGGCAATAACGAATACTTTTAAACCTGTCATGAGTGAATCTAATTATAAAGTAGGTGTAC
>CABXOR010000046.1 GCA_902513935.1 uncultured SAR324 cluster bacterium
CTAAACTTTGAGTATGTTTCAGGTGATAGCCTATATTGGTTTTAACAGAGCAATCAATTCTGTCAGTAAATCAAGGCGTGGTCACAAGATTTTACCACATCAAATAGCACGTATATAGATCACTAAACATTTTAGTAAAGCTACCGACATGAACCCGCCACTAAGGAAAACCCTTTCATGAAAATTAAAGAAATCCGCGCCAAAATTTATCGTTGGACTGGGGAAGTAGTGCCTCCGCAGGAAAATTTCTGCACCAATGCCAGTGACATTCTGTTTGAAAGGGGCGATGCGATGAAGTCTTACCGCTTTCTGGAGTGGCTGGTTGTTGAGGTTGAAACCGATACAGGAATCGTTGGTATAGGCAATGCGGCTCTTGTCCCGCATTTGGTGAAGCCAACAATAGACATATATTTGGCACCGATGTGCATCGGTGAAGACCCTTGGGACTACAATTACATCTATGAAAAGATGTTTCGTAAAACTCATGCTTGGGGACGAAAAGGAGTTGGAATAATAGCAATTTCAGCGATTGATATTGCAATTTGGGATATTCTGGGAAAAGACGCTGGCTTACCGGTTTTTAAACTCTTGGGAGGGAGAACAAAAGAGCGTATCCCGGTATACGCCTCAAAACTATATTCTGACAATATAGACGCTATGCAGCTAGAGGCTCAAGACTACGTCAATCAGGGTTATTCCATGATGAAAATGCGCTTTGGTTATGGACCTAAGGACGGACCACTAGGAGTGAAAGAGAATCTTGAACGTGTCGAAGCAGTACGTGAAGTGATAGGCTATGACAGGGATCTGATGCTCGAATGTTATATGGGCTGGAATCTGGAGTACACTAAACGAATTTTGCCAAAACTGGAAAAGTTTGAACCGCGGTGGTTAGAAGAGCCCGTAATTGCTGATGACATGCATGGTTATGCGGAACTTAACGCAGGACCTATACCAATTTCTGGAGGTGAACATGAATTTTCACTTTTTGGCTTCCGTCAGCTTTTAGACATGAAAGCAGTAAGCGTCATTCAATATGATACAAACCGTGTAGGGGGTATTACTGCAGCACAGAAAATAAACGCGCTGGCTGAAGCTTACCAGGTTCCCGTGGTGCCCCATGCCGGGCAAATGCATAATTTCCATCTTACTATGGCAAATTTGAACTGCCCGATTGCAGAATATTTCCCAATCCATCAAATTGAGATTGGTAATGAGTTGTTTTGGTATGTCTTTGAAGGCGAACCAGATGTAAAGGATGGGTTTATTGATCTTAATGATGAAACACCAGGTCTTGGTCTGTCTCTGAATCAAAAATACTTAGATAATTTTGAAATAATTACATGAACAACTTTGATATCATAAACATAGTTTTTGGGAGCAAGACGGACACAGCTTAATTCTGTATGGAAATGTTAATCCTTTAAAGTTGTACTCAGCTAAAACCAGTTTCGTATAGTCTGAAACTAGCTCTTTCTCATTGCTTTTTGATGCCTTCTCTTTTACATTCATGATTGGTCAGCCTTGATGATGTCCTATTTGAGATATCGGGAATAACTCCCCAAACATAAATACAGGTTGTCATGAAGATTCCCTGCTAATTACAGTACATATAGAACAGTCTGGTGGGGCTAAGCTCCACCGGAATTAAGAAATTTTATGGTAGATGTTGAAAGAGTGGGGCAGCTCGGGAGAGTTCGTACGGGTGGCCGTGCGGGACGGAAAGCTCAGAGAAGTTCAGAAAACCAAGTGCCGGTGGTAAAAGCAGGGATGACCGGAGGGGTATACAAACCGCTTCAAGATACAGATTTGGAGAAGATTCATCAGGCTGCACTGGAAATTTTGGCAACCTTAGGAATCGCCGAAGCAACCCCGGAGGTGATTCAAATCGCGACAGAATGCGGATGCACAGTCAGTAATTTTGGACGATTATGCTTTCCAAAAGCCTTGATTGAGGATGTCTTGGTGAAAGCCGCCAACGAATATGTTGTGCATAGTCGCAATTCTGCTCATGCCGACTTGTTCGTCGGCGACTATCGGGTGCATTACGCCACCAGCGGAGAAGCCGTGACCATCTTTGAGCTCGACTCAAAAACCTATCGCCCTTCCACACTGCTCGACCTTTACGATGCCTGTCGGTTAGTGGACAAGTTGGAACACATTCACCAGTTTGGGCAAACCGTGATACCCACTGAAATTTCGGATTTAGATGAACACGATTTTAATGTGGCCTACGCATTAGTTTGCGGAACGGAAAAACCATTTGAAATGACCTTCAACCGTGCTCAAAACATCAAAGGGGCAGTGAAAATGTTTGACATGGTTTTGGGGGGAGAAGGTCGTTTTGCTAAAAAACCATTTTGTACTTTTGGCGGATGTCCAATTGTCTCACCACTTCGATTTGCCAAGGAGAACCTGGACGTGCTGGTGGAAAGCAGTAGGCTTGGGTTGATCAATGACATCGCCATTGCACCTCAAGCCGGAGCAACAGCCCCTGCAACGTTAGCAGGGACACTAGCCCAAGTGACTGCAGAAGGACTAGCATGTTTGGCGATTGTCAATTTCATCAATCCCGGCTGTCCGATGAGCTTTGCTATCTGGCCATTCATCAGCGATTTGCGAACAGGTTCTTTCTCTGGAGGAAGCGGAGAGGAGGCACTCATTATTGCTGCAGCTGTACAAATCGGAAAATTTTACAATTTGCCGACGACAGTACCTTCCTGCATGACAGACTCAAAAATCCCGGATGCCCAGTCCGGTTATGAAAAGGGTATAAGTTCCGTGTTGGCTGGATTAGCGGGCGGTAACCGTATACTGGAATCCGCCGGGATGCTGGGGAGCTTGATGGGCTGTTCATTTGAAGCACTCGTGATCGATAATGACATGCTCGGAATGGTACAACGGGTCATTCGTGGGATTGAAGTCACCGAAGAAACTCTGAGTGTTGAAGTGATTAAGGATGTCGCTTTAGGGGCTGGGCACTATCTTGGACACGCCCAAACACTTGACCGGATGCAGAGCGAGTTTTTGTATCCTAAAATAGCAGATCGCGCCCCTCCCGGAGTATGGGAGCAGGAGGGTTCTAAAGACATACTCGAACGTGCTCACGAAACAGCTTTCGAAATTTTATCAACACACTTTCCGGATCACATCACTCCCAAAGTTGATACAAACATACGCGATCGATTCCCCATTTTGTTATCACGTGACGCCATGAAACCCTCTGCCCGCAGTAAAAAGGGATAACTGTTTAGGAGACTATAAATGAGACTTGAAAAAATTGAAGACATCCAAAGTTATGACAACAAGAATTTCGTACATCCATGGGAATACATGAAAGATGTAGGGCAAAAAAAACGAATGTTTGCCGAAAAAGCAGAAGGAATTTATCTCTACGATGAGAATGGTGAAAAGTTGATAGACGGCCCTGGAGGAATGTGGTGCGTGCAAATTGGCTACGGACGCCCAGAAATGGCTAAGGCCATTTCTGATCAGATCCTTAAGGTACCGTATTATTCACCATGGAACATGAGCTCTTCTCCAAGTGCCATTCTGGCTCATAAGATCGCAGAGTGCACTCCAGGTGACTTGAATCATGTCTTCTTCACCACTTGTGGTTCAACAGCGGTAGACAGTGCGATTCGCTTTGTGCATTTTTATAACAATGTTTTAGGAAGAAATAAAAAGAAAAAGATTATTTCTAGAGAAAAATCCTACCACGGAAGCACCTACCTCAGTGCGACTATGTGTGGAAAAGATCGCGACAAGGATTGGATGGATACCGCAAAAGAATTAGTTCACTTCCTTCCGGATGTCAACCCAAGTCACAGCCCAGAAAAAATTAGTGTTGATGAGTTCCTGGAGGAGAAAATTTCTGACTTAGAAACTGCTATCCTGGCCCTCGGATCTGAAAATGTCGGGGCATTTATTGCTGAGCCTGTACTGGCTTCTGGAGGTGTAATAGTGCCTCCAAAAGGCTATCACCAGCGTTGCCTGGAGATCTGCCGCAAGTATGATGTACTATACATTTCTGATGAGGTTGTTACTGGTTTTGGACGTTTGGGACACTGGTTCGCCTCTAAAGAGGTGTTCGGGATTGAGCCCGACATTATTACTTGTGCAAAGGGGTTAACCTCTGGCTACGTACCAATGGGAGCCTGCATCATTTCCGATCGAATTTTTCGCCAAATCTCAGGAGATGGTTCTCAATTCGCTACTTTTTCCAATGGCTATACTTATTCTGGACATCCAGTAAGTTCGGCCGCTGCCCTCAAAAACATAGAGATAATCGAAAACGAGGGTTTGCTGGAGCATGTTCGTGAAATCTCTCCATATTTCCAGCAACGCATCAAGGAGTTAAGAAAACTGCCTCTTGTTGGCAACACACGTGGAGTAGGATTGCTCGGCTGTGTAGAGTCACAAATTGTTGATTCGGAGAGTCATGACGCACTTGAAATGGACATTGAAATGGGTTCCCGCATAGACAAACACTGTCAGGCACTGGGACTGATTGTACGTCCGCTTTGGAACATGTGTGTGTTTTCACCCCCTTTGGTTATAACTATGGAACAAATCGATGAAATGTTCAACATCCTGGAAAAAGGTATCATCCTTACTACAGATGAGTTGAGTAAGGAAGGACTGTGGAAGGGATAACACAAAATGAACCAACGTGATCATCGTTACGACATCCTTTTTGAACCTGTACAGATTGGGCCGCTAACCGCGAGGAATCGCTTTTATCAGGTTCCACATTGCAACGGCATGGGCTATATGCGCCCCAACACGTTGGCGGCGATGCGTGGAATCAAGGCCGAAGGTGGATGGGCTGTGGTCTGCACGGAAGAGGTGGAAATCCATGCCAACTCTGACAACGGCTCGGCAGCAGAGGGACGGTTGTGGGACGATGGAGACATTCCGGCACTGGCTAAAATGACTGAAGCCGTACATGAACATGGGGCGTTGGCCGGAATCGAGTTGGTGCATGGCGGCTATTCCAACGCCAACAATTATAGCCGGATTCCACCGCTTGCGCCCAGTGCAATCTCCGTCAACTCCTATGATCCGGTACAAGCACGGGCGATGAATAAAGCCGATATCCGTAACTTTAGGAAGTGGCACCGTCAGGCTGCGTTGCGTGCCAAACAAGCCGAGTTCGACCTCGTTTATGTGTACGCTGGGCACAGCCTTACCTTGCTTATGCATTTCCTTTCGCGTCGCTTCAATCATCGTACTGATGAATATGGTGGCAGCTTGGAAAATCGGGTGCGGCTCTTCCGGGAGGTACTTGAAGACACAAAGGATGCGGTAGGCCACCGTTGTGCCGTTGCTGTACGTTTTGCAGTAAATGAACTTCTAGGCCCCAAAGGCATTACCTCTGAAAATGAAGGTCGGGAAGTTGTGGAAATGCTCGCGGAAATCCCTGACCTTTGGGACGTGAATATCAGTGAATGGGGAAACGATTCAGCAACTTCACGCTTTGAGAAAGAGGGATATCAGGAACCATACATCGATTTTGTAAAATCACTAACAACCAAACCCGTGGTGGGTGTGGGACGCTACACTTCTCCGGACACTATGGTCTCATTGATTAAACGCGGAGTGATGGACATGGTCGGCGCGGCGCGGCCATCAATTGCCGATCCGTTCCTCCCGAAAAAAATTGATGAAGGTCGCGAAGATGAAATCCGGGAATGTATCGGCTGCAACATCTGCGTAGCTGGAGACTGGCTGGCAGTGCCAATTAGCTGTACGCAAAACCCAACTATGGGTGAGGAATGGAGACGTGGTTGGCATCCGGAGCGTATTGAACCCAGTAATAGTGACGACGGTGTGCTGGTGGTTGGTGGCGGGCCTGCCGGACTGGAATGTGCACTTGCACTGGGACAGCGTGGGTATCGAGTCATTCTTGCAGAAGCCTCTGCAGAACTTGGAGGTAGGGTCAGTCGGGAAAGTCGCCTGCCCGGTTTGGCGGAATGGGGGCGTGTTCGGGATCATCGGGTAGTCATGCTAGAGAAATTGAAAAACGTGACCCTTTATCTAGGCAGCTCGCTCAGCACGGAAGATATTTTTGAATTCAGTGCCGATGACAAATTTGGATTTTCCCATGTCTTTCTGGCAACCGGAGCCACCTGGAGACGAGATGGCATCGCACGGGAACACCGCAAACCGATTCCCGGATTGGGACACGTGTCTGTGCTGACAGCGGACGACCTCATGCTTGGTGTTTCCGCACACGGGAAAGTGGTAGTCTTTGATGATGAACACTACTACATGGGTGGGGTGCTAGCCGAGAAATTGCGGATAGACGGCCATGACGTGCGGCTCGTCACGCCTGCTCGGGACATTTCAACTTGGACACACAACACGATGGAACAGGCCCGCATTCAGAAAAAATTACTGGAACTCGGCGTGGAACTAACTCCGCATCACAACCTTGCCTCGGTTCATCCGGGTGCTGTTGAACTCGCCTGCGTGTTCACGGATCGGCGGGCCCGTCACGCCTGCGATACCCTGGTGCTGGTTACGGAACGCCTGCCCAACGACGACCTTTACCGAGCCATGCGGGCAGATACTGCAGGAATTGCAAAGTCGGGTCTCAAAACGATCCAGTGCATCGGAGATTGCCTGGCTCCCGGAATCATAGCCGCCGCTGTACATTCCGGGCATCTCTTCGCACGTGAATTTGAGGCTGATGCGCCTGGAGAGGTTCCGTTTCTACGTGAAAGGGTAATGCTCTGAATGAAAGTATTTTTATTTATTTGGCAGCAAATTTATTAAATTTTTTTCTTAATTACAAACATAACTTAAGCTAGTTGAATGCCAGAATATTAATGGTGAAAGAAATGTGGTTGACAATACTGTTTATTGAACTTATAATGGCCTCGTTTTAGTCATTCATTGGAGAAGCCGAAGGCAGCTCCGTATTTTATTTAATTTGATTAGAAAATCTATAATTTCATGAGAGAGACAATGAAACATTTAATTAAGGGTATTACGTGGGTCTTATTCGGCCTTATAGCGACTGGCGGAATGGCCCAGGGAGCCAGTGAAAACCTCGTTATATTTGACTGGGCAGGATATGAAGATCCGGGATTTTTCGGTGAATATATGGAGAAACATGGGAAAGCTCCTGATTATTCGTTTTTTGCTGATGAAGAGGAGGCTTTTCAAAAGATTAGAACTGGATTTCGCGCGGACCTAGCACATCCATGTTCTCAATCAGCTGTGAAATGGCGAAAAGCAGGAATTATTGAACCTATCGATACCTCGCGTTTAAAGAACTGGTCAAAAGTTATGTCACAATTCCGCAACATAGAGGGATTCCATCAAGGTGGTAAACAATGGCTTATTCCTATTGACTGGGGCTCTACTGCAATTACTTATAGAACAGACAAGGTTAATGCTGCAGAAGCATCAACTTTGCTAAGTTTTATTAATCCTAAATTCAAGGATCGTATCTCCATACCTGATAATCTAGATGATGCCTACGCATTGGCATTTCTCGCCATAGGCATTCAAGACTGGAACACTGCCTCGATGAAAGATCTGGAAGATGCATCTAATTTTCTAAGAAAAGTTCATAAAAACGTCCGTACATATTGGTCTGATCCGGCAGAACTAAGACAGATGATGGCTAGCGGTGAAATTCTTATTTCATGGGCTTGGAATGAAGTAGCAGCCATTCTTGCGTCAGAAAAACATCCTGTTGAAATGAAGCATGATACTCAGGAAGGTGCTTCAACCTGGGTCTGTGGTTACGTAAAATTAGCCAATGCACCTGGAAGTGAGCAAAAAGCTTATGACTTCATAGATGCCTTTTTGTCAGATTCTGCAGCGACATACCTTATTACAGAATGGGGATATGGACACACAAACGAAACTGTCATGAATAGTATTGGAGAAGAAAATGGTTTAGCAGACCTACAAAATCAAATCTTGTACAGAGGAGAGAACACTCTAATGCAGAGCCCACTAAATCCAAAGATCCGAGAACAGATGATCAAGGATTTTGAAAAAATTAAAGCCGGGTATTAATAAAAATAGTTCGTGGAATCGCCTCCTCAGCGAATGAAGGGGGGGATTCCACTGCATTTATCTTTCTTCAGAATTTTTTAGTATAACAAGAGACTCCGCCCCCCAACCTACTCGGGCAGATTCACCATCTTCCATTACACGCCGTCCAGCTGTATTACGCATTGGGATCGTCAATGGTGACTTAAGCCCCGAAACTTGAACGGTGTAATAGGTCATGTCTCCAAAATATGCACTTTCAAGAATTACTCCGCTGATTTCAAACTCAGTACGATCCCGATCCTCAAACAGCAATGTCAACATTTCGGGACGGATACCTATGATCACCGGCCCTGGATTAAGTGGAATTGGCATTTGGTCCGGATTGATATTCACTTTCCCCAGGTTCCCTGCATCCACAGTCGTAATTTGTTCACCGTCTTTGAGCAACTTTCCTTCGATGAAATTCATCACACCAATGAAAGAGGCCACTCTTTTGGATTTTGGTCTACTGTATAACTCCTGTGGAGTTGCAATCTGAACTATTTGTCCTTCGAACATTACTGCAATCCGGTCACTCATTGTCAGAGCCTCTTCCTGATCATGTGTGACAAGGATAAATGTAATACCAACAGTGCGCTGTAAATGTCGCAACTCCACTTGCATTTGTTCCCTGAGGTTCTTGTCAAGTGATGATAGTGGTTCATCTAGCAACAATACCTTTGGTTTCATGATAAGCGAACGAGCCAGTGCAACTCTCTGCCTCTGACCGCCAGAGAGGGCATGAGCCGGTCTTTTGTTATAATTATCCAAATCAACCAGTTGAAGCATTTCATTCACCCTACGAGCAGTTTCATCTTTTCCAAGATTGAGACGTTTGAGTCCATAACCTACATTTTCTTCTACGTTAAGGTGTGGGAAAATGGCATAGGACTGAAAGACCATATTGGTGGGCCGTTGATTTGCTTCCACTCCATGCATTTGGAAACCATCTATAGTGATATTTCCTTTTGTGGGTTGTTCAAAGCCCGCTATCAAACGAAGCAGAGTGGTCTTTCCACAACCTGAAGGCCCTAATAGCGAAAAGAATTCACCTTCCCGAATTTGAGCACTCACTCCGTCTAAAGCAACAATTTCTCCAAAATGCTTCTCTACTCTATCCAATTCAACTATTTTTTTTATTGAATCTGTATTAAGTTTTTCTGTCATGTTTTAAATAAATTACCAAATTGTACATTATCTTGATCATCTGTTATACGATTCATACGTCTCCGGAAGAATTCCACAAGCAAGAGCAGTATTAGTGAAAGTAACAACATTAAAAATCCAAGAGCCATCACCCCTGGAAGCTTTGCTGGAAAACGCAATTGCCCCCATATATATACAGGCAGCGTAGTTTCAGTTCCAGTCAGAAAGAATGCGATTATGAATTCATCAAGTGATATGGTAAAACCAATCAGAAGGCTGGCAATCAAGCCAGGTGATACCATTGGAAGAATTACTCGCTTGAAGGTACCAAATCTTGTTTCTCCTAGATCAAGCGAGGCTTCCTCAAGACTCATATCCATATTCGCAAATGCAGAATTTAGAATAGCAATAGAAAATGGCGTACAGACCAAGGTGTGACCGAGGATCACTGTCCAAAGTGAGAGTGGCAGTCCAAGCTGCATTAGGACAACCAGCAAAGCAACTCCTACAATTATTTCTGGAAGAAAAAGTGGTAGAATCAGGAACGATAATATACTCTTTTTCCCAAAAAAATCATAACGCGCTGATGCGCGTGAGGCAAGAATACCTAAACATGTGCTGAGGATGGAAGTACTTATTGCTACAAATAAAGAGTTCTTTAGGGATTCTTGAAGATATGTTTCCTGAGTTAATCCGGCAAACCACTTAAATGTAAAACTATTCAGGGGAAAAGAGATAATCGTACTATCGTTGAAAGCAAAAATTGGTAGCAACAATACTGGAGCATAGAGGAATATTAGGTATGAGTAAGCAAAAACCTTCAATGTATTTTTATTACTGTTCATGATCCACGCTTTCTAAGCCAACGTCGATTGAGAGCTAAAAATACCAAAGATATCATGCTAACAATACCCATTGCAGAAACTGCGAGTGATGCCCCAAGAGGAGCATTGTTGGCCTTCATAAACTGGACTTGAATCATATTGGCGATCATCAAACCGTCCTTTCCACCGACCAGTTTGGGTGTAACATAGTCTCCAATCGTAGGGATAAAAATTATCAGTGCAGCCCCTACTACTCCTGTCATTGATAATGGAAGGGTTATTCGCAGGAAACTCTTCAGAGGCCCATCTCCAAGATCTGTAGCTGCTTCCAGGTAACTTCGATCTATTTTTTCTAATGCTACATAAATCGGCAGAATCGCAAACGGTGCCCATGCATGTGTTAGAGTGATAATTACAGCATTTGCATTGTAGAGGATGAATGTCAATGGTTCTTCAATCACACCCAGCCAATCCAATGCACTGTTCAGTACACCATTGTATCCAAGAATTACTTTCCATAGGAATACCCGTAAAAGATAGCTTGTCCAAAACGGAATGGTTACAAGAAATAACCAAAGTGCCTTTCGGTTACCACCGTGGAACGAAATAAAATATGCCATCGGATAGGCCAGCATTACTGTTGCAAGAGTAACCGCTGCAGATATTCCAAGTGACCGAAACATTAGATCCCTATACATAGGCTCTGTCCATGCTTCTATGTAATTATCCAGACTAAAACTGCGGTCAAGAACGAGATAATCCTGTGTCCAGAAACCCAGGAAAAAAATCAGAAGCATTGGTGCTGCAAGCAACAGCAAAGAAAAGCCAAACGGTAGCCCAATCAGAGTAAGTCCGCGGCCGGAATCACTGCTAAACCAATTTTTAACTCGATCCATCATGCCTCATTTCGAGATAATTTTCGTACCGAATTGTTACTTTCTGCTACCATGCCTCTGGGTGGCTGTATCTCCTGAGACATCACAGGGAGGATTTCACGAAGGGCATCGTGGTGGGTTCGCACTCCATACTCTAGATCAGAAAGCATGATCCCTTCATAAGTACAAGACTTCATGGATTCATACCACATGATGCTCAACTGCCTGTCCTCGGCTATAGCTGTGGCATCAATACGTTCTGATAAATATCGAGCCAGCCGCATTGTTCTCTTCTCTTCTGTACGCTTATATGTGGCACCCCTAATTACAGTCTCTTTTACCGAAAAGGGAACTTCCTGATAAAAAATCACCGAGTCGGGATAGAATCCCAAAACGAAATTAGGGAAAACACCTATGTAGAGCCACGCCCTTGGAAGTTCATTGTATGGAGAAGTAAACTGGTCAATCATTTTTTTGTATTGACGCACGCTCCAGAGCCTTCCAGCCCCCTCATTAAAGGGGGCATAGGAGCGGGAGACTCCGTTTACGAAGGGTTCATCATAGTATTTATTACCATATAAATCATTCAGTGATGGATGAGCACGAGGTACATGGTAGCCCTCATTGTCCACATCCCTAATAGACTTCCAGTTGATGTTCTCCGGAGAAGTACACTCTATTGGAGACGTCTGTAAAAGGTCTTCATGGAGGTATCTAGAGACTTCCTCATCAAACCTATCAAGCAAATTTGCTACAGAAGGCTGGAGTCCTGGCTTGAAGCGCACAAACACGAAGCCGTGCCAAATTTCCATTTCGAGCGGCTTAAGTCCCCATTTCTCGCGATCAAATGCCGGGAAAGTACTCGCTTTGGCTGCACCTCGCAGACTTCCATCTAAGTTATAGGACCAGCCGTGAAACGGACAGCTGATTACACTCTTACACATACCCTCTGTTGAGTCGAGCACACGTGAACCACGATGTCTACAGACGTTGTGAAAGGCCAGGATCTTATTTTCTTCATCCCGAATAATTAAAGCCCGCTCTCCCACCAGATCAAAGGTTATGTAGCTACCATGTTTAGGAATGTCACTCGTGTGACAGGCTATTTGCCAGTGTTTACGGAAAAGTTCTTCAGCTTCCAGTTCAAATAACTCCTCGTTGAAATATGTCCAGGATGGTAACCCAGAACGATCCCAATTTGGGGGTGGTATAAGTTCGGAACTTGGAATGTGTAAATTCATGTTTAATTTCGCTTCATCAAGATTGCAGTCTATTAAAATGGGCTTCCCTTTGAGCAATTTTTCTAGGAGTGTATTTTGAAGGAGGCAGGATCTGCCTGAAATAAATTTCAAATAGCTGTCGATTCACTCGGCATAATTTTATAATGTTACTCTCAGTTGTCAAGAGAAATTCTTCTTGTCAGACTAACCTCAAACCGTTCTCATCGAGTTCAATCTTCTTAACTAAATGTTGCGTTCCGTAAAATTTAAGATGCCCCCATAGACGCCGGCAACAAATTATTCCCTGGAAGTCCCGGGTAGCAAATGCAAATCAAATACATGCAGTTTTGAAATTCTCCTGTTGGTCATAAAGCTGCATTTTCTAGCACCACAGAAAAACCCCCATTCCCTGATCAAGTACAATGTGTATTTTTAGAACTCCTTTTGAATTGGCAAAATGCAGACATTCTCTGAAAAAACTATTGATGGTGTATAGCATATCCTCATAATCTGATTGTTATGTGATTGTAGATGATGTGCTGTCTTTGGGAAACATCAAAATCACAGGCACTTGATATTCCGCTATCACTTTTGCCATTTTCGACTCGCCTCGCAGAGTGGTAACATCTTTGACGGCCTTGGCTTCAAAAAATTACAGAT
>CABXOR010000047.1 GCA_902513935.1 uncultured SAR324 cluster bacterium
TTTCATCTCTTCCTAAAACAGAAGCCACCATTGAAACTTCAACAGAAGATCAGAGTTCTACTTCAGATCAGGCTTTAGAAGAAAAACCACCTGCAATTGCAGTTCTTCCTTTTACCAATATGAGTGGTGATCCAGAACAGGATTATTTTGTAGATGGCATTACTGAAGACATCATCACAAATCTTTCACTATGGAAGACCTTTCCCGTTATCTCCAGGAACTCTAGTTTTACCTTCAAGGGAAAATCCATGAATCTTAAAGATGTAGCCAAAGAATTAGGATCACGCTATATAGTCGAAGGAAGTGTAAGAAAAGGTGGTAACAGAATAAGAATTACAGCACAACTCATAGATGCGGATTCAGATCATCATTTATGGTCAAAAAAATGGGATCGTAATATTGAAGATATTTTTGATGTACAGGACGAGGTTGCAACATCAATTGCCGCACAAGTGAATCCCACACTAGGAAGTTATGAAACAGAAAGAATAGAAAGATCTAAACCAAATAACTACAATGCATGGGAAAATTATTTGAAATCATTGCAAATATTTAATAATAGGAATCCATCCGATCATGAAGACATTGAATTAAAAAAAGCCCAAAGTCTATGTGAAAAATCAATTGAATTAGATGATTCCATGTCTCATGCCTATTCACTGCTAGCAAAAATCTGCGAGTGGGAACTCCTGCAGTTCACTACAGATGATTCGGAAAAGACACTTAATGAAATGCTAACATATGCTAAAAAAGCAGAAGAACTTGATTCAACAAATCCAATAGCTGCATATGGTATTGCTCGTCATTACTTTTTTTCTGGGAAATTTGAACAGGCAAAATTTTATTCAGAACGAGCAGTTCAACTTAACCCTAGCTTTCCTGATGCCCAAAATATTTTAGGCCAATCTCTTGTTCATTCCGGTAAATTTGCTGAATCAGAAAAACACTTTCTTAAGGCAATTGAATTAAATCCTTTAGATCCGAACGCCATTCTATATAAAGATGGGCTTTTTTTTGCTCAAATGGGATTAGGAAATTACGAAATAGCTTTTTCATTGATTGAAGAATGCATTTCACAATTCTCTAAAGCAGGATTTTACAAAGGATTCAGGGCTGCAGTATTAGGATATTTAGACAAGAAATCTGAAGCTAAAAATGCATTAGATGAATATCTTTCCTTAAGGCCAAATTTGAAAACAAAAAAAGATTACAAAAGAATCTTTGTCCCTAATTCCAGTTTAGCCGATATTCTTATCGAGGGACTTTGTATGGCAGGCTGGAAACCAGAAGATTAAAACATATACAGAATACACAATCATCTCCTGTGACTGACCCCCACTAATTCTTCACAGTCAGACAACCCTCCACAACCTTCCCACTTCCTTGTAATTCAAACCGATTGGCCATTATTTTCTTGAATTATGGTGATTCAATTCAATAAACACACTAAACTTATATACTTTGGTTGCTGATTAGAAGATAAAATGATACTTTCAATTTCCGGAATTCTAAATAACGTTTCCATCTTCATTTCCAATGAATATTGATAAAATACGTTTAATTTTTCTTTCTCTTGCCTGGTTCTCAGCAATAATGAATGTTATTTTTGGTCAATCAGTGCTTACTTTTGGCAATGTTGGTGTATTGAGTTTGATATGTTTTTTTATATTAACATTTAGGAGTCTCAAAAAAGAAAGTATTTTTATAATTCTTCTTCTTCTTCTTCTTGCATTTATTATCTTAGACCATATTCCAAGTTTTAAAGAATTTTTAACTGGAGGTCGTTTTATTTTAGTTTTTTCTGCATTACTGCCTACTATGATATTAGTTAGATCCGTATCTAAAGAAGTGGAACGGGTGAAAATTTCTCAAAATTTATTAAAAAACCTCCCTACTCAAATTTCAAATTCTGGCTTTCAAATAGCTTCTCATTTTTTTGGTAGTGTAATAAATACTGGAACATTTTCTATTCTTTCAGCAGCTCTCCCTGAAGATTGTGATAAAGAGTATCGTAAGGCTATTGCAGAAGCTTGTCTTCGTGGTATGAATACTTCTGCAACGTGGTCCCCTTTTTTTGTTGCTTTTGCAATAGGCCAAGCTTTTATTGATAAAACAAATTCCTTGATTGGAATAGCATGTGGAGTTTTTATTGGTTTTCTTTTCAATCTTATTTCATTACCAATATTTGCTTACGGTTCAACATTTAAACAAATTAAACTTTCTTTAGCATGTCTCAGTCCAGTAGTTCCAATTTTGGTGTTAATTATGTTCTCTGTTTTAACTGTATCACTTATTTTTGATTTTACAGCATTATCAGCAGTAATTTTAGTAATGCCTATAATGATATTTGTTTATTCGGTTTTTAACTTTAAAAATATTTCCAAGATTTATTATAATTCTAAATCCTGGCTTCTCAATACTTCAGACGACATCATCGTAATAAGTATTGCAATGTTAATTGGACACCTAATTAGTCGTTCTAATACAATAACTGATTATAATATATTTATTAATTCATCAATATTGCCAGCTTGGTCTTTCTTGACACTTACCCCTTTAATTATAACTCTATTTTCTTTCATAGGAATACACCCCGTCATCACAAGTACAATTGCATTATCTTTGTTATCATCAGTACAAGCTGAAATTCATCCTGCTTTGCTTATGCAGGCTCATCTGGTAGGTTGGGCCGGAGGGACTATGAGTTCGGTTGCATCACTTTCGACTTTAACATGCTCAAATCTGTTTCAAGTAGAGTCGAGACAACTTGCATTTGGTCAAAATTTATTGACAGCCGTTATATTTTCTTTGTCATCAGGCTTATTACTTAGCTTCGTAAATTTGTTTCTTTAGAATAATATACTTGCCAGCAATCCAAACCGTTACATTATTTAGGATGTTTAACTTTCTAGTCAATAGAAGTGGTTAAAAAATATTTCCCTGAAACTATCCCCATCACCACCTGTGAGTAACCCCCACTAATTCTTCACAGTCAGACACCCTCCAAGTAAAATCCACACACACATTGTAAATCAAACCAAGTTATGGTATATATTAGGTTCTTCTAAAACTAACCAATTAGGAAACCAAGTGAAACATCTACTCATCATCCTCTCAATCCTTCTTTCTTCTCCTCTGTTTGGAGATAATCATAAAGGTGAAACTCTTTATAGGTGGAAATTTTCTTCTGGTAATTGGATGAAAGCCTTTACTGGTTATGTGTGGAAAACTTTTGGAGATGAGGAAGACCACCCTGTATATAAAGGTCAAGTAGAGAATAGGGAACCAAATGGTCAAGGAACATTCACTTTCCCTAATGGAGAAAAGTATGTAGGAGAATGGAAAAATGGGAAACGTTGGAACGGAATAAAATACAATAAAAACGGAAACATCCAATACAAGTTCGTGAATGGAGAATTGATAAAACCATGACCCCCTCTAATACAAACACCCACCAAAAATACCACCAAATCAAAATCCACACACACATTGTAAATCAAACTAAGTTCTGGTATATATTAGGTTCTTCTAAAACTAACCAATTAGGAAACCAAGTGAAACACCTACTCAGATGGATGTAGAATCCGAAAAGATGGAACAACAGATTACTTAGGGGAAATGTATGGAGAGATTTGAACATTTGGCGATGGTTGCCTTTCTAATATTGGGTTTGGCTTTGGTGAGGTTGATGATAAACCTGACTTCACTGCTGGCAAAAAATACGATACATAACAAAAATGAAGATGGTGTCAAATTTTACTGGGTGCATTCAGTATTCTGCTTCATCACCTTTTTCACAATAGTTCTATTTTGGTGGACTTGTTATCCACTAAACAATTTAGATTATTTCCCAGATGAAGGATGGAACTTATTCACGTATCTTTTATTTTTAGCAGTCCCATTTTTGATGTTTATGATTTGTGAGGTAGTCGTTCCACAAGACCATACAGGACAAGCTCCAAATTTATACGATTATTACTACCAATATCATAAAGTCATATTAGGACTAGCATGGACACTACAAGTTTGTCTTATCGCAAATCTTTATGTTTTCTTTCAAGGAGAACTTTACTCTTTGAAAATCTTAGGTAGAGTTATTATGCTCTCTGTTATGTTACCGATGGTGCTCAGTAACAACAAAAGATTACATGAAATTGGTATGGGAATCTTTTTTATAGGATTCATTTATACTATCGTGAAATACCATATTTATACTTAAAAATTAAGTATGAATACAAAAGAAGAAGGAAAGAAATATCCGAAAAATCATCCATATATGATACGATTGGATGAAGTCCTGTGAGTAGCCCCCACTAATTCTTCACAAGTCAGACATCCTCCAAATAAAATCCCCATTCTTGTAAATATAAAATTTGATTATATATATATTTAATCATAATTATAAAATCAGCTTGTCTAAGCCGATCAATGATACTCAGGAGATTTAAGCTATGAAGAAAATATTATCTTACAAATTAATTTTAACTATTTGTGCTGTTGTCCTAACGTTGATTAGCTTAAGGATGCACATTGACCCTGCAGGTGTCACTAAAAATGAATTTCCTTACGCTCAGGGTGACGCATTTGATGTAGCAGTCACAATCCGGCATCTCATCGCATCACTACTCTTTGTAATAGCCTCTATTACCTTTTTTGCAGGAAGAGTAGAGGATACAAAGTCACAACAGTCAGTTCTCAACGGATGCATTCTGGGATTTGCCGTTATCTGTCTCACACTTGGAACAATGACAGTCACCCAAGCCGGTGGACTTATTATCGGAACCACAGTGTTTGCTGTATTGACTGCACTTTGCCTCTATAAAAGAGTTACACCCTCCGAAGGGGCCTAATGCATTAATGGTCGGGAAAACCCGAAATGACCGTCATCAAAAACATTTAGGACGGGATTTGCCGAAATAGTAGGTCTCAATATTCATTATATGGGAATGCTATTGATCAAGCTATTTGGTGTTACAAAAGGGGGTATATTTGATCAACACATTTTTAAATACTAGCATTAGCAAGGGATAAGAGGATGAATGTGGCAGACTCTCTCTCCGCCACACAAATTCCATGATAATCCAGTCAAATCCGCCAAATAGTAAATAAATCTAGATTGATGTTAGTTCGCAGTCGTCAAGATTTGCATGTTCTTCCAAGATTCTTATCTTATACCCTTTTTCTCTTAGTGCTCTTTTATACGCTCTTAAAAAACCTGCTCGAACTGCGGGGTCTTCGATAATACATATTTCTTGAATATCACTTGATCGGTAAGGGGTTACGTTTTGGACAATGGTACAAGACGTTAGAGCTAACGTCATCCCGCAAACAATCAATAGAGAACTCAGTCTTTTTTCCATGATCTTAGACTTAATGACATATTCCGGATGGATGCTGATTTTTTGATGTACTTTATATTAAATTCACTAATTGGTAATTTTTTTTATAACATTTTTTCATGCTATATTGATTATTGAGTTTCTCATTTCGAAAAAAACCATACGAAGTACAGTACAAATATTAAAATAGTTAGGCATAAGAAATTTTATAAGATCTTTAAATATCATTTAGGTTGTATTGTCCCAAAACAACATGCTAGCGGACTGAGTAACATTGTAAAACCAATCCCTAGTGTGATCGTGAGTCCTACTGAAGCCAGTGCTGGAGTTTGGCTGAGAAAGAGAAGTCCAAATGAAAGAAGTGTAGTGATGGCGGAGAGCAAAATGGCTAGAGCAGTTTTTTCGGCGGCATGTTGGCTTTCTGCAAAAAAAATCGTGTAATCAACACCAATTCCTAAAATCAGGATCGAAGACACGATATTGAAAAAGTTTAAGTTTTGACCGCTTAAAGACAAAATTGCAAAGGTCAAAAGAGTGGCTAAAGCTGGAGGCGCAAGTATTTGCAATGCTTTTCGTATGCGGTATTTCCATAGCAAGAATATAAAAATCACCCCATACGCAAGAGCGACTAAACCCTCTGTCTCCTCCCGGTAAAGCGTAAACAAAGCCGAAATACGCTCCACTTGATTCACATATTCTACCCCGGACATCTCCTCGAACATCTGAGCCAAAACTTCCGGATCGTGCTCTCTTCCCAACATAATCAGTGAAACCTGCTCTTGTCCGATTTGACCTAGCCATAGATGACGAAATGGTTTCGAGACAGGACTTTCCAACCATTGTTTCACCGTGAAAGACAGCTTAGGACGAGCAACGTATCGAAGCAAACGGTTTCCGGATTCCGCTTCAAACCCAATCGCTGTCAGCCCTTGCTGTATTGTTTCTGAGTCGTCCAAAAAAATCCCCCGGCTTAGCATAAAATTTTCAGACTGTGTTTTGGCGGAAGGTAATAAAGTAGCCAGAGACTGATAAAAAAAACGGTTGTTGGTGGCGGCAAAAGCTTGTAAGAGTTGCGTTGCATTTTCCTGACGTTGTAGTAGTTCTTCCTCCGTCACCCCCCTCACAACTATGAAATGGCTCATATCCAGCCCGCCAATCAAGTCATGGATTTTCTTGTCCTCCGTTTTCAATTCCGGCGAAAGGTGTTCTAGCGCACGGATGTTGTCGTCGTATTGTACCGTCCAAAGGCTCAACACGCATCCCACTCCCACAAGGACCATTCCGAGCAAAATAGTAGGATGATGAGACGGTTTCCCCCAAAAGTATAAAAACCACTTGGCGGGTAGCAAAGTGATCGGTGGTGAAGCAAAATTTGTAGGTTTCCGCAAGAACAATGGAAACCAGCAAACGACCGTACCATAAGCCCCTAGCAGGCCTACTGAAGAAAAAACGGCAATTTGCCGCAATGCCGGAAATGGTGTCAGATAAAACCCTGCATAGCCCAGAATGCTTGTAATGACTCCCATTGTTATTGCTGGGAAAATAGCTCTCAAGCCAGCCCAAGCATTCCAGCTATCATTGGCCAAGCGATGTTTAACCAAATAATGGAAAGCGTAATCAATGCTCACTCCAATCAAACTCGCGCCAAAAACAAGAGTCAGTAAATGCAGCTTTGGAAACACGAACGAACAAACGGTAAACGCCGCAAGAATTCCCACAAATATTGGAAGTAGCACTGCAATAATTTGGCGAAAACTACCGAAGGTAATAATCATCAAAATTAAAATCCCAATCAACGATCCGAAACCAATGGTTGAGACTTCTTGTTGTGCCCTTAATGCACCTGCTGACGCAAAACGCAAAAATCCAGTATACAAAATCTTTGTTCCGGATGATACTGACTCGATTTCATCAATTACGTCAGTGATGTGATTAATCACTTGAGGTTGTTGACTAATGTTGAATGGGTCGTGCCGAAGAGTAACATTGACCAGAATGTAACTCATCTCTCCCTCACGCACAGTCAACATTCCATCGATCACCTCCAACTTTCCCGGAGGCTGGGGGAGCGATTGTAAAAATGAGGGAAATAATAACAAGGGGTCTTCGGAAAGTAGCTGTGTGGTATAGAGCGAAATCGGTGAGAATAACTGCTGTTGCAACCGGAGGAGCAACGCTTGCGGTGCTTCTGTCTGATTGAGTATTTTTCGGGTTTCCGCTGATATAATTTGGTAACGATACGGGAAATAAAAGTCATACCATGCTTTCCAGGTTTGCGGATTGACTTCCGATTGAACGTAGTTGAAATGTCCGGATTGTCTAAATCTTTCTGCTAGCTCCAAGGCAGCTTTTCTAGCAGAAGTTTTGTTTTTATGTCCAATCAAAAAAAACAAATTCTGGCTAACTTGTTTGGAAAAACTTTCCACCGATTTTTGCAACAAAACCTCTTGTTCTAAAGAAGGGAGTAACGACATTAAATTCGTCTCAATTTGAATGCCTCGATGGAAAGTCATCCCACTTGCCATCAAAAAACCCATTACAAGGAATAGCCAAAAAGAAGGTAGAATTCTCTGAAAGGGGAAACTATTGGAAGAGCTTTTGTTCAGATTCGGAGAGGGGTTGGGAGGAGTAGCGTGCGTCATGAAATTCAATTTTAGTAAAATCGCCGTTCACTTCCTGAATCAAAAAAAAGCGTAATTGAGCAGGATATTTTCCGGTAAGCTGCATATTTAGGATCAGATTTTTGAGCCGCCCTTTTGGGCTCAAGCCGATATTCCAAGCATTTTCTCTTTTCAAAAATGAAAGGGTGAAATATTCTCGTAGTTCCTCAAATTTTCCAGAAAAAACCAATAGAAACGCCTTCAAATAGGCTTGAATTTGTGCTTTTGCACTGGCAGGCGTCTCAGAAATCCAATTCCCATCTTTACGTTGAAAGTAACCCCTGGAAGTAATGAGAATTTCAGTATCAAAAGGCGATTCAATTTTCCAGTAAACACCGTATTCCGGAGCAGAGACAAAAAGCCCTTTGGTGACCAGACGGTGTATCAAAACACTTATTTTTTTTGTTTGAACAAAACGTGAACGAATACTCTGTAAACGTTCAAAACGGTCGCTCAGTTTTTTTAGTTCCAGAGGAAATTTGTTTTCCGGAATGGGATGATCGAAAACGTTTTCTGTGGCAAAAACTGACGTAGCGACACCAAACATCACCACAAAAAATACTATAAAAATAACTCGCATTCTTCGACCTTTTTCAGCAAAATCTTGGGTGACACAAAACACATTTCGTTGTTTTTCATGTCAACAGCAACCTGTGTAGTGTGACCTGTGGCGAGCTTTTCATCTGTTTTTGCATCAGAAATCCGGTAGATTATTTTCAAACGATTTTCATATTCCTGAATTATTGCGCTGACTTGAATCAACTGATTATAAAGAATTGGTTGGACATATTTGCAAGAAGTTTCAATAATCGGCCAACTGTATCCGGAATCCTTCATTTGCAGCACATCATAATCAATGGACTGAAATAATTTAGTACGGGCTACTTCGAAATATTTATAATAATGTCCGTGCCAAACATAGTGCATGGCATCCACGTCATGAAATGGTACTTGAATTTCGACTTCTGCTTTCAACTCAGTCCTCATACAACGCCCAAGCTTTTTCCGCAATCAGCGACTTAATTTGACGCAACGTCTGTTCTAAGGGACGATCTTCTTCAACAAAATCACATTCACCACGAATCGCATCCAAAGTTTCCCGAATTTGTGGTGTCAAATGATGATGTTCAAGGTCTCCGTTTCGTATGCGGATTTCCAAGCCTTGCCTGGCGGCCAGCAAAACCGCTCCAGCGACTTGTTCTGTCAATTCCAAGACTCGCAGGCAATCCCGTGCAGCAATGGTTCCCATGCTGACTTTGTCTTGATTGTGACACTCGGTTGAACGGGAAAAAACACTGGCTGGCATCGTGTTTTTTAAAGCTTCAGCAGTCCAGGCGGCAGTGCCGATTTCCATGGCTTTGAATCCGTGACTGATGCATAGCCGTTCTTCAGTTGCTCCAGACAAATTGGCAGGAAGCCCGCGATTATTTTTTGGATCCATCATAAACGCCATTTGTCGATCCAGCAAGTCTGCCACATTGGCCACAGAGTTTTTTAAGCCATCCATTGCAAAAGCGATATGACCTCCATAAAAATTACCGCCGTGTAAAAAATCCTCCTGTTCTGCGTCCACCAAGGGATTGTCGTTAGCACTGTTTAATTCTGTTTCAATCCATTCCTTCATCCACGGCAATGCATCCGCCAAAACGCCTATAACATGTGGAGCACAGCGGAGTGAGTAACGGTCTTGCAAATGATGATTTAAAGCCTTTGAATCTGCGGAATGGTAGCCCAGATCCTCCCGGATGTATGTGGCAATCAGTGATTGTCCTGTATGGGGTTTGTATGCAAAAATGCGTTCGTCATAATGTGACTTGTTGCCCCCCAATACTTCTACCACCATTGCTGTAATTCTGCTGGCCAAGCGAGACAAATACTCTGCCCGTTGATAGGCAAAGCAGGCGATTGCAGTCATCACTGAAGTTCCGTTCATAACCGCTAAACCTTCTTTGGGCATTAGCGTCAAAGGTTGAATGTCCAACTCCTTAAAAACTTCTGAGGTTTGCCTGCGTTTCCCTTGATAAAAAACATCTCGCTCACCGATCAAAACCGCAGCAACGTAGGAAAGCGGTGTCAAGTCCCCACTTGCGCCTACTGAGCCTTCTTCTGGGATCACCGGAATAATTGAATGGTTGATCAGTTCCCGCATCAAATCCAGCAAATCCATACGAACCCCCGAATGTCCGTAGGCCAAGGAATTCAGCCTCACCACCATTACTGCTTTTGCAAGTGGTTCAGGTAAAATTTTACCCATTCCGCAACCATGAAAACGAACTAAATATTTTGACAGATCCAGCATCAGTTCCTGTGGAACTACACGGGTTCCGGATTGTCCATAGCCTGTGGTCACACCGTAAATTTCGCGATGTTCTTTCAAAGCCCGATCTACGAATTCTGCACCAGCCCGAATTTTGCGATTCCATTCCGGATCTTTCGAAAATTTTACTGGAACTGCATCACGAGCAGCAAGTAAGACCTCTTCTATTTCCAGAGTACGACCACCGATGACCACATTTTTGTGCAGAGATTCAGAACCTTTCAAAGCTAAACTCGTCTCGATGTTTTGGATGAACGGGACCAAAATTCATAAAAATTAAACCAATGGTGCGGAAAGCGGCAACAATATTTTTCCAGATTTAGAGCATAACTGCAGATCCAATCATGTAGTTTTGTTTCGCGTTGTTTGCCGGGAAGTGTGATTTTGTCCGCAAATGGTTCTATAAAGACATCGTAGCGATTCCGTTCTGCTCTGACACAAAATATCGTATAAACGGGACACCCCAACAAAGAGGCAAGAATCCACGGCCCTTGAGGAAAAGGGGCCAAATCACCCAGAAACGGAACTTCAATCACACGCTCCGGAGAACCTTCAGTAACACGATCGGCCACTAAACCGAGAGCATTGCCTTCATCGATCAAATTTTTCAGTTTAAGTATAGTCAATATATCAATGTTTTGGATGGGTACTACATCTTTCAAAGCATCCGGATTGACGATGTTCAGAACTTTCATAAAATTGTCGGAGTTTTTAGTATACACTAACGCTTTGATTTCTTTTTCAGTTTCAGTTTTTGCTGCCACCCGTAAAGCGTCCAAATTGCCGATGTGGGCACTCATCAAGACGGCACCATCCTGTTCTTGCAGGCAATCGAAATGCTGCAGACCGTGCCAGGTCACATTAGCAGTCCAACTGGTTCCGCCCCAAACTTCGATACGATCGACCATTGAACAACCAAAGTTGTAAAATCTTTGGTAATCATCCCAAATTCCAGGTGGATGTGATAAAACGGAGTTGTTTACAGAACTTCCGGCATGACGATAAATACGCTCGAAATACTCTCGCGAAAGCAAACGTCCCGCACGGTCAGTCAGGAAAAAAAAAGTAACTACTGGATACAACAAAACACTTGTCAGGAACTTTCCACAAATCCTGTAGAAGAGCATCATGAAACGTAACCCCCACTCACCTCCGCGCTCAGATCGCAAGTACCATGGAGAACTATTGTCTGATATTGCGTTTGATTGCATTCCAAATGAGTTGTGGTGAGCGCCGTAATGCTTCCAGTAAGAGAGAAACGTGCAGCGAAATCATTAAAACATTATCACGAAAAAAGTGAAAATGGGAAAGTCCTTCATCATCATAGCGAACTGGTGTTTCAATATTGATAACCGGGACTCTTTCCCAATACATTCGCACAGCGATTTCCGGATCAAAATCCATGCGTTCCCGGAGTTGCACTTGCTCCGAAATTGCATGGAATGCTGACAAAGGATACACTCGAAAACCGCACAAAGTATCCTTGATCTCAAAAGAAACCGTTTCCAGCCACACAAAAAATTGTGTAATTTTACGTCCATACACCCGAGATTTTGGTGCGGATTTGTCAAAATAAGGTTGCCCCAACACCAAGGACTCAGGCTGATTTTTTGCAGCCTCCAGAAATTTTTCAGCATCTGAGGCAAGATGTTGTCCGTCTGCATCCACTTGTAATGCATGTGTAAATCCTTTTTTATAGGCCGTCAATAATCCCGTAGTAACTGCAGCGCCTTTTCCACCATTTTCAGTACGGTTCAGAATTTCCACATTGCTATCTGCTTGCTCTAATTCTGCTAATGTTTTTTGGGTTTCGACATTGCTGGCATCATCCACGATCAAGTATGGAATTTTCAAATGTGCCAACGAAGCAACCACATCAGAAATGCTCTTCTTGTGGTTATAAATCGGGATCACCACACAAGGATGAAACTCAGCCATGCCCACTCACCTAATCACAAACCGACCTGAAGTCAGTTTCCAGTCTTCAGTGTACAAACTAAAATTGGCTCGGCCTTTTTCAGAAGAGTATTCCAACTCCATCCAGCACGTGTCATTTGGGCGAAGCGGCTTGAAAAATTTTAAAACTTCAATTCGCTCAATGCAAAAGTTTTTACCGGGCATCAAGTGTTGCAAGAAAGTAGCGGCCCAGTCAATTTGAGTCACTCCGGGGACCACCGGAAATTGATCAAAATGTCCATCTAAATAAATCAAATCTTCCGGAATATACAGCTTCATTGTAAGCCTTTTTCCCGGAGTTTCTGGTTCAGAAGACAAGGTTTCAACTTTTTCCAATATTTCAGGACTTCGGACTTCGTTCA
Source organism: uncultured SAR324 cluster bacterium (assembly GCA_902513935.1). Next base: position 12,635 of record CABXOR010000047.1, read on the forward strand.
ATTTTTACCTTTTTGCTTTGTCATCACGTCCCGCAAATCAGACAAGGTCGTTTTTCCT
>CABXOR010000048.1 GCA_902513935.1 uncultured SAR324 cluster bacterium
GGCAACTCCAGTAGCAGAATCATTACTTGATGTCCCCAGCTGCTGTACTCCTCCAAACAAATGCGAAATTTCAAATGAACCTTTTGTTCCAGTAATTATTGCATACTTATCAAAGGTGTCCTCATTCCTTGCACATGAGTACACTAACAGCAAAATTAGTACTAATATAAGGTTCGTTTTCAACATAGGCTCATCAGAAAAAGAAACGGATACCAAGTGAAGGAACCACAGAGGTCCCGTATGGATCCAGCTGAATTTTCAGAGCAATGGGATAGTCTTCTCCATATGTCTGGATCCCGATATCAAAAAAGGCCGAAGTCAAAGAGAGCTTTTGTTCCCCAGCCGTTGACTCAAATACAAAGCTCCACTGTGCGACTCCTAAACCATATGGCCACTTTGAATCAGGATCGGGTGAATAGTAAATCACCTGCTTGCTGAGCTTGAAGTTGCCGTTTGCGGTTTCTATGTCAGAAGGATCTGCTGTCACAACTGAGGTTGTTCCAAAATAGAATTCATCAGCTTTTCCACTGCCTGAAAATGCACGAAATTCAACCAGATAATTTTTCCCTATGCCAAGACCGACACCAGTGAGTGACCAAGTAACTTTTTTCCCTTTTCCTTCCTTGATTTTAGGAAAAAGCAGTTTGAGGTTGCTATATCCGATCTCATAATAAATCTGAATGGATGCACGGACTGCTTCAGCCAGTTCAGGGTACTTTTCAGACGGATCCATTCGGTCATCGTATGGAAGTTCAAGCCGATCAAAGTCTATTTCCTCAAACATCTTTTCCATGAGCTTTGTTACCTCTCCGTTGAGTGTCAGAGTCGAACAATCCTCGCATACTTCCGTTTTAACCACTTTCCTGTCCAGATCCAGCATCATGAAGGTTAGCTGGATGACCTTTCCTTCCTGAACTAATTGAAGGGAGAAAAAGCTCTCCACTTGAAGAGTGTCTTGGATGAAGCGAATGCAGTTCTCTTCGGTGCATTGATCATAATCTAGTTCCTCAAAGGCTATGTTCTGCGCCTCCTCAAAACGTCTTTGAGATACAAGTTCAAATCTTTCTGCAAGCTTTGCCTGAAGATGATTGAAGATAATCTGCTTCTGGACTTCTGTGAAAGTACCAAGTGTAACCAGAGGCCCAATCAGGGCTGGAGGTTTGCGATCCTGAGCAAATGTAATGTTTGGTATCTGTAGAGTGGTAAACAGAAGAAGGACGGAGAGAATTATGAGTATATGTCTCACTTGGTTTACTATTGGTGGTTTAGAAGAACCCAAATTATAACATCATTCGATTTGTTTTAAAAGAAAGATGATGGGGGTTATTCTTTGTAGGTTACTCCATGACTTGGTTATTGAAAGGATAATTGTATCTTACGTCCAACAATCTAAATACAAAGAGGGAAAATGGAACATGCCGATAATAACCAATAGAAACTAATTATTAAAGAATATTATTGTGCATATATAACTCCATATAGTTGGTCATTCGTTCCAGTGTCTTCTTCTACGTAGTTCCACTTTATTCCATCTTTTGAAAAATAAATATTTCCCCCATAACTAACTACTACAAATATTTGATTCCCATATGTCACACCGTTTCCTGCAAAAGGACCCGTCTCACCTCTAACTAGACCATCATTAGTTTGTTTCCATTTCACTCCATCTGTTGAATATAAAACATGTGTGTGACGACCTAATATCACAAATACACCATTCCCATAAGTCACTGAGTTAAGTTTTTTATTTATTCCTGACAATTGTTTGTGCCAACTAAGAGTATCTCTTGAAGTGATAATTGTTCCTCTATCACCAACTGCAATGAACAAGTTATTACCAAATGTTAGACCCCTTAGTACATTCCTATTTTTTATTTTATTATAGGACCATTTTATTCCATCTGATGATACAAGCACTGTTCTTGTATGAAAACCAACTCCAATGAATTTTCCATTCCCATAAACTATACCTGTATGACCATGTTTTGGTTCAACTCTTCTTTTCTGCCATTTTCCACCATCATTTGAAGTTAATATAATTCCATCAGTTCCTACTATAATGAATTTATTATCAATAAAAATAACATCCAATAAATGTTTTGTTTCGTTTGTAGGTATTTCATTCCAGTTTTCACCATCTGTTGAAATCAGAATTGTTCCACTATCCCCAACTGCTATAAATTTATTATTACCATAGGCAACATTCCAAAGATTATTATCTGTTATTGGTTCACTCATTGACCAAGATGTACCCTCTTTAGAAGATAAAATTGTCCCATATTCCCCGACAGCAACGAATTTTCCACTTTTCAGATTTCCATTTTCTGTTTGAATAATTTTTATTGATTCATTCGTCTTAACCACCTTTGGTTCAACTTTCGGGATTGTGACCTTTTTCTCAACCACCTTTGGTTTTACCTGTTTGGGAACATCCTGAACCACAACACTCCCGCACTTTTTTAACAATTCACCATAGTCCTCACAAATCTTCTTTCTTTTGTCTTCTAAGGACCTATAAAGTGATTTGAGTAGAGACTGCTGAAATCCATCCGTTCCAGAAAGTTTTGAATCTCCATAGGAATTAAGATTCTTTCCTTTGAAGGTGACAAAAGTGGTGTCTTGTTCCTTTGAAACTGAAATCTGATAAAGACAAGAGTCCATGGAAACTCCCGCAGGTGGAATTGGTTCTACTTCTCTTAGAAACTGAGAAATTATTGAGACAGATATGTTTGAAAGGAGTGTGGGACTGAATTCTTCCGATGAATCCACAACCACATAACAGGTTTCCTTTGATTGACCAAACAGAGGAGAAGAAAGAAGAAGGAAGGAGAGGATTGTTATGAGTAAATGTCTCAATTGGTTTCCTATTGTTGTATTAGGAGAACCCAACTATACCATCATTTGGTTGAATTTACAAGGAAGTGGGAAGGTTGTGGAGGTGTCTCTGTTTCTGTGAAGAATTAGTGGGGGTTACTCACAGGAGATGATAGGGGTTATTGATGTATCCATTTCTCATTATCAAATTTATCTATAATTAATCCACGAAGTAGAAGTGAATACTTTCCTTCCACACTGGTACATCTGTGAATCCATCAGGGGTAGTTAATGTCCCTTGACCCTGTTCTTTCCCATCCTTGAATTTCCCTTCATACTTTACACCATCAGGGTAAGTGTATGTTCCATTACCATGTTCTTTCCCATCCTTGAATTTCCCTCCATACTTCTTCCCATCTGGGAAAGTATAAGTCCCTTGACCATTTGGTTTCCCATTTTTAATTTCCCCAATATATTTTCCATCACTATCTTCATTACCATTCTCAAACCAGTTCAGTTCTCCATTTTCAACTCTTAAAAATAGAACTCCTTGACTACTGGACATTTTACTCCTTTTATTAATACAAGTTAATAATCAACTTTAATAAATATTACCATTCATTACCATTAGATTACCAAAATAAAACTCAATGATTTCAACATTTTACCATTAGATTACCACTAGCTAAAATAGGTCTTTTATTTAATAATATCATATACTTATATATATATATATTATTATATTACCATAAATAGGACACCCCTTTCTGCAACACTGTGTTTTTTAATGGGTATAGCTGTTTTTTTGGTAATATAACTGATATGATAAAATATATTCAGTAATTACAATACTTTAGAGTTTAATAAATATTACCATTTGCTAGTGGTAATAAATGGTAAAATGTTGATATTGTTAATCTTTTAATTGGTAATATAAATGGCAACATTAATAGAGAGACAGAGAAAGCTTTTTCCAAAATGATGAGGGGATTAAAAAATGGGTATCTTGGTTGAGTGTCCAAATTGTAAAATCAGGTACAGTTTAAACAGGAGAGTTTGTAAATGTGGAAATAAAGTCCGGAAGGCAGGCTCAAAAAATTACTGGATTGAGTACTATTTAAAAGGTAAACGTACCAGAGAAAGGATAGGCAGGAGTAAATCAGCAGCTGAGAATCGGTTAAGAGAAGTTCAAACTGCTACAGCTGAAGATAGGAATATACAGAAAAACAAAAATGCCGTTATAACCATTGGCGCATTAAGGGATTGGTATTTAGATTTACCTGAAGTGAAACAAAAAAGGAGTTTCAAAGCAATAGTTAATTGTATTGAGATTGTATCTGGTCATGTAGGTGAGAAGAAATATGCCAGCCAGATCAGTCCGGCAGATATTCAAAGTTTTCAGAGAAATAGACTGTCGGAAAACACACTTTGGGGACGCCCGGCAAAACCTGCAACTGTAAATCGTAATGTTGCAAATTTTAAAGCTATGTTCAGCCGGGCTCTGGATTATGGGAAACTGGAGACAAACCCTGTAATTCAGGTTAAGCAACTTGAAGAAAATAATGTCAGGGAACGTCTGCTATCTGAAGAAGAATTTGAGGTTTTATATAATCATTGTTCTGCACAAATAAAGGGTCCAGTATTGATTGCCTACTACCTGCCTATGAGGCAGGCCGAAATATTAAACCTTGCATGGGAAGAAATAGACTTAAAAAATCAATTTATCCGCCTTGGCGGCCAGCGTACGAAAAACAAAACCGGTAGAGTAATTCCGTTGCATAAGAGAATTTTTGACTACTTTCAGAGCTTATCCCGTCCTGATTATGGTGGTTATGTTTTTGAGCAAAGATGGTGGAACCGGAGAGAATTTGTAAAAGCGGTAAATATGGCAGGGCTTGGAGAATTTACTTTTCATGACCTCAGGCATTGCGCAATTAATAATCTCAGGCTTGCCGGTAATGATCACTTTGTTATTAAGCAGGCTTCCGGTCATAAAACTGACAGTGCTTTTCAGCGTTACAATCTTGTAACAGAGGAAGAGATGAAGGGGATGAAATGGTTGGAAGAAAAGGCAGAAGATTCCGGGACGATGGACACCTATATGGACACCTGTGAGCAATCAAAAAATGAAAATACCCGTAACTCACTGAAATCATGGTGGGCCAGCAGGGACTTGAACCCCGGACCGGACGATTATGAGTCGTCAGCTCTAACCAACTGAGCTACTGGCCCAAACCAATCTAGGTATAATATCCGTCAAGCGAGATTAAAACAAGATTTTTCGGAATTGATGAATTAAGAACTTCCTCATTCTGAGGAGATTTCAGCTTTTATTTGGCAAAAGAGAAAAGCGCATCATCGGCGGGTGTCGTGCAAAAAAACGTTCTGAGGTATTGGCCAGTCTAAGTAACAAAGATTCTTCCCACGGACGACCCATTAACTGCATTCCCACCGGCAAACCTTGCGCATCGTAACCGACAGGAAAAGAAATTGCGGGGAAGCCTCCAAGATTTGCCTGAGGTGCATAGCGCATTAATTCCGTCAATGTACTGAGATCCGATTCTCCTTTTATCAAAGCATCCGGTGGTATCTGAGGTGCTGTACGTGCCGTTGATGGAGTGACAACTGCGTCAACGTTTTGAAAGATTTGACTCATCTTCCTGATAAGCCGTGCGCGTACACGCTGGGCTTTTACATAATCATCTCCTTTAAACTGCTGCGCAAGAGTAAGATTAACTAAAGGATCCAGTCCCAAAGGTTGACGAAAAGGTTTAAAATTAGTTTTCAGAGAAGTCAGCAGTTCTGTAACAAAAGATACCGCATGTGCCATACGTATTTCATCCAGATCTGGAATTTCAATTTCCTGTACTGTGGCGCCTAGAGATTTAAAAGAATCCAGCATTTGATTGCAGCTTTGTACAATATCTGCGGACGCATGATTAAACCACGGTAAAAATACTCCCAGTCTAACACCTGTTAAATCTGAATTATCAAAATACTGAAGATCCACCGGCGGCTGATCCTGTGTCAAAACCTGCCTGGAATCAGGACCTGCCAGAAACGAATAGGTCAATGCCGTATCACGTACTGTGGAGGTAATTGGACCTACTGTTGAGAGACTCCATGATAGAGGTGCACTGCCGGCAGAACTGATCCGCCCCCATGTTGTTTTAAGTCCGACAACACCGCACAAACTCGCAGGAATCCGGATAGAACCACCACCGTCTAGACCAAGCGCAATTGGACACAATCCTGCTGCCACTGCTGCTGCTGATCCGCTTGAAGATCCTCCCGGATAATGGTCAAGATGATAAGGATTTCTAGTAGTACCATAGTGAGTATTGAGCCCCGTTACCCCCAGTCCGATTTCATGCATATTGGTTTTACCCACCATCAGTGCACCGGCCGAACGCAAACGTTCAACGGTTGTAGCATCCTCAACCGGGGGCTGAGTGTTGTAAAATTTGGTACCAACCATTGTTGGAAAAGGAAGCATATCCAGTTCATCTTTTACGGCTACCGGAACTCCGTCCAGTATTCCCAGTGATTCTCCACGATTATAGCGCTCTGCCGATGCTTTTGCCTGCTGCATCAGTTCTCCTTCTTCCCACGCCAAAAAAGGGAGCAATGGTACTGCACTTTCTTCAATACTGCGAATTATATCCAGCAAACGCATAGCAACATCTACCGGTGTTGTTTTTTCTTCAAGATAAGCCCGATGAAAATCTGAGGCAGTTTCTGGTTGAAATAGAATCTGCTTTTCAGAATTAGTGCCGTTTTTGTCAGTTACAGATTCACGATTTTGTTCTGCAGAAACAAAAAGTTGTTTTATGGATTTTTTTGCTGCAGCCGAAGTGATTTTACTACCTGCAGGATGAACGGGATGCATCACAGGTGCATCTTCAACATGGCATTTTCGTAGTCTAGGAAGACCGGCTTGACGAAGGAGCAGAGGGAGCAGCATTAACCGAACTCCTGGGGTTCTTAACAGGAACAGCAATATTTTAAGGGCACGTCCGGATGTCCTGGGAATGCCGATGGTTTTAAGGTTATAAACAGGTTTTTCTTTTTTTGCAAACGGCCACAAAAAGAGCAAAAGCCGTTTTGCTCCGGATGAAATCATTCTGATTTTACTATCCTTAATCTCCATCTCAAACTTTATTTACTTTGATTACCGGGGAAGTTCAAAAACAAAGCGCGCTCCATCTTTGACCTCAGAATCGATCCAAATATTTCCGCCATGTGCTGCAATAATTTTTTTCACAGTAGCCAGCCCAAAACCATATCCCTCTACATCGTAATTCAAGCGGGCATTTGTTTCAAACACTTTGTCCTGATGTTCCGCAATTATTCCCGGCCCGTTATCTTGAATCCAAAATTTAACAGTATCCTTACTTTCTTCACCACCGAATTTTATCCTGACGGGATTTTTTATACCACGAAATTTTATCGAATTGGCAATCATATTTTGCCAGACTTTCAGCATCCGGATTTGATCACACCTTGCTTCCGGCATGTCCGGCAGCTTGCTGAAACAAGCTATTCCTTCTTGTTCTGCATATTCAAAATTTTCAATCACCGTATTTATTATACGATCCATCGATACAGATTCCAATTCACCAATAATCTGGCCTGCTTCCGCATAATCAAGTTGCGTATTGATAAAATCCAGCATTTTGGTAAAAGTCTGTGGAATCCGTTCCAGTAATTCTTTTAAGCCTTCATCTTCAATGATTTGTGGAAATTCATTTTTGATGCGGTACAGAAAAAAATTATAAAGGCTGGCTGCACCAACGATTGGAGATTTAAGATCATGACTAACTGTGTGTGAGAAACTGCTAAGTTCCTGTTTTTTTTGCTGCAGTTCCTTGTTAAGTTCTTTGATTCTGTCAAGATCTTCTTTGCTGCGCAAAGCTGATTTTACACGGGATACTAAAATGGTACGATCAATCGGTTTGTAAATATAATCCACTGCTCCTGCGTCAAAAGCCTCCTCAAGGGAATCCATTTCCTGTTTGGCCGTTACCATTAATACAGGAATATCGTGGCATACAGGAATCATTTTAATACGTTTCGTAGCCTCAATTCCATCCATCACGGGCATCATAATATCCATCAAAATGCAATCCGGACTCCAGTTTTTCAGAATTTGCAGGGCCTCATTTCCAGACGAAGCTTTTCTAAATTCACACTTCAGTTGCCTCTGCAGATGGTCTTTAATCAGTAAACAGTTGTCCTCAATATCATCAACAATCAATATTTTGCGGGTGGCCCTATGCCGGTCACTGGCTGGCATGAAATTTTTTCAGTTACATGTGTATAGAGCGTTTTGCTGATGCGTCCAACATTGCTTCTTTGATGGCCTCTGCATAAGTCGGATGGGCATGTGACATCCGCGCGATATCTTCTGCGCTGGCCCGGTATTCCAGAGCAACAACTGCTTCTGCAATCAAATCTGCAGCACGTGCTCCAACCAAATGAATTCCTAATATTTCGTCAGTATCCTTGTCTGCCAGGACTTTTGCAAAACCTTCTGTGTCCATTGATGCACGGGCACGTCCTAGTGCCTTGAAGGGGAAATTACCTGTTTTATAGTTATAATTTTCAGCTTTTAATTCGTCCTCAGTAAAACCGACTCCTGCTGCTTCCGGCCAGGTGTAAAGCACTCCCGGAATTGCTTTGTAATTGATATGCGGTTTTTGACCTGCTATCGTTTCCGCCACAAAAACTCCTTCTTCTTCTGCCTTGTGCGCCAGCATATCTCCTGCCACTACATCGCCAATGGCATAGATTCCCGGAACGACAGTTTCCAAATGTTCATTTACCGGAATACAGCCTTTATCATCAAGAGTAAGGGCGATCTTTTCCAAACCCAAATTATCTGTAAAGGGCCTGCGTCCAACTGCAACCAGACAATAATCTCCGCTGAATTCCACTTCTTTGTCCTTCTGGTTTTTTGCAACAACTTTAACACTGTCTCCTTCTACAATTGTACTTTGCACAGTATGGTTGAGAAAAAATTCCAGACCCTGTTTTTTTAAAAACCGTTGAACTTCTTTAGCCAGTGAAAAATCCATTCCGGGAATTAAACGATCAAGAAATTCCACGACCTGCACCTTTGAACCAAGTCTGCTGAAAACTGAACCCAGTTCCAACCCAATCACGCCACCTCCAATCACAATTAATTTCTCCGGAACCTTTTCCAGATTCAGGGCTTCGGTTGAAGTTATGATACGTTTTTTGTCAATTATCACACCCGGAATACTTGACGGCTTGGAACCTGTCGCAATGATAACGCGTTCGGTGTTCACAGTTTCCTTGGAACCGTCGGTGCCACTCACTGAAATAGTCTTTGAATCGCTGAATGATGCATGTCCGGAGATGACCTTGATTTTATTTTTTTTCATCAAATACTTGATTCCGTCGCATGTCTGCCCTACCACATCGTCCTTACGCTGACGCATCCTTGGCCAGTTTAGTTTTAATTTTTCCGCCATGATACCGTGTGCCTCAAAATGACAGTTTGCATTGAAGAAATGCTCACTTGAATCCAGCAAAGCCTTTGAAGGAATGCATCCCACATTCAGGCACGTTCCACCCATTGTAGGATAACGTTCAATGATTGCTGTTTGCATTTCCAGTTGTGCACAGCGGATTGCGGCCACATAACCTCCTGGCCCTGAACCGATGATTGTTGTGTCGAATTTGGTCATTGTTTGTTATATTGAAAATAAGGTGAAAATGGTTCTAAGGCTCTTTTTGAATTAGGCACTAAGCCACTAAGTCAAAATCAACTACCACTTCTGATTTTACTAACCAGGGAAAGTAGCATTCTTTTCCTGATGTTACTCATACCAAATGTCCCAAGCCTCAGTGCCTCAGTTACTTTGTTCCTCAGTACCTTTTTCCTTCGTGCCTCAGTACCTTATTAACACAGAGCCTTTTCCCCTTAGTACCTCAGTGCCTCATTAACTCAGTGTCTTTTTTATAAAAGCATCCTTGTCGGATTTTCCAGGATTTCTTTTACACGAACTAGAAAACTCACCGATTGCTGACCATCGACAATACGATGATCATAGGACAGAGCCAAATACATTACCGGACGAATCTCAACTTTTCCTTCAATTGCCATGGGCCGCTCAACGATATTGTGCATTCCCAGTATTGCGCTTTGCGGTGGATTTAAGATTGGAGTAGAAAACATTGAACCAAAAACTCCTCCGTTTGTGATAGAAAAAGTACCACCTTCCATTTCGTCAATACTGAGTTTGTTTTCACGCGCACGATTGGCAAGTCTGCCAATTTCAATTTCAATTTGTGCAAGAGAGAGAGATTCTGCATTTCGAACAACTGGTACCATCAAGCCTTTGGGTGCACTCACTGCAATACCCATATCGACATAATCATGATAGACAATTTGATCCCCATCTATCTGGGCGTTGACAGCCGGAAAGTCCTTTAATGCTTCCGTGCAAGCTTTTGTAAAGAGTCCCATGTAACCCAACTTTACGTTGAATTTTTCTAGAAACGCCTCTTTACTCTGGGAACGCAGCTCAAAAATAGCATGCATATCGACTTCATTAAAAGTCGTCAACATTGCTGTTTCGTTTTTTACTGCAACCAGACGCTCTGCCAGTTTTCGGCGCAGGCGGGACATACGTTCTCTTTTTATGCTGCGGGAACCGGACACAACCGGAGGGCTCGCTTCAAATTTTGTTTCCGTGGTGGAAGCGGTATAATCCGGATTCTGCTGCAAATGCATTTCTACGTCTTGAGTAGTTATTCGACCACCGGGTCCTCTTCCGGATACGCCTATTGCACCCTTCTCAGCCATTATTTTTTTTGCGGTAGGAGATGGATGTCCGGCGGCATATGATACTGAAGCAGAAGAAGCTTCATCCGGAATAGTTGAACGTTCAGAGGGTTCTTCTGATTTTACGATGACCTCAGATGACGTTGGACTTGAAGTAATTTTAGGTTGCTCTGCATCGGTATCAATCGAGCATGCCAAATCTCCTATTCCTGCAGTTTCACCTTCCTGCAGCAGAATTTTCAGTCTGCCTGCACTTTCCGCAATCAAAGGCAAAGTAGCTTTGTCAGTTTCAATTTCACAAATCGTTTCATCAATTAGAACATAATCACCATCCGCCTTGAGCCAACTGCCAATTTCAACTTCAGTGATCGATTCTCCGGGACTTGGAATTTTTATTTCCACAATAGACATGAAAGAATCCTTTAAATGTGTTAGTTAATAAATGACGGCTTCCTAAAAGTAGCAACCGTGAATTTAAAACAAATGGATAATTATTGAATTTTATTATTTATTATTGATCAAATGCCTTGTGCACAAGATTTTCTTGTTGAATTGCATGAACTTGCGGTAATCCGACTGCAGGTGAGCTGTCAGCCTCACGTGCAACCAGTTCAAGTCCATTTCCGTTTTTAGGGAATGTACGTAAAACAAAACACCACGCTCCCATATTTTCGGGTTCTTCCTGAACCCAGCACCACTGTCCGGCATTTGGATAACGTTTAATTATCGCATGCAGTTGTTTTTCCGGAAAAGGATAGAGCTGTTCCAGACGCACAATTGCGATGTCCTTAACATCCTTTGTTTGCTGTAGTTCAAGTAAGTCATAATACACTTTCCCGCTGCAAAACAAAACCTTCCGGACGGCTTTTGCCTCCGCAAAATCATCATCAATTACTTCGCGGAAACGGGTTCCTTCCAGAAAATCATCAAGCTGACTAACACACAACGGGTGACGCAGTAAACTTTTTGGTGTAAAGATCACAAGAGGTTTACGAAACGGGAATGCCATTTGACGCAGCAAAATATGAAAGATATTCGCAGGAGTGGTGCAGTTGATAATCTGCATATTGTTACCCGCGCAAAGAGTAAGAAAACGTTCAATACGCGCTGAAGAATGTTCCGGCCCCTGCCCCTCATGTCCATGTGGCAGCATTAGCACCAAGCCGTTCATCCTGTGCCATTTGGTTTCTGAGGAGGCAACAAACTGATCGATTATTATTTGCGCTCCGTTGGCAAAATCCCCGAATTGTGCTTCCCAAATTGTTAAGGTAGTAGGAGCAGCATAAGCATATCCGTATTCAAATCCCAGAACTCCATATTCAGAAAGAAACGAATTGTATACTTCAAAAGGGGCCTGTTCTGCAGAAAGATGATTCAGGGGAACATGTTTGGTGTTGTCCTCTGCAGTGATTATCGCGTGACGGTGCGCGAATGTCCCCCGCCCGCTGTCCTGTCCGCTGAGCCGAACCTGAGTGCCGTTTGTAACTAAAACCGCATATGCCATCGTTTCAGCCATTCCCCAGTCAAGTTTTTTATGTTCTACAACCATTTTTCTGCGGTTTTCATAGAGCTTTTGGATTTTTGCAAAGAATTTCAAATTCGTGCCTGCACCACCATTTCTCGACAAATCTGTCACCTGCTCACTGATTTCAACAAATTTCTTCTGAGCTACACCGGTCTCAGGAGATTTTTCAAAATCCTTTTCTTCCGCTCTC
>CABXOR010000049.1 GCA_902513935.1 uncultured SAR324 cluster bacterium
ATTATAGTTCGTGTAGTTTTGTTCCCTTTGACTTTCAAGGGCATGAAAAGTATGAAGCGTATGCAGCAGTTAACTCCGAGGATGAAGAAACTTCAGGAAAAGTATAAAAAAAACAAAGAAAAGCTGAACAAGGAAATGATGGAGCTGTATCGTAAAAATAAAGTCAATCCGCTTGGTGGTTGTTTACCAATGCTGCTCCAGATCCCCGTGTTTTTTGCGCTTTATAGCTCACTTTCAAGTGCTGTTGAATTGCGACATGCACCTTTCATCTTTTGGATTAGTGACTTGTCGCAACCGGACGGATTGGGGATTACGCCCTTGCTGATGGGGGCATCTATGTTCATTCAACAAAAAATGACCCCACAAACCGCAATGATGGACCCTACACAGGCGAAAATAATGCAAATGCTGCCTTTCATTTTTACTATTTTTACCTTCACTTTCCCATCCGGATTGACTTTGTATTGGGTAACGAGCAATATCCTTTCGATTGCCCAGCAGCAAATTATCAACCGGATCAAAACACCCGAGTTACAACACTGATCAACTGTTCTGTTTTTCATCCTTTTCCTTAAAACTCAATTTTTCTGGTTAACAGAAAACTTGATTTTGGCCAGAATTTCTGTTCTTCTCTATAAGTTATAGTCTCAATAAAGGGGCATTCATGAGCGAAAAGCTTTGCCTAATCATGATATATTTTGACTTGTTTTAATAGTTGGTTGAATAAACAAAAAGAATAAAACCATAACTTCATAAAGTTTAGTACAGAGCTTTTTATAAAGTATAATTTTAGTTTCCTATATGTATCAATATCCTGGAAAACAAGGGCTTTACGATCCTCAATTTGAGCACGACAATTGTGGTGTTGGATTTGTAGTTCAGATAAAAAATCGGCAATCTCACCAAATTGTCGAGCAGGGACTGAGTTTACTCTGTAATCTGAATCACCGGGGAGCACTTGGCGCAGATCCAGATACAGGGGATGGTTCTGGAATTATGATTCAAATCCCCCATCAGTTTTTTGTTGAAGAATGCCAAAGTTCCGGGTTTCATTTGCCTGAATCCGGAGAGTATGGGATTGCCTCCATTTTCCTTCCTCAAGATCCTTATGCCAGAAGACATTGCGGCGGAGTGATTGAAAGTCACATTGTTGAAAAAGGAATGGATTTGCTGGGGTGGCGTGATGTTCCGATTGACAGAGGATACATTGGGAAACAGGCTCTTGCCACAATGCCAGCTATGCGCCAATTGTTCATGGGGCATCGGAGGTTTGAAAATTATAATCAGGACCGCTTTGAAAATAAATTGTATGTAACGCGTAAAGCCATACGTTCATCACTGCAGGATGTTGAAGGTTTTATGATTGTCAGCATGTCCTCACGTACCATAATTTATAAAGGGATGTTGATTCCACATCAGATGGGGAAATTTTTTATTGATTTATCTGATAAACGCTTGAGGAGTGCTTTGGCGTTGGTACACACCCGTTTCCCGACTAACACCTTTCCACGCTGGGATTTGGCTCAGCCTTTCAGAAATTTGGCTCACAATGGAGAAATAAATACACTGCGAGGTAATATAAACTGGATGCTGGGCAGGCGTGCGACTTTAAAGTCACCATTGTATGAGGATATCAGCGAACTGCAGCCCATCATTATTCCAAGAGGCAGTGATTCTGCCTGCATGGACAATGTTTTCGAATTCTTGATTCAATCCGGCTATTCTCTCCCACATGCAATGATGATGATGGTGCCGGAAGCATGGGAGAAAAACCCGGAAATGAATCCTGAAAAACAGGCATTTTATGAATACCATGAACATTTAATGGAGCCCTGGGATGGTCCGGCATCTCTCACTTTTACAAATGGTGTTCAAATTGGAGCGACACTGGATCGTAACGGATTGCGTCCTTCACGATATGTAGTGACAAAAGATGATCTGGTCATTATGGGCTCTGAAGTAGGAACCGTCGAGATTCCTCCGGAAAATATCAAATTTAAAGGGCGTTTACAGCCGGGCAAGATGTTTCTTGTTGATACCAAAGAGGGAAGGATTATTGATGATACTGAATTGAAAGCTAATATTTGTGACGCTCAACCTTATTCTCAGTGGCTGAGAGAGAATATGCTTGAATTGTCTGATTTACCAAAACCGGATCAGGTACCGAAAACGGATTTTGAATCACTTTTATTAAGGCAGAAAATTTTTGCTTATACCACCGAAGATATAAATTTATTATTAACTCCAATGTTTACAAACGGTGTTGAAGCTTCAGGTTCAATGGGTGACGATACGCCGTTAGCCGTGCTCTCAGACAAGCCGCGGCTGCTTTACGATTACTTTAAGCAAATTTTTGCACAAGTTAGTAATCCTCCCGTTGATGCAATCCGAGAAGAATTGGTGATGTCACTGACAAGCAGGTTGGGGGCTGAAAAAAATATTCTTGATCCCGGAGCAAATCACGCAAAGATGTTGAAACTCTTTCATCCAATACTGAGCAATGAAGAGCTTGCACAAATTAAAGCACTTGATAAACGAGACTTCAGATCGAAAACTTTAAGTATGCTTTTTGATGCAGATTCAGGTGTTGAAGGTTTTTCAAGAGCGCTTAAAGAACTTTGTGAAGAAGCAGAAAATGCAGTGAATTCCGGTACAACTTTTTTGGTTTTGAGTGATCGTGGTGCAGCTAAGGATCAAGTCCCAATTCCTGCCTTATTAGCAGTAGGGGCAGTTCACCATTACCTGACTCTCAAAAGGGTACGCTACAAAACGGGTATAATTTTGGAAACTGGAGAAGCGAGGGAAATTACACATTTTTGCTTACTTGTAAGTTATGGTGCAGGTGCGATCAATCCATATCTGGCTATTGAAACTATAGAACAAATGATTCAGAAAAAGGAGTTGTCTGAGGAATTAACGCTGGAAAAAGCTAATCAGAATTATTGTAAGGCCATTCGTAAAGGAATGTATAAAGTTTTCTCGAAGATGGGAATTTCTACCATACAAAGCTATCGTGGCGCTCAAATTTTTGAGGCGATTGGACTGGATGAAGAACTGATAAGGGATTATTTTACAGGAACTCCATCCAGAATAAGCGGTGTTGGTATAAGAGAAATTGCCCAGGAAAGCTTATTGAGGCATGAAACGGCTTTGGAAGAAACTCCGGAAACTAGAGAAATATTGTCTGGAGGAGGATTATATCATTGGCGCAGAAACGGAGAATTTCATCAAATTAATCCGGTCATGACAAACACTCTACAGAGAGCTGTCCGGACAAACAGTCAGGACGCTTATAATGAATTCTCACGCCTCGTCAATGAACAGAAACAGCGTTTTTCTACACCGAGAAGCTTGTTTGAGTTTGTAGAAGGAATTCCAATTTCGCTTGATAAAGTTGAACCTGCTGCGGAAATTGTAAAGCGATTTAGGACTGGAGCGATGTCACTTGGATCGATCAGCTCCGAATCACACGAAACTATGGCGATTGCCATGAATCGCATCGGCGGAAAAAGCAACAGTGGAGAAGGCGGTGAAGATTCAGCACGTTTTGAAAAACGAACAAACGGAGATTCCCCAAACAGTACTATTAAACAAGTTGCTTCAGGACGTTTTGGAGTTACAATTCATTATCTGGTCAACTGTACAGAAATCCAAATTAAAGTCGCTCAGGGTGCCAAGCCGGGAGAAGGCGGTCAACTACCGGGGAATAAAGTCAGTGAAGAAATTGCAAAAATTCGCAATTCCACTCCCGGAGTGACCTTGATTTCACCTCCTCCGCACCACGATATTTATTCTATCGAAGATCTGGCCCAGTTAATTTTTGATCTGAAAAATGCTAATCCACAAGCAAAAATCAACGTTAAGCTGGTGGCAGAAGCAGGAGTTGGTACCATTGCTGCGGGAGTAGCAAAAGCTCATGCTGATGTCATCACAATCGCTGGTCACGATGGCGGGACTGGTGCGTCACCTTTGACCTCAATAAAACATGCGGGAGTGCCGTGGGAACTTGGACTTTCTGAAGTACAGCAGACATTAATGTTGAATCAATTGCGCGGTCGGGTACGTTTACAGACCGACGGTCAACTTAAAACCGGCAGGGATGTAGCGGTAGCGGCCTTGTTAGGTGCAGAAGAATTTGGTTTTGCGACTGTTCCATTGATTGCCATCGGCTGTATTATGATGCGTAAATGTCACCTCAATACGTGTCCTGTCGGAATTGCCACACAAAATCCTGAATTACGTAAAAAGTTTGTTGGCAAGCCGGAACATGTTATCAAATATTTCTTTTTTGTAGCAGAAGAGCTACGGAATATCATGGCCAAACTGGGTTTTCAAACAGTTGATGAAATGATAGGACGAACAGATTTGTTAGAGCAGCGCACGAATGTAAACCATTGGAAAGCTGGAAAAGTTGATTTATCAGCAATCCTGCAACAGATTCCTGTGGGAGAAAAGGACACTCCTTACTGTACTCTGAAACAAGATCACGGACTGGAAAAACAAATTGATCATAAGCTGATTGCAGAATCTAAAGATGCGCTGGAACACAAAAAGGCAGTAGAGTTTGTGTTACCGATCAACAATGTGAACCGCTCAGTCGGTACTATGTTAAGTAGTCATATAGCTAAAAAATACGGTGCCGAAGGTTTGCCGGATAACACAATTCATTGCAAATTTGTGGGTTCTGCAGGGCAAAGTTTTGGAGCATTCCTAGCTCATGGTGTTACTCTTGAGCTTGAGGGTGATGCCAATGATTACACGGGAAAAGGTTTGAGCGGCGGCCGGTTGGTTGTTTATCCTCACAAAAAATCTACATTCAGTTCCTCTGAAAATATTTTAATTGGCAATACTGTACTGTATGGAGCAACCGACGGAGAAGTTTATTTCTGCGGTATTGCAGGCGAACGCTTTGCTGTCCGTAACAGCGGTGTAATTGCAGTGGTTGAGGGTCTTGGAGACCATGGTTGTGAGTACATGACAGGTGGAAGGGTAATTGTGCTTGGAGAAACCGGAAAGAATTTTGCCGCAGGAATGAGCGGTGGGATTGCTTATGTTTTGGTAGAGAACCAATCATTCCATTCACGCATCAACACTGAAATGGTTGAATTAGAAATTGTGAGTGAACTGCAGGAACAAAAATGGCTACGGAAATGGATTCAGCGACATCAAGACTATACAAAAAGTTGCCGTGCGGCAAGTTTATTGGAAAACTGGGAAAAAACATTAAGTCAGTTTGTAAAAGTAATGCCTATAGAATACCGAGCGGTATTGAGAAAAATGAAAAATAATTCCTCGATTAAATAGCTGTAGTATTAACAAATGGGAAAAGTTACTGGTTTCTTAGAATTTGATAAAGAGAGCCCGCCGCTACGTCCAGTGGATAAAAGAGTGCGTGATTTTAAGGAATATGACACTTTTTTGTCTGAAGAAAATTTGCAGCGTCAGGCCTCCCGCTGCATGGATTGCGGTGTACCGTTTTGTCACATGGGCTGTCCCCTGGGCAATATGATTCCCGACTGGAATGATCTTGTTTATCGTGGACACTGGAAAGAAGCTATGGCTGCATTACACAGCACCAATAATTTCCCGGAGTTTACCGGCCGTATTTGCCCTGCACCATGCGAGGACACTTGTGTTTTGAATGAACATTACACTTTGGATGCAGCAGAAAAACAGCAAAAAGTGAATGTTGTCACAATTGAAGAAATTGAAAAGCACATTGCTGAGCGAGGTTGGGAAGAGGGCTGGATACAACCTCAACTGCCTGAAAAACTTACCGGTAAGTGCATTGCGGTAGTGGGTTCCGGTCCTGCCGGACTGGCAGCGGCACAGCAGTTGCGGCGTGCAGGACATGATGTGACTGTTTTTGAAAAAGACAATAGAATAGGTGGATTACTGGTTTACGGTATTCCGGATTTCAAGTTGGACAAAAAAGTGGTTACCCGACGCGTTGAACAACTCCGTGCAGAGGGGATCAAGTTCAGGACAGGAATCCATGTAGGCGAGGATTATTCAGTCAAAGAACTGCGGAACAGTTTTGATGCTATCCTGTTGGCAACCGGTGCGCAAAATCCGCGAAAGTTGATGGTCGAAGGCAGTGACTTAGAAGGAGTTCATTATGCAATGCACTATCTTCCGCAGCGCAATCGTGAAGTCGCAGGGGATTCCATTTCGGAAGAGCAAAAAATCGAATCCGGAAATAAAAAAGCAGTAATTCTCGGCGGCGGATTTACTGCAGCTGATTGTTTGGGTAACCTAAATCGGCAAGGTGCAGACCCTAACATTCATCAGTTTGAACTGGTTGATATGGTGCCGCGTCCTACCCCAGTGCATAAAGAAGCGAATCCGGATTGTAGGGCTAATATTTTGACGGAAAAGATAATCAGCGACGACTCAGGCCGGGTTAAAGCTTTGCAGGCGGTTTGTGTAGAATGGGAATGGGAAGTGAAGGGAAACTCTGCGCCTGGTCGAATGACTATGCAGCGTGTTCCGGGGTCAGAGTTTAGCGTGTCCACTGATTTGGTTTTTTTGGCATTGGGATTTTTGGGGCCAAAATTGGAAGGACTACTGGAAGGACTGGGAGTTGAGTTAAATGTTCGTGTAGGAGAAAAACCATTTACACCTGAGCAAGTTAAAAAATTACTGAAAAACGCGCAGCCGATGTATGATATTCTTTCAGATGAAAATTTTATGACCAGTAAAGAGGGTGTGTTCGTAGCAGGTGATGCAAATCGTGGTGCCTCGCTTGTAGTTTGGGCCATTTGGGAAGGGCGTGAGGCTGCACGTTGTATCGATAAATATTTGATGGGAACCACAAGTCTCCCAACGACACCTCAGGCAGAAGTGCTGGTATAACAATTGTTAAAACTAAATATTGTGAGCAAAAACAAACTTATATTTTTGACTGCCTTCGTTTGTTTTGTGGGCCTAACTATTTTTGCTCTCTGGAAAGAAGTAAGCCGAGGCACTGCTCAATTACATTACAGCATCAGTGGTGTGATTCTTTCCGGTCCTGGAGCAAGAGGAATTGTCAAAACTGACAATGCTCATGTTTTGCTCTTTGATCCGGAAACATTTGAATTGGTTGCTTCGAAAATTCTCAACCCTTTTTTACCGCCTTCAACATTTAGTATCGGACAGGATGACGCAAGTCTACCGCTCAGCGGCTCTTATCGCCTACTTGTACTCACCGATAAAAATGGGGACCCCAATCTTCCTACAGTTGGAGAAGTTATTGGGCCTCTATCTCAGCCGTTACCTTTAGGGACTGAGGGAGTAAAATATTCTGTGGACCGCCCTTTTCAGGTTTTTCCTGCGGAACTTTTGGCTGTCGAGACAGATTCTCCAGATACGAGTATCCGGGGCACAATCACCGTTGCTCCTGAATTGCAGAGTAAACTAGGTTTAGAAGATAGATTGGTGATCATGCTCTTTGATCCACAACAAGGCCGTCCTGTTGCCATCAAAATGCTCCCGAGTTTCAGGCCACCACAAAATTTCAGTATTGGCCAAACTAATGCTATGGGAGGTCAACAACTCAGTGGAAAGTATTCTCTCAGAATTCTTACTGATAAAAATAGTCAACCGTTTCAATCTGTTCCTGGAGAAATAATAGGTCGTTCACAAGGTCTGATTCCTTTGGGAACCGGTGATTTGGAGTTTGAACTGGATCAGCCCTATATTCGCTAATCCGTCAGCAATAGGCTTACTGAAAAAGTATTTATTTTGTGATTCCGGATTTGATTTGTGATTCAGATTCACGATCAGATTGAGCAGAGGATTTTAAACTGTATGCATGGGCTTCAGGTCTTTTCTACGCCTTGTCCGGAGTGATAATGGAGATGAATTTAAAGCGGAAAACATGATCAAAAAATTACTTCCGGTCTGGCTATATTGAGAGCTTGATCAATATTTTCGCGAAAGCAGGCACGGTTTGGGAAACCTCCTGGTAGAAGATATTTTTCCTGAGGTATGCTCTGTTCAAGCTCACGATTCTTTTTTGTGACGGTCATCTTTTCTCCAGTACGGCCGAGTCCACTCATTTTGAATCGATAATGAGCCTCCAGTTGTTCGTCATGAATCCGAAGGAAACAGAGCACGTAGTCCATGTTGGGATATTCCCGTGAATCTGGTGGAATGAGCTTGACCTCAGTCCATTCTGATTTTCTTTTTTGATATTTTTCTAAAAAACGAAATTGAGTCGTGAAAGTTTGCAAATAATTTTGGAGGATTGGATGCAGGTTAATCTGTAAATTAAGCCGTCCACCTTCAGTTAGTGCTTCATCACCGCCAAAAAGCAGATATAATCCTCCTTGTTTGTCAGTTATCTGGCAATCTGTAGATAAATTGAAATTCCAGCCGAAAGTTAGTTCAGAGCCGGCCTGCAGTGCAATATCCTGAGCTACTACTTGTTTAACGAGAACTTCCCAAGGAACCATCGTACCTTCTTTGAAAGCTTTTTTTAAACCATGTGCAAGAATAATTTGGGAAGTTATTACAGCAACAGTTTTGCTGCTAATGTTCCTGATTCGAATTTGACCTTTTACAACTTCTCCCTGATTCCATGACTCTCCTTCAACTTCAATTTGATATTCCAGAGGTTGCTGAATATATACGCTCCTCATTTGATCTCTTTAATTTGCTGTTTTAAAGGCCTGGAAAACATGGAAATTTAAGTCAGGCCGGATGTGATTATTAGTTTAGATTCGCGTAAACCTTAGCTGAATCTCTACTGTGAACTTTTCTTTCTTCTTGCCACTCCAGTTTTTCTAGCTGCTTCCCGTACTGCTTCAGCAATTTTAGGTGCAACCGATGAGTCAAATACACTTGGAATAATATAGTCTGCACAGAGGTGTGATTCTTTTACAGTGCCTGCGATGGCGTGTGCAGTGGCCAATTTCATTTCTTCATTTATCGTACTGGCCTGACAATCAAGAGCCCCACGGAATATTCCGGGAAAACAAAGAACATTATTGATTTGATTTGGATAATCACTGCGTCCGGTTGCCATTACCGCCACTACAGGTAATGCTTCATCTGGACTGATTTCAGGGTCAGGATTTGACATTGCAAAAACAATTGGATCTTTGGCCATGCATTTTACATCTTCCTGATTGATTACATTGGGAGCGGAAACCCCCACAAAGACATCTGCTCCCGCAATTACATCTTTGAGAGTCCCAGATTCCTGATTTGGATTTGTACTGTCAGCAAACCAGCGTTTACTGGAATTGAGATCGTTCCTTTTAGGATGTATTGCACCTTTGCTGTCACAGCCAATCAAGTTTTTTACACCAAGTTGTAGAATCATCTTGGAACATGCTGTTCCAGCTGCACCTGCACCGGATACAACTACCTTTATGTTTTCAGCTTTTTTATCAACGAACTTTAGAGCATTGATTAAAGCGGCAGTCGTTACAACCGCAGTTCCATGTTGATCATCATGAAAAACTGGAATAGCCAGCTCCTCTCGGAGTCTACGTTCAATTTCAAAACAGCGTGGTGCTGAAATGTCTTCCAAATTTATGGCACCAAATCCAGGAGAAATGGCCTTAACAGTCAGTATAATTTCTTCGGTATCTGTGGTGTCTAAGCAAATCGGCCATGCGTCTATGTTGGCGAATTCTTTAAAAAGCATTGCTTTGCCTTCCATAACCGGCATGGCAGCTTTAGGGCCAATGTCACCAAGTCCTAATACTGCAGTACCATCGGAAATCACTGCGACTGTGTTGCCTTTGATGGTCAGTTTGTATGCATCTTCAGGATCTTCGTAAATATCCATACAAATTCGAGCCACACCCGGAGTATAGGCCATGGAAAGGTCATCACGGGTTTTGACAGGAATACGGTTTCGGATACTGATTTTTCCACCCAAATGGACCAAAAATGTGCGGTCAGAAAAGTTGATAAATTCAACTCCGGGGATGTTCTTGATTGCTGTTACGATTTGTTCGCTGTGATCAGGATCATGAGTAAAAATACTGATGTCACGGACTAAAACCCCAGCTTCGGGCTGCACGAGGTCTATCGCTCCTACTATTCCATGCATCTCGGAAATGGTCTGAGTCACATTGGCTAACATCCCAATCTTATTATCAATATTGAGACGAACGATAATACTGTTGCTGGCATTAAAAGCAACTTGGCTGACTGTCATAAATTACTCCAAAAATAGGTGATTTCTGTGAATAACCGGTTTACTCTGGGGATCTTTCCCTCCTGTCTTTGGCAGGTTTTGTCCTTTTATTTGATGACACAATTCTTTGGCAGAACAATCGGCTCTTCCAACTCCGAGCCGTACACCTTCCTGATTACATATTTCAACAAGGTCCTTGTTTTCAAATTGTCCTTCAACGCGTGTTACACCTTTGGCTAATAAACTTTTTTTATTTTTCATAAGAGCTTGTTCTGCTCCTGCATCGATGACCAGGGTACCCTTGTTGAGTGCACCTGCCGCAAGCCATTTTTGATAGCTGCGTATTTTTCGTCCTTGAGCAATAAAATGTGTCCCCCGTCGTTGGCCTTCCATCACTTCACTCACACCTTCTGGAGATTTTCCATCCAAGATGTATGTATCAATTCCAAACGACATTGCCATTCCAGCCGAACGGGCTTTACTTTCCATTCCTCCTTTTCCTCCGGGAGAAGTGACAGGAAGACAGTGTTGTAGAATTTCGTCAGTGAGCTCCTCCACTTTTTCCACAACAGTGGAGCGCTTACCTTCCTGCGTTTCTTCTTCTTTGAGCAAACCAGGTGCAACGGTAAGGAAAAAAAGCTGGTCTGCTCCAATAAGTGTTGCCAGATAAACGGCAAGCAAATCATTATCACCAAAATTGAGGTCCAATTCCTCTGTTGCAACAACATCGTTTTCATTAACAATTGGAACAATTTTATACTTAAGCAGATTCTCAAGAGTATTTCGAATATTGAGGTATGACTTCCGGAGACCAAAATCTCCACGTGTTAACAATATTTGAGCTACCGTGGTTTTATGTTTGCGAAAAGCATCAGTATAAATTTGTATCAACCTGGCTTGTCCAACTGAAGCTAAAATTTGATGTGACGCCAGGGTGTTTCTCGATTCATCCACAGAACATAACTCTCGTCCGGCCCCAACTGATCCTGAAGTTACCACTAAAACCTCGTGACCATGACCACGTATTTTTGCAATTTGTGCAGCTAGTTCACCTATTAATTTATGATCCAGCTTTCCATTCGATTGTTGCAGAACATTTGTGCCAATTTTTATGACAATACGTTTAGATTTCACTTTGAAAACAATCAGTAACTGCCAGTCCGATTCAGGGAAAAACTAGAGGGGCATGAAAATAAGAAGAAAGATTAAGCATTTGTAGATATTATCATGAAATTTGGAAGCTTTGCAAGCTTGAGAGAAATATCTCCTGCTCAGAACCTGTGCTCCGTCGGTACAGGTTCAGATATTGATGCAAATCTAATTTATTAAACTATTCTTCGTGTATTTTATAATACTACTTCTGAATCAGGATCTGTCTCCTTTTGAAGACTGTTTTCATTTAAAACAGCTAGCCGCAACAACCATCTCTGGATAAGGGCATAGGAAAACAAAAGTAAACCCAATGCGACTGCATAATGCCGAACCGGCTCAAAGTAAGAAAGCAAAAAACTTGATCCAAACAACAGTAAAAGAATTTTATTGCAAACCGAGCAGCTAAAACCGAAAAATCCTAAAACTCCATCTATTCCTGCTTTTTTAGTGGCACAGTGTGGTGCCTGAATACCGAAGAACAGCCCAATTAAAAGTGATTCAAAACTGAGAATTATATAATCCCAGCCATTCACCTCTGTCATGCGGATGAAAAAGGAATTGTTCCAAAGAGCAGTAATTGTTCCCAACAGCAAAAAAGCTGCAGAAGCAATAATCAAGGTACTCAGCAATTCATTCAAGCTTATTTGTTTCAAAAATTTCATTAGCAGTCCTTAAAAAAATTACATTCCGTTCTACACTGAAAATATTTCGAACCACAATGGATCAGATTCTTAAAAAATGTAACAAGCTCATTTTCAATCAATTCAGTTTAGAATACTGGATTTTCCGAAATTTGTGCTTAAATCATAATTGATTTTATTATTACAGTTGGAAAGGCTCTGAAATAAGACGGGGATCATCGGATTGTACGGTGGCA
>CABXOR010000050.1 GCA_902513935.1 uncultured SAR324 cluster bacterium
GCTAAATCTGCAGCGGGAAAAACTGCTGCTACTGGAAAAAAAACCGAAACTGCTTCCGGGGGGAAAGTTCCCGCAGTAAAAGCGACTAAGGCTCAAAAATCGGAAACAAAAAAATAAACAGTACCTATCAGATAACCTTTCCGGATTTACAACTTGTAAGTCCGGAAACAACATAGAAATTTAATAAGCATTGGAAGTATCAACTAGATGGCAGAGATTACAGCAGTAGCAGTAAAAGAGTTACGGGAAATCACAGGAGTTGCAATGATGGATTGCAAGAAGGCCCTCGTTGAAGCAGACGGAGATCTGGAAGCAGCACAAGATTATCTGCGGAAAAAAGGGCAGGCAAAAGCCCTGAAAAAATCTTCCAGGGAAACCAGTGAAGGTGCGGTAAACTTTACAGTCAGTACAGATGGGAAACGTGCCGGTTTGGTAAAAGTTGCCTGCGAAACTGATTTTGTAGCACGTAACGACATATTTCAGGATCTTATCAGCAAACTTGCAAATCAAGTGTCTGAGCAAGGCGGGGAAAATGTTTTACAACAGACATTAGTCGAAGGTGAAGGCAGTGTTGAAAGTTTGTTGACAGAAAAAATTGCTGAATTAGGTGAAAACATTCAGATTCTTGACTGCAGAAAAATGGAAATAAGTAATGGTGTTCATGGAGGATATATCCACAGCAATGGCAAGATCGGAGTTGCCGTTCCACTGGAAACGGACAAACCTTGTGACGATGAACGCTTGAAGACATTGGCCCGTGACATTGCCATGCACATTGCAGCATTTCCTGCAGAAGCAGTAAATGCTGATCAGGTTTCAAAAGAGGTCCTTGAAAAAGAAAAAGAGGTTTTTACGGCCCAGGCTCGAGAATCCGGAAAACCCGAAAATATCATTGAAAAAATGATTGAAGGACGGTTAAAAAAATTCCTCAAAGAAATTTGTGTTGAAAGTCAACCTTTTGTCAAAGATCCGCAACTTTCTGTGAGTCAATTGGTCGAAAATACTGCAAAGGAACTTGGAGTTAAAATTAACTTCAACAACTTTGCTAAATTCCAGTTCTAGACTGCCTGTATGAGCCCAAAATACAAACGTATTCTACTTAAACTGAGCGGAGAAACTCTTGGTGGGAAACGCGGTACCGGGTTTGATTATGATACTATTAGGGCACTGGCTGAAAGTGTATTCTCCATTCACAACATTGGTGTAGAAGTTGGGATTGTGATTGGAGGAGGAAACATTTTTCGTGGATCCAAATCTGCTGAAGGTAATGTTGGCCGAGTTGCCGGAGATCATATGGGAATGCTGGCTACAGTGATCAACAGTATCTGTCTGCAGGAAATACTGGAACAGCGAGGTATTTTAACTCGCGTCTTATCAGCCATTGAGCTGAACGCAATTGCGGAACCTTACATCAAACGCAGAGCTGACCGGCATTTGGAAAAAAAAAGAGTAGTGATTTTTGCCGCCGGAACGGGAAATCCATTTTTTACTACAGATACTGCTGCAGTATTACGTGCTTCTGAGGTGGGTGCGGAAATTGTCATAAAAGCAACAAAAATTGATGGAGTTTATGACAAGGATCCCAAGCTCCACTCTAATGCGGTTCGTTACGATTTGTTAAATTACGACGAAGTTCTCAAAAAACATCTGAAAGTGATGGACGCAACGGCCATTGCTTTTTGCAGAGATCATCAACTCCCCATTTTGGTCCTTGACTACCTGGAACCAGACGCAATCCTTAGGGCTGTTTGCGGAGAAACCGTTGGAACACTGATCAAGTAAACAGGCTCATGACTATGGAAAACACACATGAAGTTGAAGAAATGGTTGATCATAAAATGGATATTACTATTGAGAGTCTTAAAGTGGATCTCAGCGGTATTCATGCAGGACGAGTTTCACCTGCAATGTTAGAAGCAGTCAAGGTTGAATATTACGGAAATCCAACTCCTGTTAATCAGGTGGCAAACATATCTACTCCTGAACCACAGATGTTGGCAATCAGTCCCTGGGAAAAAACTATGATCAAAGAAATTGAGCGTAGTTTGCAGGCCGCAAACCTTGGTTTCAGTATCTCCAATGATGGAAATATCATTCGTGCTGTTACTCCACCTTTCACTGAAGAGAGACGAAAGGATTACGTAAAACAGATCAAAAAAATTGGAGAGGACTCGAAAATTGCAGTACGCAATGTTCGCAGAGAAGGGAATGACAACTTAAAACAAATGGAAAAGGATAAGCTCATTTCACAGGACGAAGAAAAAGTAGCGCAGGATCACGTCCAGAAAGTTACAGATAAGCATACTAACATGGTAGATGAGTTAGTCACTGCAAAGGAAAAAGAACTTATGACATTTTAGGACTGAAATGCTAGCTGCACTTCTGCATTCAATTTGGCAATATCAGATATTTAAGTCTGTCGTTTTTCGCGGGGGTATGGCTTTTTTGACTGCCTATTTTTTAATAGTATGGGTGATGCCGAGTGTAATCAGGGCTTTCAGGAAACGAGGAATTACTTCTGATTTTATCACAACTCCTGCTGATGTAAAGCCATACACGGGAGCACCTCCCATCATGGGCGGCGGTGTTTTGGTTATAGGCATTTTGCTTGGAGCATTACTCTGGTGCAATCTGAATCAATACGTTCTGGCTCTGTTACTGATCATGCTTTTGTTTGGCATTATCGGAGCAGTTGACGATATAGCAAAAGTCATCAATAAGCGACGCGTTGAGTCCGGACATGAAACCAGAAAAGCATTTAGTGAAAAAGCAGATGGAATTAGCGGGCGATGGCGACTGACTGCTCAATTTGCTGTTTCACTGCTGGTAGTTACCGTTTTATATTTGTTTGTTGATATTGATGGACATTTAGCAGTACCACTCGTACCACTAAAAACAGCATATCCTTACTTGCCAAAATATCTTTTTATCCCATTCATGACCATCATTATCGTTGGTGGAGCAAATGCAGTTAACTTGACAGACGGCATGGACTCTCTGGCAACTGTACCCTTGATGACCTGTGCCAT
Organism: uncultured SAR324 cluster bacterium; assembly: GCA_902513935.1. Next base: position 3,030 of record CABXOR010000050.1, read on the forward strand.
GTTTGTTGGACTTGTGGCCTACATAGGAGGAGACCCAGAATTTGCGGCAAGGCTGAAGATCCCAAGTCTTTCACATGAGATCAAGGAATTAGCAGTTCTCTCTGCCCTGGTTATTAGTGCAGGTGTTGCTTTTCTAAAATACAATTCTCCGCCAGCATTGATTTACATGGGCGACTTGGGGGCACTTGCATTGGGCAGCATGGTTTCAGCTATGTTCATTTTTGTAAAAGCAGAATTATTTTTACCGATTGTAGGTGGAGTTTTTGTATTTTCAGTACTTTCCTCTATCATTCAACGTGCATTTTTCAAGTTCATAGTGTGGCGGAAAGGCAGGCTTACTGCTGAGCGATATCGCTTTTTTTTACGCTCACCATACCATCATCATCTTCAACGCCTGTGGACTTATTCTAAAAAGAAACAAGAAGTTGTCTCTGTATGGATAATGATGCAGAATAAACTTGGCATAGATCCTGTTCCTGAAGAGAATAAGCTGTTAAATCCTCAGGAAGTTAACAGCCGCGTTATTTGGCACATGCATCTCAAATCAATTTGGCTGTTTGTATTTACCCTGATTATTTATTTTAAAATCCGCTGATGTATCTTTGTCAGAAAGAAATTTGCAACAATTACATCTGCTCAACAAAAGAGTTTAACTGTCAATAAAACTACAGAAACTGCCATGAATTTTGAAGGCCAGACTGCACTTATAACTGGAGCTGGAAGGGGTATTGGTAAAACTATTGCCTTAAAATTAGCAGGGTCCGGCGCAGATATCGTGTTGGCGGATATGAGTCCGGATGTTGCGGAAATGCGTGGAGAAGTGGAAGCATTGGGCCGTAAATGCATGACTTTTGAGGCAGATGTAACAAATATTGAAACCATTGATGCGATGGTTAAAAATATAACCGATGAACTGAGTGGAATTCATATTTTAGTCAACAATGCAGGAATAACGCAGGACAACCTGTTTCTGCGCATGAAATCGGAGCAGTGGTCAAAAGTAATTGATGTCAATCTCAATGGAGTGTTCAATGTTACCAAAGCAGTGATCCGGCTAATGGTAAAGCAGCGTACTGGGAAAATTATTAATATTTCTTCTGTAGTCGGCTTTACTGGAAATCCAGGACAAGTCAATTATAGTTCAACTAAATCTGCTCTGGTTGGTTTTACCAAGTCACTGGCCCGTGAAGTTGGTGTCCGGGGAATTACAGTCAATGCTGTTGCCCCGGGATTTATAGATACAGCAATGACGCAAGCTCTCAATGAAAGTCAGCAGGAAGTAATCCTGCAGCAAATTCCTTTGGGCCGGATGGGAGATGCAGAAGATATTGCTAATGCAGTCGCTTTTTTGGCCTCAAAAGAGGCTTCGTACATTACCGGAACTATTCTGCATGTGAATGGAGGAATGTACTAAACATTAGTACTTGCAAAAACATGGTTTATTTTTTTTAATACCTGACAAAAATAAACCATGTTTAATTAATTTTTCAAACCTTTAATCAAAAAATATAATGGAAGAAATACAATCTAAGGTCATCCAAATCATAAGTGAGCAATTAGGTAAGGATGTATCAGAAATCAAAATGAATTCACATTTCATTGAAGATTTAGATGCAGACTCATTGGATACTGTAGAACTTGTGATGGCCCTGGAGGAGGAGTTTGAGGTAGATATTCCTGATGAGGCTGCAGAAAAAATTACTACCGTTCAGTCTGCAGTGGATTTCATAGCTGAATCCAAAGCCTGAGTAACGATAAAAAACTTTAAATGAAGACGTGGCACAGTTAACAAATAAACGTGCTAGTCATCATTTCACGTAATCAATCTGAAAGAGCATGGGAAACCGCGTTGTAGTGACGGGACTCGGGTGCATGTCCCCTCTCGGAAATGATGTCTCCTCTTCCTGGGAGGCCTGCATCAATGGACAATCTGGAATAGACCGGATCACTCATTTTGATCCTGAATTATTCCGTTGTCAGATTGCAGGTGAAATAAGAAATTTCCAGCTGCCTGAAATCATTCCGATCAAAGAAGCCAAAAAAATGGACCTGTTCATTCAGTATTCAATTGGTGCCACACAGGAAGCTTTGCTTGACGCAAACTTGGAGATCACTGAAGATCTTGAAGAAGAAGTAGGTGTTTCAATGGGCGTCGGAATTGGTGGACTCGGCTGTATAGAACAATACTCCAAAATTATTGAAGAGCGCGGCCCCAAACGTGTCAGCCCGTTTTTCATCCCGATGACTTTAAGTAATTTGGCACCGGGATATGTCTCACTTCTATTTCGAGCTAAAAGTTACACCGCCTGCACCGTTTCAGCTTGTGCATCTTCCAATCACGCAATTGGCGCTGCAGCCAGAACTATTGAACGTGGTGATGCAAAAGTTGTAATTTCAGGCGGTGCGGAATCAAGTGTGACACCTCTCGGTATTGCAGGTTTTGCGTCAATGCATGCTCTAAGTACCAGAAATGATGATCCACAGAAAGCAAGCCGGCCTTTCGACAAAGACCGTGACGGCTTTGTCATGGGCGAAGGTTCAGGGATGCTAATTCTTGAAGAATACGAATTTGCCAAAGCACGGGGAGCACGTATTTACTGTGAAATAACGGGATACGGTTTCAGTTCAGACGCACACCATGTGACATCTCCCTCATCAGAAGGCCCCGCGCGAGCCATGAAAATGACCCTAAAAGATTCCGGTTTGGCTCCAGAGGAAATTGACTATGTCAATGCTCACGGTACATCAACCCCAGTGGGTGACCTTAACGAACTAAGAGCCATAAAAATGGCCTTGGGAGAAAAAGCTTCCCAGCAACTTTCTATCAGTTCAACCAAATCCATGACCGGTCATCTTCTCGGAGCAGCAGCAGCAATTGAAGCAATTTTTTCCATTAAAGCTTTACACCATAATTTTATTCCGCCAACAATCAATATCGAAAATTTGGATCCGGAATGTGATTTGGATGTGACACCGAATACCGGAAAGTCAAAAGGAATGCGCGTTGCAATGTCAAATGCCTTTGGTTTCGGTGGTACAAATGCCTCAATTATATTTCAGAAAATAGACTGATTCCTTTTTAGTCAGTCAATAACCGGAACATCAGACAGATCAAAATATGAATCTCGAAACCGATCCTATCCTCTCTTAAACTCAATAACATCATGAGCAGCAACGAATATCTAGTCGACCGCAGAGAGCTTCAATTCGTGGTTAACGAAACTTTGAAAGCCGGAAATTTGTGTGAACTTCCTGACTTTGCAGAATTTGACGAAGAGATGTTTACAATGATTATCAACGAGGCCAGTACTTTTTCGGAACAAGTGCTTGCCCCCCTCAACGAAAATGGAGACCGCCAGGGTTGTAGAATAGAAAATGGCTCTGTGGTAACTCCAGATGGTTTTGCAAATGCCTGGAAACAACTTGGCGAGGGTGGTTGGTTGAGCATGAATATGCCTCCCGAATATGGAGGACAGGGACTTCCGGAAGTGATTTCTATGATTGCTAAAGAAACCCAATTGGCAGCAAACCAGGGATTTACCATCGGCGCATCACTCACATCCGGGTCGGCAAACCTGATTTACACTTTTGGTTCAGAAGAACAAAAAAACACCTTTTGCGAAAAAATGTTCGGCGGCAAGTGGTCCGGATCGATGTGTCTGACAGAACCTCAGGCCGGAAGTGCTGTCGGCGATGCTGCCACCAGCGCAACAAAACAGGAAGCTGGACACTACCTGATAAAAGGTACAAAACAGTTTATCACAAATGGTGACCATGATATGGCGGAAAACATCATCCATCTATTGCTGGCACGCACCCCAGATGCCCCTGAAGGAACTAAAGGCATCAGCCTTTTTATAGTTCCTAAAATTCGAATGGATGGAACACCGAATGATGTGAAGGTGATCAGCATTGAACATAAAATGGGGATCAACGGATCACCAACTTGTTTACTCTCATTTGGAGATAATGCAAGTTGTCACGGCTATTTGCTGGAAGCCGAAAATATCGGTATGGCGCAAATGTTCCAGCTGATGAATGAAGCCCGCTTACTCGTCGGTTTGCAGGGACTTGCCGGAGCAGGTGCAGCAGTGCAAAATGCATGGGCATATGCAAAAGAACGTACTCAGGGACCGTCTGCAATTCATCCTGGTGAAAAAGCTGCAATCATTGAGTTCCCGGATGTGCGCAGAATGCTGATGAAGATGAAAGCCGTAACGGAAGGACTGCGTGCCCTAATGTACACAACAGCATGGTACACGGACATGACGCATCATGGTCCGGACGAATCACGCGAAAAATATCAAGACTTGCTTGACCTACATATTCCAGTCTGCAAAGCATTCGGTACTGATCAGGGATTTGACGTGGCGCGGATCGGTATTCAGGTTTTGGGTGGTGTTGGATTTACACAGGATTTTCCGCTTGAGCAAAATGCACGTGACCAGAAAATCGCCTCGATTTATGAAGGCACAAATGGAATTCAGGCTCTTGATCTAGTTAGCAGAAAATTTGCTGCCAAAAAAGGACAGTTGCTCAAAGTTCTTCAACAGGAATTGAGCTGGTTTGACAATCATGCTCCAGAAGATGAACTCGCCGGCTGGGTTGCAGAATGGGAAAGTTACCGAACGTTGATGCAGGAGAGTATTATTGGTTTGAAAAAAATTGGAGAAGAACAGGGAAAAGACGGTTATGTCCTTTATGCAGTCAATATGCTGGATTTGATGGGCGATGTACTGTGTTGTTTTTATCTGCTCAAACAGGCTGATTCAGCTCAGCAAAAATGGAAAGCCTTGCTTGCTGAAGCACCTTCTCAAGCAGAATTGCTGGAGGGAAATGAAGAAGCTCAGTTTTACTGGAATAAGCTGCGTACCACCGAATTTTATGTTTGGAGTGTTCTACCCCGTGCTTTGTCAAATGCAAAAACCATTAAAAACGCAAACCTCGCACCTCTAAATGCTTGTTTGTAGAATCCATTATTTGCAGTAAATCTTTCAGAGAATTCATTTCTCAGTTTAAATACAAACGAATCGTCCGTTACACCGCTCTGGCCTGATTTTCTCTTGAATCTCCACTTTGCAACCTCAAATCCCAATAAACTCAGTGAATTATCTGAGTTATTGGAATACCGGTTAACTCTAATAGAGCTGAATTTACAGGAAATCCAAACTACTGATCTCCAGGAACTGGTAAAACATAAACTGAAGCAGGCATATGAACACATTCATGCTCCAGTGATCGTTGAAGACACATCACTTTATTTTAACGCATGGAATGAACTTCCCGGGCCACTCGTCAAGTGGTTTATAGAGAACCTTGGTTTGGGGGGAATGGTAAGTGCTTTATCTCAATTTAAAGATAAGTCCGCTCAGGCCGTTTGTTGTTTAGGATACACCAATAATGGTAAATCTATGTATTTGTTTGAAGGAAAAGTGAAAGGTATAATCGTCAAACCAAGAGGCTCACTTAATTTTGGTTGGGACGCAATTTTTCAGCCTTCAGAGCATGAGCAGACTTATGGAGAAATGGATCTGGAAGATAAAATTCGCAATTCACCGCGGGGAAAAGCGGCCACCAAATTTAAGCATTTCTTAACACAGTCGGCAAAGCAAACGTAACGTCTTCTTGAACTATTTCAAGATCACGGACACTGCTTGAAGTTGACATCTTACTGATTTCTGCAACTATGCCCTGCACGATATCCTCAGGCGCGGATGCTCCTGCAGTAATACCAACATTCCGGATCTCTTCTAACCATTCCGGATCCAATTCTGTTTCAGATTCAATGCGGCGGGCCTTAACTCCTGTTGTTTCAGCAACTTCCAGTAAACGCACCGAATTTGAGCTGTTCTGTGCCCCCACTATCAGTACCAAATCAACTTCCTTACTCAAAGCCTTCACTGCATTTTGGCGATTTTGTGTAGCATAACAAATATCATCTTTAGACGGACCATTTATTTCCGGGAAGCGCTTTTTAAGCGCAGTGATAATTTCTGCAGTATCATCCAAAGATAAAGTGGTTTGAGTGATATAACCTACCTTTTTCTCATCCGGAATCTTCAAATCCGATACTTCTTCTACTGTTCCAACTACAAAAATATGTTCTGGAGCTTCTCCAACAGTCCCTTTAACCTCAACATGGTTATGATGTCCTATAAGGATAATGGTGTGCTCTTTTTGGGCATAGCGCTGAGCTTCTCTATGAACTTTTGTAACCAGAGGACAGGTCGCATCCAGTACCTGTAATTTACGTTTTTCTGCTCTTTTACGAACTTCCGGAGAAACTCCATGAGCAGAAAAAATTGCATGTGAGCCTTCAGGGATTTCATCAATATTTTCCACAAAAACGGCACCCTCGTTCCGAAGGCGCTGAACAACATGCTTGTTATGGACAATTTCGTGCTGGACATAAATCGGAGCACCATACATTTCCAAAGCTTTTTCAACAATAGTGATCGCACGATCTACTCCGGCACAAAATCCGCGAGGACTGGCCAATACCAAGTTAAGTGGAGCACCTGCGCTGTTTGTACTCATAGACAAAGTAAAATTATGAAGATGGTTTGCATTTTGCTCTAATAAGTTTATAAGGGTACTGACAACATTTCAATCTTTCAGTAAAATACTGAGAATACCACCAGAACGAAATCCAAGCAATGAGTAAAAAAGATAAACGCAGCAAGGCGAACTGGAAGCGCTTGAAAGGTACCACAAATTTTTATCCCACTTATGTTGACGGAAATCTTGACAAGGTCACTCCTGCTGCTGCGACACACAGCACACAATTTCAAACCGTCATTCCACGTTACGATCTCTCCATGTCTGAAACCCGCAACGCAGGGACTGGTCCAACTTTTTTGGAAACAGCTTACCAACCTCCCTCCGAGAATTCTGATCCTGAAAAACAATCCACAGGCACCCCTCCGGAACCATCGGAACGAAAGCTTAAACGGCCCCGTCACAAGAAAAAGAAAATCCGTACCGATTTTTGGAAATAAAACAACTCATCCAAACTTCTAAGACAGCAAATATAACTGCCACAAATAAAATTGCTAGTAGGTTGATATACTAAACTTATATCATTTATTTGCAGGCAATAGAAGCAGAAAGTTGAGTAAAAAAAGGAATTCCTTGTGCTAGCCCGGACAGCATATTTGTTCATTCCCAAGCATAAACTACAAAACAGCTTGACAAAAACACAGGAATTTGATCAAATATTGTGTTAATCACTTATCAATAAGCCTATGTTTGAGACCCTGTCAGGCAAATTAAGCGGTTCGTTACGTAAGGTACGTGGACGGGGTCGTTTGACGGAAGAAAATTTGAGTAAAACTCTAAATGAGGTCAAAATGGCCCTTTTGGAGGCGGATGTTAATTTTAGAGTTGTTAAGGCTTTTTTACGCTCAGTTAAGTCCAGAGCGGTTGGCGAAGAGGTACAGGGCAGTCTTACTCCGGGTCAGCAGTTCATTAAAATTGTCAACGAGGAACTGACTGAGATGATGGGTGGAGCTAATTCTGGATTAACCGAACCGGAAACTGCCCCATTGGTCACAATGCTGGTTGGCCTCCAGGGATCAGGGAAAACCTCTTCCGCAGGAAAGTTAGCACGACTTTACAAAACTGAAGGGAAGCGCCCTTATTTTATTCCCGCTGATATCTACCGACCGGCTGCTATCCAGCAACTGCAAGTCTTGGCGGACACATTGGGAATTTCATGCTACCCTTCCCGTACAGATCAAAATCCGCTGGATATAGTCCAAAATGGACTTGAGGCTGCAAAGCAAAAAGAAGCCGATGCCGTCTTTATCGACACTGCAGGACGGCTGCACATAGACCAAGAATTGATGGAAGAATTGAGTCGGATCAAAGATTCCGTCATGCCTCATGAAATTCTTTTTGTCGCTGATGCAATGACAGGTCAGGAAGCAGTCAGTGTGGCAAAAGGCTTCAATGATTTGCTTGACATTACGGGTGTGATGTTGACGAAAATGGATGGAGACGCCCGCGGTGGCGCAGCACTTTCTATCCGGGCCATTACGCAAAAACCGATCAAGTTTATTGCGGTAGGCGAAAAACTCGAAAATTTGGAAGCATTCCATCCAGAAAGAATTGCTTCCAGAATTTTAGGTATGGGCGATATGCTCTCACTGATCGAAAAGGTTGAAGACTCTTTCAGTGAACGTGAAGCCCTGCAGATACAGAAAAAACTGAGGCGTAACGAATTTACGCTTGAGGATTTTAGAGATCAGTTGCGTTCGATGCGAAAAATGGGATCAATAAAAGACGTAATTGGAATGCTGCCCGGCATGAACGCTTCTTCTGTTAACGATGCAAATATTGACGACAAAAAACTGATTCATATTGATGCCATCATTTCATCGATGACTATTAAAGAAAGAAATAACCACAAACTGATGAATGGCTCGCGGAGAATAAGGATCGCAAAAGGTAGCGGCACAACCGTCAGCGAATTAAATAGACTGCTTAAGCAATTTATCCAAATGCGTAAAATGATGCAAAAGCTTACAAAAGTTTCCAATCCGGATAAAGCCATGCGCATGATGCAGGATTTGATGCCTAATTGAAGGGTCCGGATGCTGGATTCAGGGCACCGGCAGGTCAAACTGAAAACTGAAAACTGAAAACTTATTATTATGGTTAAAATACGTCTCGCCAGGGGTGGTACAAAAAAGAAACCTTACTACCGTGTTGTAGTTGCAGATCAACGTTGTAAACGCGACGGTCGTTATCTTGAACACATTGGATTTTATAATCCAATGGTCTCAGAAAACCGCTTTGGAATTGATGAAGAGCGAGTCAAGCACTGGCTTTCCGTGGGTGCACAACCAACGGAACGAGTCAGCAAATTGATGAAGCAGGCAAATATCAAAGTCTGATAAGCTTTCGGGGTTAATCGTTTTTTTCGATAAGTACCGCGATGAGTGTTTTTAATGATTATGATGAGTTGACTTGGGTTGCCACAATTGTTGGTGCTCACGGGATCAAAGGAGCAGTTAGAGTAAAATACTTTACAGATACTCCTGATTATTATCTGAATGTAGACCTTTTCTTTTTAGAATCTGAAAGA
>CABXOR010000051.1 GCA_902513935.1 uncultured SAR324 cluster bacterium
AGACAGTTTAGGTCTTGATATAGATGCAGATTCAACAGTTACGTCTCTCTCGGTTGGCCACATAACTCCAGTTTCAATTGCGTCGAATAAGACACTTTCAGGTGCAATCACAGTTTCCGCAGGATCATTAAAGCTTAATGAAACAGGTACGCTTGCCTCCAGTGTTTCGATGAGTCGTGCTACTTTTCTGGATGCAGATGAGTCCATGACAATATCAGGATCACTGACGCAGTCAGGCAGCTTTAGTACAGATCAAGGCTGGACGATAGATGTAGCAGTAGGTAAGACACTTACCTATACCGGAGCAGCTATAGGTCTAGAGGGACACAAACTCATTTTGACCAGTAGCTCTAGTAATGGTGGGGCTACTTTTAATAACACAAATCCACTGTTACTTAACAATGCAAACAGTTATCTCAGATTAGATGCTGAAGTGACCGTTGGGTCCGTAAGCGTCAATGTTGCCGGCAATTCAGGCAAAGGCCTGAAAATTAAAGAATCCTCTACAATCAGTGCTTTAACAGTTGCAGCGGATACGGAACTTTCTATTGATTCCGGCAAGAGTTTATCAGGATCAATTACAGTAACGGCAGGATCATTAAAACTAAATAAGACGGGAACCCTTGCCTCTACTATTGCAATGAGCGGGGGAACCCTTGATACGGATGCATCCATGACAGTATCAGGAGCACTGAGTCACACTGCAGACATAACAATTGATGTTGCTTCCAGTAAGACGCTCACCTATTCCGGAACTGCAATCAGTGTTGGAGCAAATACTTTAACTTTAAGCGGTGGAGGAAGTCTTGTCAGCGGAGGGCTGACCCTCAACAATGCAGACAGTAAGCTTCTGCTGAACTCAATCACACTAGACAATGCAACTACTTCTGCAAACAGTCTAGGTTTAGATGTGAATGCAGATTCAACGGTTACGTCTCTCACGATTGCCCACATTACCCCGCTATCAATTGCATCAGACAAGAGTCTATCCGGTGCAATTTCAGTTTCGGCAGGCTCATTAAAGCTTAATGAGACAGGAACGCTTGCCTCAACAGTATCTATGAGCGGGGGTACTCTGGATGCAGATGAGACTTCGACAGTATCTGGAGAACTGAGTCATAGTTCAGACATAACAATAGATGTTGCCTCTGCCAAGACCCTTACCTATTCAGGGACAGCGATAGGTGTTGGAGCAAACACCATCACATTGTCTGGCGGAGGAAGCCTTGTTAGCGGAGGACTTACTCTTGACAATGCAAGCAGCAAACTTCTCCTAAACTCAATCACGGTAGACAATGTAACTACTTCTGCAGACAGTTTAGGTCTTGATGTAGATGCAGATTCAACAGTTACGTCTCTCTCGGTTGGCCACATAACTCCAGTTTCAATTGCGTCGAATAAGACACTTTCAGGTGCAATCACAGTTTCGGCAGGATCATTAAAGCTTAATGAGACAGGAACTCTTGCCTCAACTATTGTAATGAGTGGTGGTACTATGGATGCAGATGAGACTTCGACAGTTTCTGGTGCACTGACTCAGTCAGGTGATATAACGATAGATGTTGCCACGGGTAAGACCCTTACCTATTATTCAGGAACTAATGTCGGTATTGGAGCAAATACTCTCACAGTTATTGGAGGAGGAACACTTTCCAACCAAAATGCAATTGTACTGGATAACACAAATAGTAAACTAATTCTTAACTCAGTTACATTGAAAGTCGTAACTACCTCAGAAGCCAGTGAAGGTATTGATGTTGATAACGACTCTACGATTACTAGCTTTTCAGTTGCCAATATAACCCCAGTTGCAATAGCATCAGGCAAGACACTCTCGGGAGGAATTACAGTATCAGCCGGATCAATAAAGCTTAATGAAACAGGCACGCTTGCCTCAACCATTGCAATGAGTGGTGGAACATTGGATGCAGATGATTCACTGGTAGTATCAGGTGCATTGACTCAGTCAGGTGATATAACGATAGATGTTGCTGACAACAAGACTCTCACTTATTCAGGAGCAGCTGTAGAAATTGGAGAATATACCCTGAACGTTATCGGAGGTGGAATACTGAACAATAACAATGCTCTTGTATTGGCTTCAGGAGGTAGTAAACTTCTCTTGGATTCAACTACATTAAACAAAGCAAGTACTTCATCAGGTAGTTTAGGTCTTGATGTGAATGCAAATTCAACAGTTACTTCTCTTTCAGTTGGTCATACAACTCCGGTATCAATTGCAGCGAATAAGACACTTTCAGGTGCAATTTCAGTTTCGGCAGGCTCATTAAAGCTTAATGAGACAGGCACGCTTGCCTCTACCATTGCAATGAGCGGCGGCACTTTAGATGCAGATGAGTCTTCCACAGTATCAGGAGCACTAAGTCACACTGCAGATATAACAATAGATGTTGCTGACAACAAGACTCTTACTTATTCAGGAGCAGCGATCAGTGTTGGAGCAAATACAATCACTCTAAGTGGTGGAGGAAGTCTTGTTAGCGGAGGACTGACTCTTAACAATGCCAGCAGCAAGCTTCTGCTGAACTCAATCACACTAGACAACGCAACTACTTCTGCAAACAGTTTAGGTCTTGATGTTGATGCAGATTCAACAGTTACGTCTCTCACGATTGCCCACATTACCCCGGTTTCCATTGCATCAGGCAAGACCCTCTCAGGAGCAATAACAGTAACAGCAGGATCAATAAAGCTCGATGAGGAGGGAGGAATACTTGCCTCGTCTGTATCAATGAGCGGGGGAACCCTGGATGTTGATTATGGGCTGACAGTTTCTGGTGCACTGACCCAGGCAGGCAACATAACCATAGACGTTCGAGACGGTAGGACGCTTACCTATTCCGGAGCAGCGATCAGCGTTGGAGCAAATACCCTGACCCTGACTGGAGGAGGAAGCCTTGTCAGTGGAGGACTTACTCTTAACGATCCAAGCAGCGTGCTCCTGCTGAACTCAATTACTGTAGACAACGTAAGTACCTCGGCAGACAGCAGTTCAGGAGGACTTGATGTAGATGATGACTCAACTGTCAGCAGTCTCTCAGTTGCCCATATAACCCCGGTTTCCATTGCATCGGGCAAGACACTCTCAGGAGCAATCACAGTTTCGGCAGGATCAATAAAGCTTAATGAGACAGGAACCCTTGCCTCAACTATTGCAATGAGTGGTGGTACTCTGGATGCAGATGAGACTTCGACAGTATCAGGTGCACTCACTCAGTCGGGTGATATAACCATAGATGTTCTTGCTAATAAGACACTTACTTATTCAGGAGCACCACTCAGTCTGGGGGCAAACACTCTGACCATGAGCGGAGGCGGAACACTGAACAACACAAATGCCCTGGTATTGAATAATGCTGGCAGCCTCCTTTCTTTTGCAGGCATTGTAACAATTGGAGGTGTTCAGGCGACTGATAACGCTACTTCCGGTAAAGGGATTCAAGTTGTGGAGTCTGCGACCTTGGGAAGCTTTGACCTGACTGCAACCAGCTATCTTGATATTGCAGCAAATAAAACGATCAATGGTCCAATAACACTAAACAATAATGCAGATCTGCAAATTTCAGGAAGCGGAGAATATTTAGGAGACATGAAACTGGCCGGAGGTAAATTCCGTGTTGACAGCAACCGGGACCTGACTGGTACCGTAAGTGTTACTGCAAGTTCTGAGATAATTGTTCCCCAAAGTTATTCCCTGGTCCTTAACCAGACCGGTACCCTGGCCCTGGGAGGAAGCACCCTCTCTTCGAGTGGGGCAGGAAAGTTGAAGTTTGAAAAAGCAATTAATGTTTCAGATGGAGAACTGGAAGTCAGCAATGGAGCCCTGGATTTTGTTTCCGGAGGTACGGTTTCAGAACTGACCTTGGAGAGTGCAACCTTGGTTTTGAGTGATGATTTAACAGTTGGCGACAATTTAACAACCAGCGGGACAGATCCAACCCTGCAGCTGAACGGTACCCTGGATTTAACCGGCACTGGTGTCCAAATGCAGTTGGGAACAGGTCTGGTACTTGATAATGTATCCACGGGTGCAAACACAGGGCTGCTTCTAACTGCAGATGCTACACTTACCCGTGGTTCACCGTTCACTCTTGGCAGCATCAATCTTCAAAATAAAGCACTGACGCTTGGTTCAGGGACAAGTGACATGACGGTTACTAGCGCAGTAACTTTTGATACCTCCTCTTCCCAGATACTGACTGGAGATGCAGATTTAACGCTTCAATCTGCTTCTGGATTTGATCTGGTAAATGGAAAACTGAGTTCTACTGGCGGCACTTTGTCATTACCGTATGGTATGGCTCTCGGGGGCGGAGCCATATTTGATTTTTCAGGCAGCACAGTAGAATTTACAGGAACACTGAATGTCGGAGATGGAACAATAAGCTCAAACAGCAGCTCAACTCTTGAGCTCCAGGCTGCATCCAGCTTTACCAGCAATGCTGTATTTACCATTCCAATGCTTGACTTGAACTCTCAGGGACTGACCTTGAACACATCTTCAACTCATCTGACGTTGAGTAATCCGTTTACTGTTGGAGCATCAGAATCAGTAGATACTCAAGCAGGAAGCCTGACTCTTAGTGGCTCGGCCACTCTTGAAGATAACGGCACAATCGAGTCCAGCGCAGGATCACTGACATTCAATGGGAGTGTGGCGCTGGACAATGCAAGCCTGCTCTTGACCGGCGGTTCGGTTGCATTGAACTCAGGAGCAACCATCTCCGGCGGTGAGTTACAACTGTTTGACTCTTCACTGACGCTTGGCGGAAACGTTGGAATGATAAACGACAGCACCCTGGGTTTGAGAAATACTACCATTAATCCCGGTTCATACACAATCGGATTGACTGGAGGTACTCTTGGGCTTGGCGGAACATACAGTGACTTTGGTGCAGTACAGACCGACAATGCTACATCCTTGGCACTGAATGCCAATGCCAGTATTACCCGTTCTGATCCACTTGAAATTGGTGGTCTGGATTTAAACAACTTTACGCTCACGCTTGGCTCAGCAACAACAGACCTGACAATACACTCAACACTTGCGGTTGACAGTTCGGGTTCGCAGCTCATCACAAATGCAGCAGATTTGCTCCTGCCATATCCCCTCCAGCTTACAGCTGGATACATCACTTCCACAGCTGGAACATTCACTCTTACTCAGGGTGGAACTATAAACAATGCAACTTTGGATGTGAGCGGAACAACATTAAAATTGAGTGATAATCTTTCTGCAGGAAGTGGAACACTGACCTCAAATAACACTTCTGTCCTGCATTTGCTGGATGATGTTACCCTGACGTTCAATGGAGAAAAAACCTTTAAGGCCCTTGAGCACAATGGCAATACATTGACGCTAGGCAGCGCTGCTTCAGACCTTAAGCTTCTCGATTCGCTTACTCTCAATGCAGTAACCTTACATACCCAGGGTGCGGATTTAAATCTGCAGGGAGCACTTACCCTGCAAAACAACTCCCTCATTGATTCCACCGGCGGAACATTGACACTGGGCGGCACTGTTGATAACAGCTCTGAGCTAGACGTACCTGGAACTACATTGCAATTGCTAAGTGATTTTGCGATTGCCGGAACATTAAGCACAGGCACAGGAACTACCATTTCCCGCAACAACAATGAACTTGACCTTTCAGGAGGGCTGCTCAAGTTAGGCGGGGATTTGAACCTGGCAGGAACTGTAACGGACAATGATACCGATCTGATTCTGCAGGCAGATGCAACTTTAGGAAACTCAGCCTCTACTGAAATCGGTTCACTGGACCTCAACGGCTCAGCGCTGACCATTTCGATGCCACTGATAGTTAATGATCCACTTACTCTTGATGATGCAGGGGAACAGCTTTTGACCGGATCATTAGATCTATCACTGAAAGACGATCTGGTTATTAGTACAGGGAAACTCTCATCAACCAGTGGAATCATTTCTTTCGGTTCAACTGCGAGTTTAGGGTCTGCCGGAACTATTGACATCCAGGGGGGCGAACTTAAGTTGAGTGATAACATCAGCATTACAAGTGGAACATTAACATTTGCTGATAATTCTAAGTTGAGTCTGCTGGACGAAGTAACAG
This sequence comes from uncultured SAR324 cluster bacterium, assembly GCA_902513935.1. Next base: position 6,114 of record CABXOR010000051.1, read on the forward strand.
TTTCAACTAATACACCAATGAGTGTTGGAACACTTGAATTGAATGATAATAATTTTAATATCTCCGCCACTCAAGGTGCAGATCTGACGATCAGAGAAGCGTTCAGTTTAGACAATGGTTCAACCCTCCAAATGAATGGTGCGGATTTGACGATGAGTGAGTCTGCAACTATTTCTGGGGTTCTCGAACCTTCCGGCGGAACCCTGTTATTTAGTAATGGAGGTAATGTTTCAGGAACTGTAAACAGCAAAAACTCAATCCTCTCTTTGCAGACTGCAAATCTGGTCTTCACAGGTTTACTTCAAACCAACGGAAGCACTACTTTAAGTGGTGCAAATTGGCTCAATCTTTCGAATGGGACATTGGAGGTCGAAGGCAGCTTGACGCTGGATGATGTCATAACGAGCAATGGTACTGTACTAAAATTATCTGACCACACAACGATTAGCAGAAATTCCACATTCACAGTTGGCTCAGTGGACTTATCGGGAAAGACGTTAACCCTCGGGTCCACATATACTGACCTGACTATCGAGAATAGCTCACCAACTGAGGGTGGATCCGCTGGGACTTTCCAAATGCAAGGTGCAGATTTGACCTGGACCGGGGTCACAGCATTTAGTGCAGCAAAAGTCTACTCAGCAGGAGGGAAACTCACCCTTGCTTCCGGAAGCTCGCTTTCTTCAACAGGACTTATTGACCTAAGTAACGGATCTACCCTGGTTTTGAATGGAGCGTTCGGCCAGTCCGGAGGTGAGTTGACTGCAGCTAATGCTACGGTAGAAACTGCTGGAGACTTCAGCAAAACTGGAGGGACACTAACAAGTAATAACGGAACCTTTAAACTGAATGGCAACGTTACTGCCTCCAGCAATACACCACTATCTTTTAAAGCGCTTACCCTGAATAATAATGTCCTCTCCTTTGGTACCCAAACAGATAATCTGACACTAACTGAAGAACTGACACTGAATGATCCGGAGGGACGAATAGAGCAGGGCTCAACTGCATTGCAACTGAATGGCGGAGTAAGCATTGATTCAGGAGGAGTGCTTCGATTAACGGATGTTTTAAACACAGGCTCCTCCAAAGTCAAACTAAATGGGGGCCTGCTCGCAATTGACAATGACACTACGCTAGATTCATCCATCCTGCACCTTGCAGCGTCCACAATAGAAATTGCTCAAACGAAGACGCTGACCTATCAAGGAGCTTCAATTGAGATTGGTGCATCAGCATTAAGCATTAATGGAGGAGGAACTTTTACCAACACTAATCCGCTTGAATTAGACAATGCGGCAAGTCAAATTAATTTGTCTGGAATTTCTGCAAACTACATCAGAACTGATTCTAACAGTCTTGGTATTACTGTTGATAACTCATCAACCGTGAATGATTTTTCGGTAGGACATGTCACCCCAGTTTCTATTTCTCCAAATCAAATTTTAAATGGGTCTTTTAAAATTTATCGCGGAACTATTTATAGTAATCTTCAACTTAATAACACTGGGACACTGGCAGCCAATGTTACAATTTCAGGGAACGGTGGAACAGTTGAGGCGCAAGAAACTATGACTTTTACCGGATCGCTGCAACAAGTTGATCAGCATGATGGATTTGAGTTAATAATTGCTTCCGGAGAAACGATGACATATTCAGGAAGTGAATTCGGAATTGGAGAACATACTTTTAAGCTTTCTGGAGGCGGTACATTTAATAATACTAAGAATATTACACTTGATAATTCAGGTAGCAAACTGGAGATAAGTGACAGTACGAAAATATCTCACCTGTTGGTCAGTGCCAGCAATACAAACGGCGGCCTGACAATTTCTTCAAGTGTAAGTTCCAGTACAGGGAATTTAGTGGAGAATCTATCCCTAAGCGATAGTTTTTACGTTAGCTCAGATGACAATTTTAGCATGGGCAGTATCACAGCTGGTGCAACACTTACTTTTTCGAGTGATCAGAATGTGAACATCGGAGCACTTACTCTGACAGGCAGTGCAGATTTAAAATTGGGTACTGAAAATATAACTTTGAGTGTATCTGGTCCTGTAACGGTCGGAGATTCTCAAAAACTACAAAACGGTGGTGGATCTTTTAATTTCTTAGGTGGCTTAAGTCTTGAAGCGGGCAGCCAATTAATTGGTCAAGGTAAGAAGGTTTCCGGGAATATTGTGTTGAACGGGGGTAAAATAGCAACCGAACAAAATACAGTCTTAACTGATAATCTGACACAGAGTGCAGACTCAACACTACAAATAGCTACTTCAAAAACTCTGACTTACTCAGGAGCAGTTGTTGATATTGGCACTTCAAAATTGAATATCAATGGAGGAGGAAGCTTTATTAATTCAAATAGTTCAGCACTAAGTTTGAATAACGCAAACAGTCACTTAGTCTTAGACAATGTGAGTGTAGGTTTTGTCTCAGGTTCTGCAGTAAGTAATAGTTCAAAAGGCCTGGAAGTGAGCGGAGACTCTACGCTTACTAATTTGAGCATGACAGATAAACTGAGACTTTCAGTTGATTCAGGAAAGACTTTGACTTTAGCAGAGCCTTTGACTGTATCGACGCAGGGAATGGATTTGGCAGGTGCCGGAACTTTGGACCTGACTGATAATTTAACCTTGAATGGAAACGTTACCCTTGTTTCAGGAAGTTTGACTATTGATGCTTATGGGCTCCTGCTGAATTTGGGAGGCGACCTCTATTTAGCGGACGGTGAATTGAAGACAGATAATACTACCAATTTCCATTTAATTGACAATTCAACACTGACCACGAATGCAGAACAGACGGTTGCAAATGTTACGGTTACAGAAAACGTAGACCCTATGCTGACTTTGGGCAATACAACCATACTAAAGGTCGTTGAAGCGGTCGCTTTTGGAATCTCTTGTCCTCAATCTTTGCCTATTCTGCCTACGGGGCAATTGAGACTGCCTGGTGGATTACAAATTGACACCGGTGGAACGTTGTGTATAGACGCATGGCTGGAAGGAGACATTGTTTTGAACGGTGGAACTTTACAGGTAGATAATGATACGACTATTAGTAGTGACTCAACAATTTCACTAAGTTCCTCTTCAAATCTAAAGATAGTTGAGGGTTTCAGCTTAACCTATGAGGGCGACGCTCTCAGCTTAGATAATAAAACATTGTCTTTGACCGGCGAAGGATCTTTGGTGCTTAATAGTGATGGTAGCAATCCAGTTACGCTTAATCATGCAGACGGAGAACTTGAATTTTCTAGCGACAATACCACTGTCAGTCACGTAAAAATAAGTTCAGGTGATATATCGAATGCTCCTACTTTGAAAATTAGTTCCAATGGTGTAATTCAAAATCTGGCTCATGAAGAGTTTTCGGAAATTAATTTTGCGAGTGGCAAAACATTGAGTATTACACAAGCCTTTGAAGTACCTGACGGCAAACAGATGACGATTACAGGTGCTGCAGGGACACTGACACTGGGTGATAACATGTCACTTAGTGGTACTCTTAATTTAGGAGTTGAAGATGTAATTTTATCTAGCGGATCACTCACTTTAAATGGAGGGCTCCTTGAGGTTAGTAAAGATGCCAGTATTTCGTCAGCAGTAATTCAAGAGGTAAGTTCTGAATTTAGTGTGGCAGCAGGAAAAACTCTTTCTTACACTGGTAGTTCATTCGATATAAGTGCTTATACACTGACCCTCAGCGGAGGCGGCTATTTTCAGAGTGGAGGCTTGGATCTTAACAATGCAGACAGTAAGCTTCTGCTGAACTCGATCACGGTAGACAATGTAAGTACTACAGTAGACAACCTGGGAGTTGATGTTGATAACGACTCTACGATTACTAGCCTTTCAGTAGCCAATATAACCCCGGTTTCCATTGCATCCGGCAAGACACTCTCAGGAGCAATAACATTAACAGCCGGATCAATAAATC
>CABXOR010000052.1 GCA_902513935.1 uncultured SAR324 cluster bacterium
AACGCGTGGAGTGCAAGACCATACATGGAGTGGCTTCAAGAATATGTAACAAGTGTAACACCAGAGAATGCAGAGATTTTAGTGGTAGCTAAGAAGGATCTATTGAATTATGGGTTACACAAAGATCCTGGTGATCCTTATGAAAGTCCATTTGAAGCAGATTGGAACAATAGACACGTCCACTTTTGCAACTATGGAAGAGGAAAAGGGTCAAACAAATGGAAGGACTGTGATCATGTCTTTCTTCTTGGAGACTGGCACCTGCCGACTTCATTAGTGATAGCAAGAATTGGTTCATTGAAGTCTTCTCATGCATCTGGACTTAATCTGAATAAACTTGGAGCACCAAGATCAAAAGATCCTTTGGTAAATATCATAAGGGACTCTCATCTTCAAACCACCTTTAAACAAATGGCAGCAAGGATTTCACTAAGAAACATTGATGACTCTGGTATTGCATCTCCTGCTCATGTTTATTCAATTGATGGAGACTTACCTCTCTTATTTAGTTCTAAAGATAAGATGTTTCCTAATAGTCCTGAAGTGAAGATTATTGGTAAAGATCAAGTCTTAGAAGTTGCTACAGCTACTCAGAAATTGGCTAACCTCTTGGTTACTTCTTGTAGTGCTTATATCACAAACGAGGAACTAAAAGAAACATGTGGACTTAATCCTAACATGATTACTAAGGCCTTAAATAGCAAACTGGTGAAGGCGATTGCTAAAACAAAAGGTTGGAAGAGAAAGAAAAGTCTTGAGGTACTTGGATCTGGACGAGAATTGGTGCTAGTAAATGAAACTCTATCCAATCAAGAGGGAACATCTATCTAGACTGAGTTTCAACAGGATAATCCTGTACTGTCTTATAATCCTTCTCAATAAGCTGCCTGTACGGCAGTTAACTTCATATTTCTAGTAAGACCATCATTGTGTCTTTTCAATGCTGCCAGGCGGCGGCCGATGAATTTTCAGTCTATTTGGTAACCTTGTAGCCTGCTTGCTGTAGCATATCTAAGGTATTCCAGAAACTAATGACCCTTGCCGTTTTGAAACCACTACCATAAGTGAGGTCCATACCTTCAATTATTATTGTCGTTCCTACAGTATCAAATTTAAAGTATTTTGCTTTTGCTACAACATCTGCTTTCCACCTCCAGTGAAGAGCCAATTTGGCCGGCGGGAAACCTGATGTTACAAAATCAATAGCCTCAACATCTATATTATCCACAGATTGAAAGAGATCTTCCCAATACATTCGCACCTCATCCTTGCCCTTAAATTTGAAGCCATCTGGAAGTTCTCGAACAACGTCGTCAGTGTATTGATCCATTATCCAATTCACGTCCTCTGCCTCAAGGGCTTTTTCAAAATCATCTAGTTGGCCCTGGATCATAAAATCTGGTACGGAACATCCAGCAAATAAAAACACAATCATAAGAAGTTTAATTTTACTCATTTTTACCTTTCATTATATTTTATTTAAACGTGCTGTGAATAATCTCACTGTAAGAAATTAAGAGGATCAAATATTTAATTATTACGCAGTGATATCAAAGCTAAATGAGATTCAGCAGGGTAGAATCACCAAAAGGATCCCCAATCAATAATGTGATGATTATATAGAGGGATCAAAATAAATCAAGTGAAGTTTTGAAAAGATCAATAATTGAATATCTGGTGAAAAAATTTGATTCTAAAATTGATCAAACCTGTACCACAATACCTGTACAACAGGCTAAAAAGATGATTAATATTTAATGAATTATATCAATTATATAAGGCCTAATTGTAAGTTATGAAGGAGGAAAAATGTGGTTATGAGTGTATATCTCTTAGGGCTCTCAATTGGTTGGTTTAGTAGAACCTAATATATAACTTTTCACAAAGACTCTCCTAAGTTAAAGGTGTTGCACCGGTTTCAGTACGAATAATTTTACCTTCTTTTTTAGTATGTACAACTAAAACTGCTTCACGAGTTCCGTCCGGGAAACCCATTACCGAGTGTTCAACCAAAATATCATCATTTTCATAAATACATCTCATATTGTTGAAAGTTAAAGCTTTGTTAGACATCATTTTTTCTCCCATTTCCAAAAATTCTTCTCTATTCATTTCCGTACCTGACTGATGTCGAACTAAAATAAAATCATCGTGATAAATTTTGATCCAAGCTTCAATGTCACGATTATCTATTGCTTTTTTCAACTCTGTGTATATAGACATAAATAGCTCCTTATTCTTGAATGTTATTTAAAGTATCTAATTTTTATATTAGTTCAGAAATGTTGATTAGCATATTAACATTTTAATTTTTTTCAATCAAAATATTTTCACATTTAAAGGTGCCTACTAACTGGTTGTTTTAGGAGAAACTTATTTGTACCACAATTTGGAGTGTTTTACAAGATATGAGGATTTTACTTGGAGGGTGTCTGACTGTGAAGAATTAGTGGGGCGCTACTTACAGGAGATGATGGGGTTTATTCTTTGTAGGTGATTTTACTAAGAGTATTTGATGTTCCAGATGTCCTTGCAGTCCATGTGATTCCATCCGATGAGGTAAGGATGGTTCCTGCTTCACCCACCGTCACGAAGGTGTTGTTTGCGTGGGTGACATGATAGAGTCCATTTGATGTATTATAAGTTCTATTATCCCAAGAGATTCCATCCGATGATGTTAGAATGATTCCTGATTCACCCACCGTCACGAACGTACTGTTTCCATAGGTGACTGCTCCGAGATAGTTTGAAGTTTCATAAGTTCTATTATCCCAAGAAGTTCCATCCGAAGAAGTGAGTATTCTCCCTGCTGAACCCGTAACTACGAAGATACTGTTTGCGTAGGTTACTCCATTGAATCGATTCAATCTACTACTCCAACTTCTATCAACCCAAGTGATTCCATCCGATGAGGTAAGGATGGTTCCTGCTTCACCCACAATTATGAAGATACTGTTTGCGTAGGTGAGTTCAGTCAGTCTTCTCGTTGTACCAGAAGTCCTTGGAGTCCAAGTAGTTGCATCTGTTGAGGTAAGGATGGTTCCAGACCCCGTTGCATTGTCACCAACAGTCACGAAAGTACTGTTTGCGTAGGTGACATTTGCGAGATAGTTTGATGTACCAGAAGTCCTTGAGGTCCAAGTGGTTCCATCCGATGAGGTGAGAATTGTTCCCGATGTGCCAACCACCACGAAAGTACTGTTTGCATAGGTGACTCCATAGAGATCTTCCGTTGTACCAGAAGTCCTAGAATTCCAAGAGGTTCCATCTGGTGAAGTGAGAATGGTTCCAGAAAAACCCACCGCAACAAATAATCCACTTGAAATGGTGTGGGTGGTCTTACTATCATCACTACTTTTACAGGAGATGACTGTGAAACTAAAAATAAATATGGAGAGAATGATAAGTAGATTCTTCACTTGGTTTCCTATAAGTGGATTAGGAGAACCCAAAAAATACCAGAACTTGGTTTATTTTACAAGAACTTGGGGTTTTACTTGGAGGTCAACTGGGTCTGAAGTTCGTTCTGAGAATGTTTGAGGAGTTGAGGAGACAGATTGACAGGAAGGGAGAACAAGAGAATCTACTGAAAGAGATTCTATTTGAGGGTGAACAGGAATTACTGAAAAAGATTCACCACATCAAGAAATAACCTAAAGAGAGTGAATGGTCTGAGAGTGAACCTCCAAAGGTCACGCAACCATCATTTCTGAGGACGTATATAAGAATTGGATAAGGTTGAATAAAGTGTATACGAATCAATATTTAAAAATAATTTATGTAGATGTTTCTTACTTCTTCAGTTGTTAGTGCTTTATCATAAAAACGAATTTCATCAATCACACCGATATAACCCCTTTCACCAAAATCCCCTCCTAATATCCAACCATTCTTACCAGAAACAGATGTATTAGACCATTTCTTTGTTTCTTTTATTTTGCCATCTAAATATATTTTTATTTCTTTATTTAAACCATCTGCTATCACTACGATGTGATGATAATCATTAATTCTTGTTAGTCCTCCCCATACTGTTTTTTCACCTACATAAAAACCAATATTTCTTCCACCATCTGAGAAGTAAAAGAGTTCTAGATGAACAGTTCGATTACTATTTATTAATAATTCTTGAGAGGTGTAACTACTACCTGCTCTAGAACTGTATTTATATTTATCTGAGAACCTGATTGTATTTGATATTATTGATATACTAAACGAATTGTCATTATTATATAAATTATTTGTTTCAAGTTTGATGTAGTTTTTACCATTAAACATATATGCATTATTAATTTTACCATGTTTGTCTTTAGTTAATTTTGCTCCAACTATTTTACCTTCATTATTGTTACCTGTTACATCTTTTGTGTTACCATTAAAAGAGAAATATGCCACAAGACTGTCACAAACTATTTCACAATTATTGTTTTTATAAATAGTTGAAGTTTCTTGGATTTCATTTATTTTAATAGTTTGAACCTTCTTCGGTGGTTCTTCTTTGACCACATCCTTCACTCCAATCAACTTCTCAACCAATCCCCCAATCATCAATCGTAGTCCTTTTGTCTTACATCCTTCACAGTAATCTTCCACAACTCTTTTTTGATCCTGATCATTCCAAGTTATAGAAATCTGAGTGTCACCATCTTCTGAAATGAGATCCATTTTGAATGCATTCTCTATCTGTAGGATTTCTTTAATCATCAGAATACATTGATCCTCTGTACACTCATCAGAATCCATTTCTTGAAATGCTTGTTCTTGTGCTTCTTCAAATAACTCTTTAGGAACAATTGCAAAATGGTCAGCAATTTTAGACTCAAGTGTTTTCTCAAGAATTTTAATTCTTGCTTCACTCATTTCACCAAGACTACCTGTTGGGATTATGATGGTCTGAGGTTTCCCCGACTGACCAAACAGAGGAGAAGAAAGAATAAGAAGAAAGGATAGGAGGATGAGTAGGTGTTTCACTTGGTTTCCTATAAGTGGTTTAGGAGAACCCCATATATAACATCAATCGGTTTGTTTTACAAGAAAGTGGGAAGATTGTGGAGAGTGTCTGACTTGTGAAGAATTAGTAATTCTCAAATGAGAACTGACTATTTAAAATATTTTTAGAAAATTTCTGAGAAGGTATTAACGATACGTCAGGAGGAAAGTTCCCCCTTTGAATCTATAAAACTGTGTAAAGTGAGGAATGATAAATTAATTTATTTTTGCTGTAGGGAGGCATTAATATCTAGTAAATCGATAAACCAGATATTAAATTTTATGAGAGTCCTGATTTAGAGCTATAATTGTACCATTAGACTTGTACCATTGGCATATTGTACCATTGACAATATTTGTATATTATCAGTAACTTATAAGGCGCATAAGAGGGTGGTGGAGACGAGGGGGGACTAACCTCTTACTTTTTTGCCGAACCCCTTACTTGTCTCTCAATCCCTTGTGGATAGTGGTTTTGTATCTTCAAATGAGAGGGTAAATAAGAAGGTGTCTGTGTTTTGGACAGACACCAGACAGACACCAGACAGACACTAAAAGACATATAATAACAGACACCAAATATATTTCCAAGTAAAATCCTCAAATTTTTATCAGTCCTACACTTCTTTTCCTCAATAATGCTCAAAAGTATTCAATAAGGATAAAATTGTGCATTATCTTATAATCCGTTGCAATTGCTTACTTTTTACTTGACAAATATATTTTTATGGAATATAATGTTCAATAAATGATTAAAAACGATGTTTATGAACATTATAACAGGAGAATATTATGGGAAAGAAACCACTAAACGAGAACCAAGTAAAGAGTTTGAGGAAGTTAGTAAAAGATAAACCACTACACGACTTACTATTGAACCTTTCAGTAGATTTGATGTTGAGAAGTAGTGATTTATTATCCTTACAGGTGAAGGATGTAATGAATGAGAGTGGTTCAGTAAAAACAGAAGTGAAAGTAAAACAAAAGAAAACAGGAAAGACAACCCTGAACATTCCTTTGAGTAAGAACTCAATAGATGTAATCAAGAAACATCTGGTGGATAAAGAACAGGAGGATTACATATTTAAGGGACAGATGGGACACTTTATGAGGAAACCTATTTGTTCCCAACAATATGCAAGGATAGTAAAGGGGTGGATGAGGAAGTTAGGTGTTGAGGATGTATCACAATATTCAACACACTCATTACGAAAGACCAAACCTTCTGTAATATATGCAAAGACACATAATGTTGATGCAGTAAGAAGGTTACTTGGTCAATCTTCTGTTACTGCGACTTCTGCGTATCTTGGAGTGAGTGATAATAGTGCATTAGACCTTGCACGAACTATCAACATATAAAGGTTTGGGAGTGAAATATCCAAAGATAGGGACATTATAAATCATCTTCTAACGAGAATATCCGTTTCTTTTTGTATAAGTAGGTATGTAAGGTTTCAAGGAAAAGGAAAGAAACAAAGATAATAAAGGGTAATAGAGAACCCATAGAGACAAGGAATAAAGGGTAATAGAGAAACCTTTGAGACAAAAGGAGTGAGGGTTAGAGAAATAGAGTACGGAAGAAGAACCAGAGAATAAATGAGACTACTTTGGAAACTTTCCTTCACAGACTGCAAGGATACTATTTTCACAATCAACAACATCACTTAGAACTCGTTTTTGTTGAGTAGTTCCCCTTTCATCATATCCTGTTCCCCTATCTAATAATTCATATCTGTATTTCTGTAAATCCTCCATAATCAATTCACTAACCCTCACTCCTTTATCAAGTCTCCCACCAGTATCATCCTCAAAGTCTCCATTCATCATATTAGTGTAAAGAATGAATACATTGAACCTTTTGACTAATGGTTGGTATTGAGTTCCTTTGGTGTATTGAAACCCACCTTCATAGAACAGTAATTGTTTATCCTCATCATACCATTCTCTAAAACTGGAATTTTTGACCTTTTCTAAATCCCAATCCTTGTATATGTCTTTTGATACTCTCACCTTTGTAGATGAAATAGTTTTCCCTCTACCACCCCTCTTTGGAATTGAATAATCTATACTCTCCAAGTCCAAACATAATTGAAGATACTTGAACCACATATAATGGATGCGTTCATCTACACTTTGTTGAGATTTCTTCCTTTCCCTATCTCTTTCTTTTACTAATTCCTTCCTATCTTTTAGGGTTTTCCATTCCCTTGTATCTATTATTTTTACAGTAATTTGTTCCATTATTTCTCCAAAGTGTTTGTTGGGGATGTTATATCACATATACAAAGAAAACTCCAAAGATAGAGACTTTGGTTGTCTTGTTCATTCTGTCCAGAAATGGTCTAATATAAGTAAAGAATTAGAAAAATAATATGTCAATAAAACCTATGCAATCCGTTGGAAACTCCAAAGATAGAGACTTTGCCAGGATTGACTTTTCAATTTTTATTTGGTATAATACTACTAAAGAGTGAGAGATGTTTTCCCACTCTTTTTGATAAGATGATTTAGACAATTTGTGTAAATTAGAACCACTCAATTCTTCGGTTCTAACTCCCTCCATTAGTTCAGTTTAGTAAATCCCTTATTATCCGTTTTCTGGTTCGGTTGAAAACCAGAGTTGAAGATGCATCGCAATAAGTGTGTTGTGTCTCAAATCCAGTAGTGGGATTTACTCACTACTGATAAACAATAATCTCAATAGAGAAATAATATGAGTGCAAGTAATAATAAAAATATGAAGTGGGTTAATGTCACCTACGAAAGAAATGTAAGACATATAAACAAAGGTAAGTTCCTAACAAATCACGACCCAGAAATGGTTAAGAGGTGGTTGCACGAACTACAACTAACATCTGACATTTCAGATAGTGATAGTTTTGTTGAAAGTATTACTCAATCACCAGATTGGGAAGAAACTAACAATTTTCGTAGATTGAATTGTGGAAGTAACATTGAGTTTGTTATTGATGAAAACTACTCAGGTGAAGGAGAGATGGATAATATAATCCAATCTTGGATAGACACCAAGAGAGTAGATATAACTTCAATATATGCGACAGGACACGACCCTTTGGAAATCCAAGAGTTCTTAAAAGAACACCAAGAAATCTTCAACAAAATGGTCACTAGAAAGACTATCTATGACCTCAAAGAAGATGAAGGTAACTTGTATTGTTCTTTGAGGAAATTAGTTGGATTAGAAGACCTCAAACAAGTTGGTTCTGGGAGAAATACATTCAATAATAGTTCTATTTTTAGTCAAATTGGTTTCTATACCAAATGGAAAGATAAGAAGGAAGATGAGGAAGTTGAGGAAACCTGTGAGGTTTCCTAAAACTGTGGGAAACAGACTTCCAAAGATAGGGAGTTTGTTTCCTGCAAATGAAAACAGGGGGGGTACTAAAACTACAAAGTAGTTTCTAATCTATAAACCACCATTAGATACTTCTATTTATTTTTACGACCCCACCACATTTCCTGTATAAATATATTCAATATGGAACACTCCTTTGTGTGTTATGGATTTGGAACTCTACAAGGTTTTTCATTAGTCTCCTAATGTCGTAGAGGGTTGTGAAGGAACAACTCTAAATCCATAATACATTTTTCATAAATAGTAGTAAAAATAATAACAATTCAATATAGGAAAATAATATATGAGTTATAAGAGAATACAAAAGAAAGGTTGGAGTGTTGGAGAGAACACCAAGACAAGAAAAACCAGTATCAACTTGGATACGGACATTGCAAATGTCATAGAAGAAAAAAGGAAATCAACTGGGTTCTTCTTTGGAAAGATTGTAAATGATAGTTTGCGTAGTCATTTTGGGTTGGTGATATGAGTAAGACATATACAGAACTGATAGAGGATATATCTACAAAAGAGATTGATGAACTCTATGAATATGCACTTCTTGCAGAAAAGAATATGTCAAAGGATGAGGTTGCAGATTTGATAGATGGTGCAATATCTGTTGCAACCAAAGTAAAGAATGACCCTAAAAAGAGTGAAAAACATAAGAAAACTGCATCTAGTGTTTTGTCTAAGGTTCGTTCAATGAAGAAAACATTTGAGAAAGATGGTTCAATACATCCTAATGCAGTAAATGCGTTGATGAGGGTAGTTACAGGGGTTCATTCGGGTAGGTATGGGTGGATGAATAAGAACAATCCAAAAGTCCCACAGGACTATGCAAGAGAAGAAGATGAAACCCTCCAAGAAGGTATGACAGGAAGTATTGCAAAAGTTCTTGCGATGGGATTGAAAAGGAAAGTTATTGGGATAGGTAATCAAGTGGAAGGTGCAACGGATTTAGAAAAGAAGATAAATCTACTATCTAAACAAATAAATGTGATTGCAGGATTGGTTCTCACTACTATTTCTGTTAGTGATGAAAAAGGACTCTTGAGTAAAGGTGCAATTTTGACTTCTCTGTTTTCCTCACACGAACCAGATATAAACAATATAGACCTTGATATACTCTTTGAGGGTGAGATTTAGTAAAAACTAAATGTTTTTGTGGGATGTTTGTTTTAGAGGGGGGTTATTGTTTTATCCATTTTCTATTCACCCACTTTCCTACGATGTTTCCGTCTTTATCGTATGATGTTCCGTTCCAATAACCCCAATCTTTCCATTCCCCAACATACTTTTTTCCATCATATGAAGTTCCTGTTCCTTGACCATTTGGTTTCCCATTCTTCCATTCCCCAACATACTTACCTCCATCAGAGTAAGTATGGGTTCCGTTACCATCTTGTTTCCCATCCTTCCATTCCCCTTCATAACTTCTTCCATCAGTAAAAGTATATGTTCCTTGACCATTTTTTAGACCATCCTTGTATGCCCCAACATACTTACTTCCATCAGGATTAGTATATGTTCCTTGACCATGTTTTTTACCATCCTTCCATTCCCCAACA
>CABXOR010000053.1 GCA_902513935.1 uncultured SAR324 cluster bacterium
ATTATTCAATAGAACGTGCTTGGTTTCCCAGTGGTAATGTATGTCAACCCAATAGATAACATTAATTGGTTTGAATTACAAGGAAGTGGAAGTTACTTGGAGAGTGTCTAACTTGTGAAGGATTAAGTGGGAGTTGCTCACAGAATGTGATGTGACTGACCTTGCGAGGAGAATAAATGTTTGAAGTGGTGATTGAAAGACAACATCTGAATTGTACTTCAGAATGAAAAGAGCGGTTCAGTCGAGTATTCGAGTTACGCCTATGCCGAAGCTGATCCCGGACCTGCCCCCCCGCTGACGCAGTCCAGATTCGCAAGTGGCAACCGCCTCTTCGGTACTGTACTTGGCACAGTCCGGATGGGTCATGACTCCCGCCTTGCTCATGACAGGCTCCACCGATGTGCAGCCCGTCTGAAGCAGGCCCATTGTCAAAATAAGGAATAGGATGCGTGTAGTGATTTTTATTGCGGTCATTGCCACTATTTTTTATGATTTAATATATATATAATCAAATAATTACTTGGTTATTTTGATTCTCTCGTGCGTGTAGTGTGCGAGACCATACAACAAGCTCATTACCCCCACTCTTTCGCATACGCATGTGTGAATGACCTAAGCTATGACTTAACCGGGATAGAATTAGTTGGATTCTAAAGGTTAATAACCTTTTGAGGGATTTATTATATTTAATAATGATGTGTTTTTAGAATATCTTTTAAAATTATCCAAGAAAAAGTACACTTTATCTTTTATTTCATTAGTATAGCCACCACCCGTATGTTGGGTAAGTATTAGATTTGGACGATAGACCTACGTTTACCATTTGTCAAGACTTTTCTCTCTGATTTAGATGGGTAATTTACAAGAATGTGAGATTTTACTTGGAGAGTTGTCTAACTGTGAAGAATTAAGTGGGGGTTACTTGGAGACTGTCTGACTCTGTGTAGAATTAAGTGGGGAGTTTTTCTACCAGTACTTCAAACTACAAATGAAGGTGATCTTGTTTTAGATCTTTTTTGTGGTAGTATGACAACTGGTAAAGTATCTCAGAGATTTAACAGACAATTCGTTGGTTATGATGTCCAAGTCTACTGAGTGTTTATTTGTTTATAAATCTCTAACTATGAAAGATCATTATGAAAGCATATGTATCAGTTAATATAACAAAAGGATGGGATACTTGGAATGAAATGGCAGAAGATCTGAACTCTGAAATGGTATCAGTGGCTGGGATGCAATTTATTTACAAGGGTTGTGACATGGATGAAAAAAAAGTTCACATGATCTTGGAATTTGAATCAATGGAAAAAGGAGGAGAATGGTTAACCAGACCAGATATTCTTCAAAAAAGGATTGACGCAGGAGCCGATGTCGAATCGACTGTTATTATACCTCTCAAAGATTAATTTTTTTGGGAGTGGTATTGTGTATGTGATGAAATTTACGTCAGTACACGCACGCACAAGGGTAAATGGAATTCTGATTGAATTTATATATATTTAATCATTAAAAAAGAAAATAGATTATTTGTTAAATTAATCCTAAGCAGAACATTTGTTGGTATTTTTCAACTCTAAAAATTATTCTTCAATGATATCAGCAAAAGTGGTGGACGCCACCTCCACCATCTCCTGTTAGTCCCCCCCCACTAATTCTTCACAACCAGACAACCTTCACAACCTTCACATTTCTGGTAAAAAACATTATTAAATGTTGACTAATTATTGTTTAAGTATTATATTAACAATAATTATTCAAAAAATGATAAAATATTCTCAGCATAATATGAAAAAAGAATTTGGTATAAATGTAATATCAACTGCTTGTGGTGTCATGCCTCACACAATCAGGACGTGGGAAAAGAGATATCAGGTCTTTTCACCAGAGCGTTCTGAAGGAGGGCAAAGACTTTACAATGAAACTGATTTCGCCAAAGCAAAGCTCATTGTTGCTTTGATAGAACAAGGTCACACTATATCAAGTTTAGCGAGACATTCATTGCAAGATCTTCGTTCATTTCTGGTTGTAAACAATGGTGAAAATTCTGAATCAGACAAGATGCTTACTTCTGTTGAAACAAAAAAATTACTTAAGCATTTGGTAAATTATAATATTGACCTGGTTGCCTCAGGGATGCAGCATCTCCGTTTGAGTACAGGCGTAAAAGAATTTATTTTTAAAATTGTTTTACCTGTAATGCATGAGATTGAGAAGTTGACTTTAAAAGGACTGTATTCGGTCACACAAGAACATATTATATCAACAATTGTTAGAGATCAGCTTGGCCAAATTAATCTGGCTAATGAAGGGCCCAACCCTGACCGATTTGCTTTAGCGACTCCTGAAGGGAACTTACATGAACTCCCTATTTTGATCGCAGAAATTATTTGTAATGCGAATCGGGTTTCAACTAATTACCTTGGTGCCTCCCATCCTGCAGAGTGTTTGAGCGAAGCTGTTAATGCTCTTAAATGTAAAACTATTGTGATGGGGGTTATTTCATCAGCTCAATGGAATTACGAAAATAATATTGTTTCATACCTTGAATCTATGGATAAATATTTGAAAAATAAAGTAAAAGTTATACTTGGTGGTGGCAGAGAAGTTGATTTTCCAGAATTTAAGAACATAGATAATGTGAGGGTCGTCAAAAGTTTTGAAGACTTCGATAAAATGCTTATAGAATTAAAATAAAGTTTAAAATGAAAAAAGTGGCAGTTATCGGCTCAGGAATTTCTGGAACATCAGCTGCCTATTATTTAAATAAGCTGGGATATGATGTTTACCTCTTTGAATCCGCGAGTTACTTCGGAGGGCACACTAATACTGTAGATATAGACTTTGAGGGACAAAGAATTCCGGTTGATACAGGTTTTCTTGTTCATAATGATAGGACATATCCAAACTTAATAGATTTTTTTAATGAGTTGAAGATTGAAACCCACCTAAGCGAAATGAGTTTTAGTGTAGTGAGAAGAATTGATAACATTATATGGGCTGGTACAAATATTTTAACGGTATTTGCACAAGCTAAGAATTTGTTTAGCATTCAGTTTTATAGATTCCTAAAAGAAGTGCTTCGATTTAATAATGAATCGAAAAAATATCTTTTAGAATATGAGGGGAAGCCAGACTTAACTCTTGATGAGATGTTAATAAAGAAAAAATATTCGGAGGATTTTAAAAATTGGTACCTTCTACCAATGGGAGGATGCATCTGGTCTTCACCTACAGACGAAATGCTAAAGTTTCCTGCATATACTTTTTTAAAATTTTGCTTGAATCACGGATTGCTACAGATCTTTAGAAGGCCACAATGGAAAACTGTTTTAAATGGCTGTAGGACTTATATCGAAAAGGCCCTTTCCCGAATAGATAAAAAGTTTTTAAATGAGCCCGTTTTAGAAGTTATTTCTGAAAACAATAAGTTAAAGCTGATTACAGAGAAAAGGATAGAGTTTTTTGACTATTGTTTGATGTGTTCTCATCCACCGCAAACTCTGGAGATATTTAAAAACATAGATTTTTTAACCAAAGATCTTCTCTCAAAGTTTAAATATCAAAAAAATAAAGCTGTATTGCACTTTGATGAAAGCGTCCTTCCAAGAAAAAAAATTGCATGGGCAGCCTGGAATTATCTTTTAACAGAATCTAAATTTGGAAATGACTCAGTATCAGTAAGTTATCTAATAAATAAGTTACAACCTCTGCCACTTGAAAAATCAGTAATTGTGACCCTCAATCCAGTCAGCAAAATTGATAAGAATAAGATTTTCAAAGAAATTAATTTTCAACACCCGCTTTTTTCTACAGATTCTATATTGGCACAGAGAGATATAAGAAATATTCAAGGAAGACAGAGGGTGTATTTCTCCGGAGCATGGTTGAGATATGGGTTTCATGAAGATGGAATACTAAGCTCAAAAACAGTTATAAATAAATTGCTGGAAGATGATGGAGTGAATGAAGGATTTTTAAAGGTTTTATGAAATCACTATTTAGAGCAAAAATTTTTCATAAAAGATTTTTGCCTAGAATAAATAAATTTACCTATTCAGGATTTTATATAAAATTTTCTCTTGGAAACCTGCAAGAACTGGAGTCTCTTCTTTTTAGTGTAAATAAGTTTAACCTGTTTTCATTTTATGAAAAAGACCATGGTTATAGAGATGGTTCATCACTAGAAGTATGGGCACATGATACTCTCCGCAAATCAGGCATAAATAATTTTTCAGGGAGTGTTGTTTTGCAGACATTCCCAAGAATTGTTGGCTACGTTTTTAATCCAGTGTGCTTTTGGTACTGTTACGATGAAGACAAGTTGGTTGCAATTATTTGTGAAGTTAATAACACATTTGGTGAATCTCATAACTATGTCATTAAGCAGGACACAGAAGAAAAAATATGTACTCTTCCAAAAGAATTCCATGTCTCACCATTTTACGATATTAAAGGAGAATATAAATTTGATTTCACAAAAAAAAATGCAGTTAAAATAAATTACTATTTTGATAAAAAACTTCAGCTTTGTACAAGCATAAAAGGAGTAGAGACTCCCTGGAATGATATAAATTTATTAAAGACCTTTATCCAGCATCCTTTTTACACGGCACTAATAATAATTTTAATTCACTATCAAGCAATAAAATTATTTTTCAAGGAAAATAAATATTTTCCTAAGCCTATAAAATTAAGTCAGGATTTAACTTATGACAAAAATGAATAAAAGATCAATAGATACATGTGAGGATATACCTAAATGGGGTATCCTTTTTCTAGAAATGATATCTAACATTAAAAAAGGAGTTATAACAATTATTACTCCGGAGGGAAAGTATCTGAAATATTCTGGTATTAAAGAAGGAGAGGAAGTTACAATCCGTATTAATGACTGGAGATTTTGCGAAGAACTCTTTTTGAAAGGTGATATCGGGTTAGGTGAATCGTATATTTCAGGTTATTGGGATTGCGAAAATATCAATAAACTTATCCAACTTGGAGTAGAAAACTATAAAGAGTTGGAAAGAGTAATAAAAGGTTCTTTTCTAAAAATTATTTTCTACAGGATTAAACATATTCTAAATAGAAATTCTAAGAAAGGAAGCCAGAAGAATGTATTTGCCCACTATGATATTGGGAATGACTTTTTTCAATTGTGGCTGGACCATTCTATGACGTACTCCAGTGCAATTTTTAAGTGTGATGATGAAGGGCTATCATTAGCCCAAGAAAATAAGTACGAAAAAATACTGCAAAAGCTAAAACTTAAAGACAAAGATCATATACTTGAAGTTGGATGTGGTTGGGGTGGTTTCATGGAGTATGCTGCCAGGAAAGGCGTTAAAGTTACAGGTGTGACAATCTCAAAAGAACAATATGAGTTTGCAAAGAAAAGGCTCTCACAATATGAAGGAATTACTGAAGTCAGGCTTCAAGACTACCGGGAAATAACAGGAGAATATAGCCATATTGTCTCAATCGAAATGTTTGAAGCATTAGGAAAAGAATACTGGAAAACGTATTTTAAAATTCTACATTCTATTTTAAAACCTGGAGGGAAAATGATTGTTCAGAGTATTACAATAAATAATAATGATTATAATTCATATCGTAAATGCAGTGACTTTATACAACAGTATATTTTCCCTGGAGGGATGCTTCCTTCACCAGAGATTTTTAAATCAACCGCAGTTAAGCAGGGTTTTAAGTATATTGGGAATCTTGAGTTTGGTCGTGATTATGGACTCACTTTAAAGAGGTGGGAAGAAAATTTCTCTCGTGTAATAGATAAAGTAAAAGTTTTAGGTTTTGACGATAAATTTATTAGGACATGGAGATTTTACTTAAAGTACTGCCAGGGTGGTTTTGAGGCTAGTAAAATTAGTGTCTTTCAATTTAATTTTACGAAATAAGAAGATAGGTTTTTGTTTTAAAATTATAATTTCATTATTATTGTTTGGTTTTGGTTATGTCAGTGGCTTTGAAGATAGAACAAAATTACTCGCGTTGTGGGTGTGGTGAGTGGAATGGTCTGTCGGACAGTTTCCATAATAAATAAAAAGTCTAAACCCTATCCTTTTTAAGAATATTTTGGTCATTTTACTGTAAGAGCATTCCTATAAAACCTTATACTGAATTGTCTAAATTATCATTGCCCTTCAGGTCTTAAAATTTGCATCCCACTGATACTATCTCTGAAGGAAGAAGAAACAAAACAAACCATGAATGCAACGGTAACGAATTTTCGAAGAGAAAGTATTATTTGTTGGATTCATATAAAATAAAACCAAGTAAATGATCGTTCTTTTGGATAAAAAATCTCTAATTCGCTTTTTTTTGAGTTTTACTGTGATGCTAGCGTCATGGTCTGTTAATGCGCATCAACCAGTTTTGAACACTGAGAGTATGCACACCGCTAAAGCCCCCTACATTATTGAGGAGCCCGAAATCTCCAAGGCAATCTACTCCGAACTCAAGGGGGAACCACATTACTACCTCATCGAAAGTGATTCGAGATTTGAATTTTACGCAGGCATCACAGTACCTAAGATCGATGATTGCCCAATTTCAAAAAAGTTTTCCTTCGAAGTCCTTGATGCTGACTTCCGACTGATAGAACGTAAAGAGGGTGAAAACTTTAACTGGTGGCCCTGGTATGAAAAACATGGTGATAAGTGGTACTGGATTGGACCAGAGATAGGAGAGAAATTCAAATCCAATAGATTCTACAAGAAGGGCACTTACTACATCCGTGTTTACAACGAAACTAACCGTGGCCAATACGTGTTGGCCGTAGGTGAGACTGAGAGCTTCCCCTTCACCGTCATTGTTAGAATGCTTTTTACAATGCCCAAAATCAATTCCGCTTTCTGGAATAATGTAGAGTGTTCAGAAACTAAAAAGGATGGCTGATTGGTTTAAAACCAGGGAGGGATTTCTACAGTTCATATTTTGGATTATCCCTGGGTAACCTTTGGTCAATAATTACTTAGTTAAGTTTTGAGACTGTTCCATGCATTTCCAAACGTTAAGGATGAAGACAGAATCCTTGATAGCTCTATACCTGTTGAAGTAACAGTGGAAACTATATTTTTTGGATATTTTAGTGGGAGAAAAAATAGTTATTCTAATTTGAGAAGTAAACTCCTTGGGAGAATATTATGAGAATATTTTACATTATATTTCTATTATTTTTATCATCATGCGCAGATCACAGCATTAAATCTTACAGCGATGAGTTACCAAAGATAAATTTGAGAGAGTTTTTCAATGGAAAAATATATGCGCTAGGAATTGTACAAGATCGCTCAGGGCGAGTTATCAAAAGGTTTAAAGTAGATATTAAAGCATACTGGAAGGGTAGTAAGGCTATATTAGATGAAAAATTCGTCTATTCTGATGGTACTAACAGCTCAAGAGTTTGGGAACTAAAGGAAATTGGAGCATCAAAATATGAAGGTCGTGCCGATGATGTGGTGGGAATAGCTAGTGGTGAAACTGCAGGCAACGCGTTTTACTTTGAATATTACTTAGATCTTCCTGTCGGAGATACTAACTATAAGGTCAATTTTGAAGATTGGATGTACCTCTTAGATAAGAATACTCTTCTAGCAAGATCTTACATGAATAAGTGGGGCTTTGATCTTGGAGAAGTTACAATTGTGATGAACAAGAAAGGGAGAAGTTGAATAACATAAAAGAACTCTCAAAATGGTATGAAAATCTAAAAGAAGGGTCCTTGGATGAAATAGACTTATTTTATGATGAAAATGTATTTTTTAAAGACCCATTCAATGAGTTTAACGGAAGAGACAAGTTAATGAAAGTATTTGCCCACATGTTTGAGAAATTGGGAAACCCACATTTTGTTATTCTCGATTCAATTGAAAATAGCGAGGGGGCCTTTTTGACATGGGATTTTTATTTAAAATTTAAAGGGAGAGAACATAAGATACATGGAAGCTCTCATCTGAAGTACAATAAGGAAAATAGAATTGTATACCATAGAGACTACTGGGATGTTGGTGAAGAGATTCTTTTAAAAATTCCTTTTATAAAGATAATCTACGGTTACATTCAGAAAAAGATGACCTTGCCTCAGGAGAATTTATGTTAATTTTAAAAGTAGTTTTTTTGCAATTTTTCTGGCTAGCTATAGTTTTGTTTGGGGCTTCTATAAATGAAATCCTTCTTATTTCATGGTCCGTATTTTTAGTGGGAGCCAACTTCCTTATTTACAGACCTGCAATTTCTATTGGCCGTTTTTTTTTGTCGCACTTTTTTTCACTACATTCGGATACATACATGACTCATCCCTAATTTGGATAAAGCTTATTTCGAGTGAATCTTATAGTTATGGATTCCTTTCATTATGGATAGTTTTTATTTCTTATTATGGTGACGTCTTTAATAAGCTCAAAGAATTACACCTACTTTTTCTTGCTATTCTAGGTGGAATTGGAGGCTCCCTAGCCTATTGGAGTGCCTACAAGTTAGAAGCACTTAGCATTTCACAAGACAGTGATACTTTTTATTTAATTTTTGTTTTTGCTTTATGGACAATTTTCTTTCCATTAAGTATGTGGTTATTCTATGAAGAGAAATATTGGGAATTTATTTTGGATAAAACCATTGTCTTTTCATATGATAAGACGGGTTTTAATCGACATAAAACTAAGTTTAATGAAGACCTATCTCAAAAAGATTTAGCAGGTAAAATATCCTTGGTCACGGGAGGAACTTCAGGAATTGGCGGAGAGGTTGCACAAGAGCTTTCACGCCTAGGTTCAAAAGTTTTTGTGACGGGACGTAACGAACAAAAAGGTAAGTCATTCAAGGGAAACAATTCAAATTTGAATTTTAATTCCTTAGATATGGCAAACTGGCATCAGCTAAAAGACTTTTGTAATAAAAGTAATTGTTTTGATTATATTGTATTAAACGCTGGAAGTATGCCAGATAGTTTAGTTATAAATGATTTTAGTGTTGAGCATCAATGTGCTTCACAATTAATTGGTCATTATTACTTGATTGATATGTTGAAAAAATGTGGAAAAATAAATCGACATGCTAGAATTATTTGGGTGAGTTCAGGTGGGATTTACCTAAAAAAACTTGATTTAGATTCGTTGTTTCACAATCAAAAATATGAAAAAGTTTCAACATATTCCAATGTTAAAAGGGCTCAGGTGACACTTGTTGAAGAGCTTTCAAGACAAGAAATATGGAAGAATGTAAAAGTCTTTAGTATGCACCCAGGATGGGTTGCTACTTATGGACTAAGAGAAGCCCTTCCAATGTTCTTCAGATTAATGAAAAATAGACTTCGTAACACGAAAGAAGGAGCAGACACAATAATTTGGCTTTTACTAACAGAAGAGTCTATTACTTCGGGAAGTTTTTATTTTGACCGTAAAATTGTTTTACCTTATCTATCAAAAAATTATAACCCTACAAGAGAGCAAAGGATTTCCTTGCTGAATAAAATAAATGATTACATAGTGAAACTCCTTTAATTCTAACTAGTATTTATTTTTAATTAATTTACCAAGAAAAACCTGTCCCATTAGTGTTTTTTGAGGACTAATATTATTTCAAAATTTAAATTATTTATAGACAATTTGGTGGAGTGGGTTCGACTCCCGCCACCTCCACAATCACAACATTTTTCCCCGTTTCAAATTATCCCATAATTTTTCTCCTGTGACTTTCTCACGCCCTCAAAATTCCTTCTTTATTATATTTTTATTCTTAGCACGCTATGATTTCCCCTTTAAATGATGTAGTCTTTATCTTAAATTTAGATAAAATTTGTTATACTCGATGGCTTTTGAGAA
>CABXOR010000054.1 GCA_902513935.1 uncultured SAR324 cluster bacterium
TTCCATTGGCACACAGACCAATAATCTCAGTTTAGGTATCACCCTGATACAGGTTCCAGGCACAAATACAGATGGGGCGGCTGATACAACATCACCTGCCAATACAAGCATCAGTATCAATTCCAATGCAGACAACGCCACTTCCACCAGCGTGACGTTAGCCATCTCTGCAACAGATAATATTGGAGTGACTGGTTATTATGCTTCAGAAAGCAGCACGACCCCGGAAGACAGTGCTTCATGGACAAGTGTCACCAGTACGACATCCTATTCCGCTAATGTATCTTTTACGCTCAGTAGTGACGACAATGAAATCAAAACGGTTTATATCTGGTTCAAGGACTCAGCAGGTAATATCTCCTCCCCAGCAAGTGACACAATCATGGCTGTATATTATTATTGGAAACTCATCGCCAAGCAAGCTGACAGCGATGTACAACTCTTTTCATCAAATGCTAGAAGCACTTTCCTGGAAAATGCAGATGATTCCAGCAGTTCCGCCTTCATGTCCATTGGAAACCTGAATGAAAGCAATTATGACGATACGGACGGAAAATATAAATTCAAGCTCGTTTGGGGCGGGATGGAGGTAGATAATATGACCATCAAAGAAGTCGTATGGACACAGACTTCATGGCTTACCGATTCTATAATCCATAGTGACATTGATTTCCAGGAGATCGGCACATCAGGTTACTACACGCAAAGAATTGGAGATGGCTTTTGGGGTCTTGGGAAATCAAGTAATAGTCAATGCGTCATTGATGGCAATGGGAAAACCACTAATTGGTGGCATTGTGTTGGTGTTATCACACTTTATCAAAACGATTCGATACCTGGACCACTGGGGAAAAAAGCTTCCAGCATGCACCTCTACATTTGGGCACCTGGCAATTTATAAAAATCTGAGATACTTTAAAGGACAAACCAGCCCCATTATACCTGCACACTTCAAGCACTAATACCTATCGTAAAGTCAGCCACACCACATCATGATTAGCCCCCACTAATTCTTCACAGTCAGACACCCTCCAAGTAAAATCACCACATTCTTGTAAATATAACATCTGATTATATATATAATTAATCATAATTAAGAATCCTGCCCTGCAAGTCCTACCTTGTTAAATCAAACAAATGATGTTACGTTTTGGTTGCTCATAATTTATGAAACTTAATTACTATAGAAAGGACAACAATGGAAATAGAAGTTTATGACACCTATGCCACTTCAGAAAAAGGGATTAAAATTCATTTTGATGTAATGCTTCCTATTGGAGGAAATGAGGGGAATGCTTCAAGTTATGCTCAAGATTTTATAAAAATAATTGCTGAATCAACAGATTCTGTCAAATTAGACAGTTGTAAATTTTGTCACACTGAAGAAGCAAAGACTACTGTTTCTGAGAAGGTTGAAAAAGATGGCTATTGTATTGTACCGATCGAAAATTGTCCAAACCCTTATTAGTGACAAAAGTCAAAGTTTAATTGTCCGAACAAAGCAAACCTGTTTATTATAGTTGTATCGACCGCAAGAAAAAACCAATACACGCACGCACGAGGGCAAAACTTTTGTGCCAATTTTGTGCCATTAGCTTACAATAACCTGTCATATTGCTAGTTATCCCTGAATATATTAGTCCTTTTATCATATTGATTATATTAACCTTATTTGTTGCAGTCTGTCCCTGTTTACCTATGTAGCATGACTGTTAATCATCGGGTCGCTGGTTCGAGTCCGGCTTGGGGAGCCAGCTTTTACAACTAATTACAGATTTTACCTACCTACCTACCGAAAAACTAACATCAATACATAAAGTAGTTTTAGAATCATTTTTGCCTAGATAGATGCTTCATCAGATGGCGTCACAAGTCAGACACACCTCTACAATCTTCCCACTTCCTTGTAAAACAAATCAGTGGAGCAGTTAGTACCTTTGTTTTTATGACCAGGTAAGGGTTTTAGTAAGGATGCATCTAAACTCTAGAACATTTATTTTGGCCTAAATTATGATTTAGAATATATTACTAAAATTAACAAGCTTGACAGAAGTAAATTTTGTGATAAAATTTACACTGAATTCTAATTCAGTTCAGAGCCTGAGGCCAGAGTAGCTTAAATATTTGTAGATACAATAACTATAAGTATAGGCCAGTATTAAAAGCTTCTTTTAGGAGGAGATTAAGGCAATATACTTTAGAATTTTTTTAGGATGAACACTCTTTATTTTTTTATTGAATTAAAAGATAAAGATCCTTTTAGAATGCGGTATTAGCCCATGACGGGCTAGCAACATTAAATTTAATGTTGATCAATTAAAAGACCTACATGTGGATAGGTTTTTATTAAATTTAAAATACAATAGAGAATTACTATGTTTGCAAAAATAAAAAAAACTGTATTACTCGCTATTATGGGGATAATGGCAATTGCACCTGCTAATTTGGTTTTTGCAGGTGGAAAGGTTGTACTTTATAGCGCACATAAGCAGGCCATCATTGACGCTATGATACCCCGATTTGAAGCCAAAACCGGGATAAAAGCCGAAGTGATAAAAGCTGGGTCTGGAGATATCATCAATCGTGCTAATGCCGAGCGCAATAATCCACAGGCAGATGTAATATGGTCTATCGGTGGTGAACAACTAGAGGCAAGTTCAGATATACTTGCTAATTATATTCCTGCTGGTTATGACAAAATCGAACAGGCTTTCAAAGTAGGAACAAATTGGTTGCCTTACACAGCAATTGTTAATGTGTTCATAGTGAATAAAAATCTATTAAAACCTTCTCAGTATCCACGCACATGGTGGGATTTGGCACGGCCAGATTTTAAGGGCAGAATATCCTCAGCTCGGGCCGACAAATCAGGTTCATCTTACATGCAGCTAGCCACTGTGCTTACAATTTATGGTGACAAAGGGTGGGATGTTTACAAACCGATTCTACAAAACTTTGTACTCTCTGGCAGTTCTAGTGCCGTACCAAGGTTTGTGAATGACGGTGAAGCAGCTGTTGGAGTTACTCTGGAAGACAATGCCTATAAGTATGTCCAAGGTGGCGGACCTGTTGAGATAGTCTATCCCGAGGACGGTACAGTAGCAGCTCCAGACGGTATAGCCCTTGTGAAAAATGCTCCCAACTCGGAAAACGGAAAACGCTTCATCGATTGGTCGCTTTCTAAGGAAACCCAGGAATTCCTCGTTCATGAAATGGGCCGACGCCCAATCCGGAACGACGTATCTGCAAGCGGTGATCTTCCTCCTCTTTCTTCATTCAAAGTGGTTCCTTATGATTTTTCTTGGTCAGCAGGTAATAAGGATTTATTTCGCAGGAAGTGGAACGACATTTTGATAGGTGAATGACTTATTGAGTTACTCTCCCCCTCCAAATATACTCTTAAGTTTTACTTGGTGAGCCTGGCAATTTAGGCCAGCCACCAAGTGTTTTTCTGAGACTTATTGCCCCCTTTTAAGCAACATAGCAGGATGTCAACTGTCCAACTGAACAATCTTAACAAAAAATTTTCGGACGTTGAGGCTCTAAAACAATTCAGTCTGGAAATTCAATCCGGTGAACTCTTCACTCTTTTGGGACCTAGCGGTTGCGGAAAAACCACCCTACTTCGCACTATTGCCGGTTTCAATCGTCAAGACAGTGGGACTATCAACATAGACGGTATAGGGATCGATAATCTTCCAGCATTCCATCGCGATATTGGGATGGTCTTTCAAGATTACGCTATCTTTCCACATATGTCAGTTGGAGATAATATAGCATTTGGACTCAGGAACCGAGATGTTTCCCGTCAGGAAATAAAAAGTCGCGTTGCCGATGCGTTGGAAATTGTGCAACTTTCAGGTCTTGAAAAAAGAATGCCGAATGAATTGAGCGGTGGACAACAGCAGCGGGTGGGTCTCGCGAGGGCAATGGTGATTCAGCCCAAAATACTGTTGATGGACGAACCGCTTTCAAACCTAGATGCTAAATTACGTATTGAATTGCGTGAAGATATACGGAAAATTCAAAAAAAACTTGGTACAACGACAATCTATGTTACCCATGATCAGGAAGAAGCACTGGTGATTTCTGATCGGCTCTGCATTATGCGTTCTGGGCAAATGGTGCAAGTTGGAACACCTTGGGAAATATATAAAAAACCAGCAGACCATTTTGTGGCCTCGTTTGTCGGCAACATGAATTTTTTCCCTTGGCCTTTTACCGGATTAGATTTTCATGATTTGAAAGTACCAAGGTGGATTGAGGATTTACCTGCAAAAACTAATGTTGGTAACGAGTCTGAAAAGTTGATTGTAGGTATTCGACCTGAAGATGTTTTGATATCAAAAAGTACAGCTAAAGTAAAAAGTCAAGTAATACACTTGAAAGGTACCATCAAAAACATTTCATTTTCCGGACGTGAGGCTCAAATTCATGTCAAATTAATTGACGGCAATCAACTTGTAGCCCATATTACTCGTCCGGGTGAACGTCTACTTGATGAAATCGGAAAAACTGTTCAATTGGAATTGCCACACCAGTCAATAATGTTTTTCAACAATAAAAGCGGTCTGAGGTGTTGATCTTGTGAAACATCTAATATATTCCTTCAATAACATTTGGACCATTGTCATTTTTCTGGCTTTCGTGATTGTTGGTCTACTACTAATCTTTCCGCTCTATAATATCTTTGTAGCCAGCTTTTTAGATAATGAAACAGGCGTTTTCACACTTCAAAATTATACTAATATTCTTGGTCGACGTTATTACCGTACTGCTATTTATAACTCTGTTATAGTAGGCTTGTCTAGCATGGTTGGAGCTCTCATAATAGGCATACCGCTGGCATTTTTTACTACACGTTATAATATTAAAGGCAAATCATTAATTTCAACTTTGGCTATTTTGGCTTTAGTTTCGCCACCTTTTATTGGTGCCTATGCCTGGATAATGATGCTTGGCTCAAACGGATGGTTACGTCTTGGTTTGGAGTCAATGGGCATTTCCATGCCGACAATTTACGGACCTTTGGGGATAATTCTTGTGTTTAGCCTAAAATTCTATCCCTTTGTCTTTTTGCTGACAGCAGGAGCAATCAGGACAATCAACGTTTCTCTTGAAGAAGCAGCGGAAAGCCTTGGGTGCCGGCCTTTTTCCAACTTTATGCGTGTGACATTGCCGATAATATTTCCTGCTGTCAGCACTGGAGCTCTACTTGCCTTTGTTCTTTCATTGGCTGATTTTGGGACTCCATCTATTATTGGACGTAATTTCCGCGTGTTATCAACACTTGCTTACAATCTCTTTACCAGTGAAATGGGGGGTAATCCTGGCCTTGCATCTACAGTCAGTATTTTACTGATTCTTGTTTCATTAATCTTTGTTTATATGCAACGTAGATTGATTAAAAAAAAAGATTATGGTAGCGATATGTTAAGACGTCCTGAAGTCAAACAACTTAGTCGAGTAAGCTCTATTCCGGTACATGTTATTTGTTATCTCATAGTGTTTTTAAGTTCATTGCCTTCACTTGTTGTGATTTACAACTCTTTTAGAAAAACCAGTGGACCTGTATTTAAGTCAGGTTTTGGACTGGATAGCTATCGGCGAATAATTAATGATGTGCCGGATGCTATCTTTAATAGTTTTGTGTTTTCGATTTCTGCTGTGTTGATGATTGTTGCTTTTGGAACATTGATCGGCTACACTGTGGCCAGAAAACCATCAATATTGACTGGTTTTCTGGATTCCTTGTTGATGATCCCTTATATCGTACCAGGAGTTGTACTAGGTTTGGGTTTTATAGTTTCTTTTAATAGCAAACCAGTAGTCTTAGTAGGGACGGCAACAATAATCATTTTGGTAATCTTTGTTCGCAGACTACCTTATTCAGTACGCTCAAGTGTCTCAATTCTGAAGCAGATCAGTTTGGGTATCGAGGAAGCAGCTATAAGTCTCGGTGCCAGTCCAGCCAAGACATTTTTAAAAGTAACTCTACCCTTAATGATGCCAGGCGTTTTTGCTGGAGCGATGATGGCTTTTATCACTGCAATTAATGAACTTTCCTCTTCAATTATTCTATACGTTGGGGGAACTGTCACTATGCCTGTACGCATTTATCTGTCTGTCCTAGACGGTGAGTTTGGTACAGCAGCTGCTCTATCCTCTATCCTGCTTGCTGCGACTGGAGTGGCTGTCTTTGCAATCATTCACATCTCAGAATCCGATGAAGGAGTCTTCCTTTGAGCACCCACTGCGGCTCTGATATACGGGCATTACTTTTTGATCTAGGCAATGTTCTAGTCGAAATAGATTTTTCAAGAGTCTTATCAGTCTGGGCCAGCTATGCAGGAATAACAGCTGAAGAGCTAGCCCCTCGATTTTCTCTTCAGGATAAAGATCATGAACGATTTGAACGAGGGGAAATTACATCAGCGCATTTCTTCAATTCATTACGGGAAACACTCAGGATAGATATAACTAACACACAGTTTCTTGAAGGTTGGAATTCTGTTTTCGTAGGTGAAATAACGGGAATAGATGATATTGTTAAACGCGCTTCTCTTAGATACCCTCTGTATGTTTTTTCAAATACAACGCTTCCACACCATGTAGTTTGGCAAAACTTATTTCCTGAGCTTCTTACCAAATTCAAAAAAATATTTGTTTCCTATGAATTAGGTCTTAGAAAACCAGATGAGGGGGCATTTTATGCAGTCGCAGAAGCTATAGGTGAACCCGTCCACCAAATCCTATTTTTTGATGACTTACCAGATAATGTGGCTGTTGCAAGTCGGTTAGGTATGCAGATAGTGGAGGTCAAAACCGTCCAAGATGTGAAAGAACGTTTGGAATTGCTTCTATGAATGCAAGAAAGGGGGTCGTACAACACAACCTTGTACCACCGTTTCAACTCGCAATTTAATCATCAATATTCATCAGAGCTTCTACGGACATTGAGTGAAGCTGTGTTTCAAGTTCTGCTGGAAATGTAGCCTCCAGTAATTCCAGGTTATCCGAACAGTCCGTGAGAGCGTGACGTTGCTGAGCAGGGATAACACAGGAATCTCCAGCCTCCAATCTTTGGGATCCTAGTCCCTCGCAGATAAGTGTTACTACACCCTCCAGCGTGAAAAAGAAGTAAAATTCTCCGCTGTGACTGAACACCAGAGGTTTGGATGGATTCAAGGGTCGCACAACCCGAACTCCTGCTAAACCTTTGGTGGCAGTGCCGATTCCGGTATCCCTATATTCGAATCCTTCCATTCGCCACGGACTCCACTCAGCCTGAACTACCTGGTGTAAAACGAAATTTTGCCCACCAAAATCACGGTTGGACCGTACTTCCGTAGTTGGTAAGTCAAGATCAGGATCGGCCCATGTTTCGTGTTCTGCAGGACAACTAATTTCAATCACCTCCAAGCCAGCTGAGCTTTCCAGCACACGATGCCTGATTTGCGGCGGTTGCAGCACACAGTCTCCGGAATGCATCACGAACGGCGGTCCCTGTTCATCATATACCACACGTACCCAGCCCTTATAACAGAAAATCATCTGAAAGCGGATTTTGTGATAATGGACGTAATCCGGGACAGGACCACCCTCCGGAATGCGGATGTGTGAGGCGATGAAGCGTCCACCCTGTCGATTCGGAATCAGGTCACGGTAATTCATTCCGGCACGACCGACTTCCCACAAAGCATCGTTGCTATACCGGTTCAGGACAAAAGACTGCTGTTCCGGAGGAAGTTCCAGTGGGGGGTCCGCTTCCACGATTTCGATACATGTTCCGTTGGGAGCGGTCAATTCGGTGGCCCCCTCCGCAAATTCTTCATGATTCCGGCAAAGCAGGCGCAATTTCCCTGGGGATCCAGAACCTCCGCGTTCCAGTCGGAGACGCACTCCATGCCCGCTGATTACCGCCACTAGTGGAGCATCCGCCGGAAAAATGGCATTAATCTTAAACCCAAGAATCTCGGTGAAAAACTCAAGGGTGGATTCGAGTTCTGTACAGGGTAAAACGACTTCAGTTGCTTGAATTTGGTTTTCTGAATTAGCTGGCATCGAGTTGATTGTCTTAATTATAAGATTTAGAAGAGACGTAAATTTTTACAAATATTGAGGGATTTGTCGAGATCATTAATAGGTGTTCATTGAAGTGCTATACACTAGTTTGTTTTAGATGCTGTAGATACACGAACTTGCAGAATGAATAAATTTATCTGATAATAAATATTTTTCTAGTAACCTAGCATAGATGTTCATCAAATGTTGAAAAGACCTTCTAAGTTGCAAACTACTATTGATTTTGAAAAAAACGGAAAGCAAACAGACTATATACGATTGCCCCACTCCGTCCACCGATCTGCTTATGGTTGGTTACCCATTCCCATTGCTTGCATCAAGAATGGAAGTGGTGTAACGACCATCCTGATTTCAGGAACCCATGGAGATGAATATGAGGGACAGGTCGCACTATCAAAGCTGATCAATCAATTGAAACCTGAAGAAATTCAGGGTAGAGTCATTATTGTTCCTATGGCAAATTTTCCTGCGGCTAAAGCAGGATTAAGGACTTCCCCGATTGATGAACAAAACCTGAACCGGATTTATCCAGGAGATCCAGATGGGTCACCATCCTTCATGATCGCCCATTATATTGAATCCCAGTTATTCAGTATTGCAGACTATGGTCTTGACCTGCACAGTGGTGGTTCCTCACTACATTATGTGCCAAGCGTGGTTGCTGCCGTCGGAGAGAACAAAGAGCGAATGATGAAAATGAAAGAATTGATGAAAGCTTTTGCAGCACCTTATTCCTTCTTTTTTCACTCGGGACATGCTGATGGCACAACAAATCATGCAGCTTCAAGAAATAATGTTGTTTTAATTGGTACGGAATTGGGCGGCAGTGGCACAGTATCTCCGGAATGCTTGCAAATCTGTGAACAAGGTATTAAGCGATTTCTCCAAGCCTGTGGAGTGATACAGGCCAAAACACAAATACCAACAACCCAAACCCGAATGCTCCACGCACCAGATTTCAGTTACTACTGCTATGCAATGAACGAAGGACTTTTTGAGCCAGTCAAAGGTTTAGGAGATGAAGTGATGAAGGGAGAAGTCGCAGGATATATACATTTTCCTGAGACACCTGGAAAACAATCTAAACCTATTTATTTTGAGGCGGATGGTGTCGTGGTGTGCAAAAGGATTCCTGCCAGAGTCATACGTGGAGATTGTGTGTTTCAACTGGGCTGTGATTTTACAATCTAACTTCAATCTAAAGGCGATGAAATGGTATATTTAGTTTCATAATGAAACATTTATCATTGATAATGATGAATTAGAAAACATATTCTCTTATCATTCTTACAATCTCCCATGTTTAACCACAACTAATTCTTCACAGGCAGACTACCAACACAAACGTTATTCAGGATTGGACATCCGTCAAGTCGTGTTCATATTTCTTTTGTTTAGTGTTTTTTTGATATTGATTGTGATAGCATCCAACGAATCACATTTATTTTAGGATTATATCAGAGCATTTTCCCATTAACGAAAATTTAATACCTCCTAACATCTATAATTCTGCTCCTTTTCCTGATCTCTCCATTATTTTGGTAATCATCTGAAGATAAAAAGTTTGCAGTCAGAACTTCTATCTTTGCATATGCTTTGACATATAATTTAGACAAACATAATGAAGTTGGATTTCATTTTGGACAATTGTCTTCTAAAATAAATGAAGATAATATTGAAAAAGGAGTATATAGTTTTATTGGACTAAATTA
>CABXOR010000055.1 GCA_902513935.1 uncultured SAR324 cluster bacterium
AGGAAAAATGAAACACTCAGTACCAATGAAAGAAGATTTAATATTTCTTTTGAAATAAAACTACTCAGAACGTTGATGAAAGCGGGGAAAAATGGCAGACTGACAAAAATAAAAAGGATGTAAATTGAAATTAATACCCAAAGTCGTTTTTTTGAAATCTGTTTTAATATATTAATTTTTCCTTCCTTTTTCACTCCCCCACCTACTATTACCAGTCATTACCCACCAGATATTTTAGATAGTATTAGTCTTAAATCAAATAGATTGAAACTGAAGATTGTTTGCAAAGCTTAACATCAGCCTAGTTGTAGCTCAACCAGACAGAAGTCAACATTCCCTTACTCCTTGATTAAAATAGTAGTCAGCCCTTTTTCTTGGCCATAAGTGACACAAAACACCATCGAATTAATCCCAATAAAAAGATGCTCATCGCCACGGTAGTGGCCCCAGATTTTAAAATAGTAGTGATATTGGAAGAAAAGATGAAATCTTCGTCAATTTTTGGATAGGAGCTCAAGATCTTATACAGATGTATATTCTCCAGATAATCAAATAAACCTGCTAGCACTGCAATCAGAGCGCCGATCCGAGCGGTTCTGACACCAGTGGCTAATTTCTTATACACCCATAAAATCCCGATGGAATAAGCCAGCATGAAACAGGCTGGATAAATCCAATCCAACGCCAACTGAGTAGTAATATAATACTCAATGCCCATAGGCCCAAGGCTATCTAGCAGAGTTACCGCTTCGGCGTAGGAGTATCCCATAGGCTGCATATCAAAAATAAGTAAACCATTAGTATAAGATAAAAGCATGGGAATGGTATATCCCACCATCGTAAAGTAGATGCCATTACAAATTAATAATAAAAAAATAAGAACTTTACCGTTTACAAGATTTTTTAACATATAAAAATTTTAGATGGGTGAAGATTGTTTAAAAAGGCATTTGAGCTTAGTTATTAAGCTCCTTCTATGACAAACAGGAAACGATCAGCACCTCCATCGAGTTTTTTCAGGGCTGATTGATAGTCCTCACTATTGTATGCATGCTTTGCTGCCTCCACACTCTCAAATTCTAATATTACGGCTCTCTCAGGCGGAATTCCTTCTATTTGCGTAATATTTCCACTTCTTGCCAGTGCTTTCTTCCCACCGTTAGCCATCATTGCTGGAAGGGCATCTACTGCATATTTTTGAAGTTTCTCTTGATCGATTACTTTGCTGTAAATTCCTACAAGGTAAGCATTTGCCATATTGATTCTCCCTTCTTAGTCAATAGGTGTTCGGTACAAATTTCATGCTTTAGTTAAGAAAGTTGCACAGTTGCATTGCACCGTACATAAAACCATGAAACTTTTGTAATCCTTTTTATTCCAGGGCTTTTAGTCGTAAATCAAATAGATTGATGCTGAAGATTGTTACAAAGGGGAACGGACCTCGCGACCATATTTATACTGTAATATCAGTATTAAAGAGGTGGCACTACAATCCATTACAATTAAATCAAAATCCGTACTCCACACCCCATAAGCAAAGTACTTTTATATCATTAGAATTCCTTTGCGATTGTTTCATTGAAAATGGGAAGGTAGCGAGGGTCGTACCATCTGAGAACGACCCAGCAATAATTTATGATTCTGAGGGAGATGTATATCCAGCAGACATTATGGCCTTAGCCGTTTTGCTAAATTCTGATTGATCATATGTATTCAACATATCAATTTGTTCAAAATCACCTGAAGACAAAACTACACCCTTTAGAGCTGATGCTGTTGCATCGTTTAATCCGTCTGCAATACCAACAAAATCATAAATGCCACGCGTAAAATCATAAGAGACAAACTTTCCACCTGCGGCCTCTACCGCTTTTTTTGCTACTGAAGCTCTATCAGCACTTGAGTTTATTACTCCTTTGACACCATTTAAACTGAATTTACCTAACAAAATATATCTAGCCATGATGAAAACCTTACTTACATTAGAGTAAAATATGCATTGACAAAATTTAGACAATGCGAAAAATAAAAGCCATTGTACAGAGATATGGTATTAAAGCCAATAATTCGGATAGTAAACTAAAAAGATCTCCCCCAAAAATTATTCACAGTCAAACACCTTCCATGTAAAATAGTACGCTATTCAGCAATTGTTTTGCCGAATCTTCCGTGATACGAAGTGTAAGCGTAGTTAATTCGATCTGTATTGCACATAACTACCAATCAGAGTAAAATTTAAGGCTTAAATTTGCAAGAATTAAGAGGATATCTATGTACGCAGTCATTTTTGAGGTACATCCCAAAACAGAACTTGCAGCCCAGGCTTACTTTGACTTGGCAGCAGAGTTGCGAACTGAACTTGAGGAGATAGACGGATTCATTTCTGTAGAACGTTTCTCAAGCCTCTCTGACGAAAAGAAATTTCTCTCCATTTCCTTCTGGAAGGACGAGAAATCTTTGAAGCAGTGGCGTGAGCATCATCAGCATCGAAAAGCCCAGCAAAAGGGTCGTGGAGAAATTTTCAAGGATTATCGTATCATAGTTGCCAAAGTCATCCGTGATTACGGAATTACAAATAGAAAAGAAGCCCCGTAACATCTTAGCCCCATTGGGTAATTACTTCTTCTTCCGTTCACTTCTCCTCCTTCCCTTTTCCACGATCTCTATATAGCTCAAGCTGTGAGTAAGCATAGTTAAATCGTCCTATATTGCACGTAAATGCTAATCAGAGTAACATAGGTTTATTTGCCAATATTGCCTTAGAGGACGTTTTCAGCATCTTTTTATTATTTCGTGAAAGTAACAATGATATCAGTTAGACTCTTTGTTTTTAAAATAGTCAATGCTCACAACTCATAACGAAAAGTCTTCGGTTAAATCCTCTGTACCCTTCAATATATAATTTACCTCGAATAGAAGAAATATAAATGTTGTCAAAAAATGGTTTTGAGATCTTAGAAACTTCACCTGAATATTTCTGGTTTCTAGCAGTGCTCGCTGTACTTGCTGTTTCCATATCAAAAGCAGGTTTTGGGGGAGCTATGGGTTCCTTCAGTGTCCCAATTCTTATCTTTGTTCTTCCACCGAAACTGGCACTTGGAGTATTACTACCTCTGTTTTTGGTTACTGATGTTTGGGTTGTCTATATCTGGAGGAGTATGCTTGACAAGCGCATTTTACTGATAATGTGTACATTTGGTGTTATTGGCGAAATTGTAGGATGGCTTATTTTCGACTATTTTAATGAGCAGATACTGACTGGGTTGATCGGATTGATTGCAATAATTACAGCTTTTAATTATGGTTGGCGACGGATAAGGCCTGGGAAACAAAGCTCTATGGGAATCGCCGCCTTAGTTTCCCGTCGTATATTTCAACGTGGTGCAATCTGGTGCGGGTTGTCTGGCATTTCAAGCTTTGTTTCACTCTCGGGCGGTATCCCAGCACAAGTATTTTTGTTGCCGCATGCACTTACACGCCAGTCTTTTGTTGGAACACTCTGTGTCTATTTCTTCGTGATAAATATCGTAAAAATACCCTTCTATGCTGAGATCGGTATTTTCTCAGAGGCAACGCTTACTGTATCACTCTGGTTGCTTCTTGTAATTCCATTAGGCGTTTTTATCGGTAAATGGTTAAACACTCATATAAATGATCAGATTTTCTACGATATTAGCCATCTAGGTCTTCTGGCTATGGGTACAAAATTTTTACTCAGCATTTTTTAGAAACGGATTTCTAAGATAATCCTTAGCTAAGGGAAGTAATTTTAAAAAATTATATATTTAAAAAAAGTGGGTGAGGTCACAAAACGGGGGGCATCAAGCTTTATATATTCATCCCATCAACCTATAATACCGGGAAGATTTTCGGTTTTTAACTTAATTTTTTCACTTTGAAGGATGATCCAATGACAAACAAAATGGTTGAACGTATCAAAAGGAGTTTTGAATCCCAGAGTATGATGAAAACCCTAGGTGCCATGATTTATAAGGTCGAGAAGGGGAATGTCATCATTGAAGCACCTATAATTCCTTCAACACTTCAACAGCAGGGCTATGTCCATGCAGGACTGACTTTTTCCATTGGAGACAGTGCCGCAGGATATTCTGCCTTGACGCTGTTGCCTGAGGATCAGGAAGTCATGACAGCCGAAATCAAAATTAACCTGCTAGCTCCTGCCGACGGCGAACTGTTGCGCGCAGAAGGCAAAGTCGTGAAACTCGGGAAACGATTGGTAGTCGTTACTTCGGAGATCCATGCCCTAAAAGATGGGCAATCAAAGCTAATTGCCATCATGCAGGGAACGATGATTCCTGTTACGCTGAATCCTTAAAATGTCAAAAATAAAGTAAAGAACTATGGCAAAGATAGACTTAACTAAGCCAAACATTGCTGAAATAGTACCTAGAGCCTTAAATATAGAGAACACATGACAGTTAGAATTGAAAAATCCGAAAGCGTCTGGACTGTGATCCTGTCACGTCAGGAAGCACGCAATGCCATGACCCCCAAAAGTGCTGATGCCTTACAGGAAGCTTTTCTTGAATTTGAAAAAGATGATAGTGCTTCGGTCGCAGTTTTTTGGGGTGAAGGGGGAGCCTTCTGCGCAGGATGGGACTTGAAGCATGCTGCTTCAATAGAAGGAGACCGTCCACTAGGTGAATTGGATTTTCCTGAACATGGTAACCCTCCCAGGGGAGCGATGGGGCCAAGCCGACTGGAGCTGGACAAAACTGTGATTGCTGCTGTTGCAGGCCCTGCGGTAGCAGGTGGAATGGAACTCGCCCTCTGGTGTGATTTCAGGGTAATGGAGCAAAGTGCTTATTTTGGTGTATATTGCCGTCGCTGGGGAATTCCTTTGATTGATGGTGGCACAGTTCGGTTACCACGTCTAGTCGGTCAGGGTCGTGCACTGGAAATTATCCTCACAGGACGCAAGGTTCCTGCTGAAGAATGCATGAAGATTGGACTTTGTGAATATGTGGTCGAAAATGGGAAGTCACGTGATAAAGCAGAAGAAATAGCCCATCAAATTGCCCGTTTTCCGCAAAGCTGTCTACGTGCCGACCGACGTTCGGCCATAAGTCAGCATGGACTTTCGTTAGGTGAGGGGTTGATTCAGGAG
Source organism: uncultured SAR324 cluster bacterium (assembly GCA_902513935.1). The sequence goes on from CABXOR010000055.1 coordinate 5,129, forward strand.
TGGAAGAACAGTCTACCTGAACTAAGTAAAGGTGGACTTGACGGGGCTGCTCTGTTCAGGAATGGCAAAGGGAGGCACGGTGACTTCAACGATTAGTTTACTACCTTTGAAGAGAATAGTGTGCTCTATGCCTTATTTAATAGTGACTGATTTAACAAAAATCATGAAGAGAGAGAATTGATGAATATTACGATTACTGGCGCTTCTGGCTTTCTGGGCCAAAAACTTGCGCATGGATTGCTTAGCTCGAATGCGCTTACAGATTTGGCAGGAAGTCCTTCCAAAGTTGAGCACTTAACTTTACTGGATGTTGTAAATCCTTCAAAAGAGTTATCCAACGATCCTCGTGTAACCATTCTGACAGGTGATATTACAGACCGTTTGATTTTAGAGAAGGCCATTTCTGTTTCAACGGATAGTATTTTCCATTTTGCGGCCATTGTAAGTTCAGGTGCGGAGAAGGATTTTGATTTAGGTATGTCAGTAAATTTAGATGCTACTAGAGCAATCCTTGAAATCTGTCGAGGACATGAAACAAAACCAAAATTAATTTTTGCTAGTTCCTGTGCTGCTTTTGGTGGAGACATGCCCAACATTATTGACGACATGACGGCCCGGACACCTCAAACATCTTATGGAACTCAGAAAGTTATTGGAGAATTGCTAGTAAACGATTTTAGTCGAAAGAGTTTTGTAGATGGCCGAGCACTCCGTTTTCCAACCGTAGTGGTGCGCCCCGGTAAACCAAATAAGGCGGCATCCACCTTTGCTAGCTCTATAATAAGAGAGCCTTTACAAGGGCAGACCGCGATCTGTCCAGTCAGTCCAGAATCAAAAATGTTTTTAGCTTCTCCTCGTTCAATAATTGAGAACATAATCAGGGCTCATAATTTAATAGAGGATGATTGGGGCCAGTCTCGTGAAGTAACGTTGCCAGGTTTCAGTATGAACATAAAAGACATGGTTGATGCATTGCGGACAGTAGCTGGCGATATTGTTGCTGATAGGATTGATTGGAAGCCAGATCCCTTCATTCAAAATATTTTGGATGGTTGGCCACAAGAGTTCAAAACTGAGAAAGCTTTAGAACTAGGATTTGTCTGCGATGTTTCTATGGAAGAGGTTATCAATGCTTTTATCGAAGACGAACTCGACGGATCAATTGTATTATCTTAAAGATCCGTTAACTCTCTGACAACATCATTTGCGCGTTCTTCATTCCGCGCCACGATGGCGACTTTCGCCCCTTCACGTGTAAACCTGCATGCGATACTGCGACCAATTCCGAAATTCCCGCCAGTCACCAATACAACCTTGTTTTCAAACCTCGTGTTTCCTCTTCGGTGACAAAATAATTTTTAGTATGATTTAAAAAAATCTTTAGTCTTTATTTTTTTAATTTTTGAAAAACAGTTAAAATTCGTTTCAGTGCTTCTAAAAGGGTTTTTGTATCTATTGCATAACAAATCCTGAAAAAATCAATCCTACCAAAAACACTCCCAGGGACTACAGTTACTTCGGCTGTTTCAAGAATATATTTACAGACGTCAATTTCATTTTGAAGAATTTTACCATCTGGAGTCTTTCGCCCATAAAGACCATCACAGGAAGGAAAAACATAAAAAGAACCTTCGGGGTTATTACATGTTATTCCATCAATTTTATTCAAAAGACTAACTGTTAAGTCCCTCCTTTTTATGTATGAATTTTTTTGTTCAGTAATGAACTCTCTCCCGCCATTTAATGCCTCTAAAGCAGCATATTGTGAAATAGTAGAAGGATGAGATGTAGATTGAGATTGCAATTTAGACATTGCATCAATTAGGTGCTTAGGTCCTCCTGCATATCCTAATCTCCAACCAGTCATACAAAAATTTTTTGACATTCCATTACAAGTAAGAGTTCTCTTTTTAATATTAATATCAATCTCAGCAATGGAATGAAATTTAGTTTTAGAGTAGATTAAATATTCATATATGTCGTCTGAAATGATTAAAATATTAGGATATTTAATCAATACATCTGAAATTGATTTTAACTCTTCAAAATTATATACAGAACCAGAAGGATTTGTTGGGTTATTTAGTATTAGACATCGAGTTGAGTCATTGATTGCTAATTCAAGTGCCTTTGCAGTTAGTTTAAAATCATCAGTTAATGAGCAATTTACAATTTTTGGAATTCCTTCTGCGAAATCAACCATATCCTTGTATGAACCCCAATAAGGTGCTGGTAAAATTACTTCGTCTCCTGGGTTCAGGATTGACATTAGTGCATTAAAAATAATTTGTTTACAACCGTTGCCAACAGAAATTTCATGAATTTCATATTCCAAGTTATTTTCATTTAAAAATTTTTTGCATATTGCTTTTTTTAATAAAGGCATACCATCTACGTTGGAATAACGGGTAAAGCCGTCCTTAATCGCTTTTATACCGGCTTCTTTAATATGATCTGGAGTTTCAAAATCAGGTTCACCTTGGCTTAAACTTATTACATTTCTCCCTTCTGACAAAAGATTCCTTGCCAAATCTGAAATTTCGATTGTTTGTGAAGTTTGTATACGGCTTATCCTATCAGACAAATATAAATTCATGATTTTATTAAATTTTCAAACAATTAAATTTGATAAATTCTTCATCGAAGATTGAATTATTTGGGGAAATATCTTCTTTTATAGTAGTTTATTAGTTGTTACTTTAAGTCATTCAAAGAGTTGTTTTTTAAAATTTCATAAATTATACAACTTCTAATGATTTTTAATCCAAAATGATGCTTAAAATGTCCTCTAAAGCAATATTGGTTTCCTACCTAGCCTTAATTGTTTTACTCTGATTGGCAGTTAGCTGCATACAGATCGATTTAACTGCACTTACGCTACGTATCTCGGAAGACTCAGCAAAACAATTGACGACTAACCCCCTATTGAACTCAATTCTCAGCATGTGAGCCTTGTAGGAGAGAATGGGGGCAGAGTTTTTAATAGGTGCTTTAAGAAGTAAGGCTAAATTTTCCACCATCAGAGCATACTTGTTAATTCTCACCAAAGTTAGATTCATATGGGAAATTCAATGATCAGAAAACCAATTTATAGGTTACATTTAGTGAAATTTTATTGTTAGAGGGAATAATTGAAAATACTAAAGGGTAATTTTTCTCTATGCTATTCTCTCTTAAGGTTTTTACTCTATTAGAATTGATCCACCATAATGTTGTCCCAATAACTGCTCCAACCAAAGAGGCACTGATAAATAAAGTTTTCGTGGGGTTTTGTTTAGATCGACACTTGCTCTCACTCTCATATCCTTTTTCTTTATAATCTGGACATGCTCCTTCTAATCCGATTGAAGAGAGGGAAAAGACAAGTGCTACTCTGTGTGTCCACTTCCAAACATTTTCCCAATAAATAGCAGATTGATATTCTTTTTTCCATCCAGAATATTCTTTTTCCCATTTAGAATAGTTTTCACTATTGACGTCAATTTCTCTCAAAATATCATCTATTTTTGTTTCTCCAGAAGCTATTCCACTCCTTAAATTTATAATATCTAAAATAGAGATTTTGATATTAACTTTTTCTGGAGAAATCTGCTTAACATTTGACCAAACAAAATAATCTATTCCTTCCAGTAGAGATAAAGGGACTCCCTCAAATGCCGTTGTACCATCTAACCATAACTGCGTTCCATCAGCTGTTTCAACATTTTCTTCAATTAGTTCCATTTTATTTTCAATTTCTTTTAATCGATCTCTGTCAGCCAAACGAGATCTAGATGCGAAAATTGATTCCATAGATTCTTCAACTAGCCCATAAAATTTGGTTCTATGGATTTTTCTTTGTATCTTTGGAGGAACTATTCCTACTACATGCTTATAACCGAGTCCTGATTGATTTATAGCCTTGTAAATAATACTTTCAATATCATCTCTTGCTTGATTACTTAATTCAGAAGCATAAATTGGGGAAGAATATATGAAAAATATTAAAACCACACAAATCAATTTATACATCAGTAAAAAACCACAGTAAAAGAGAAATTTATTGAAGAACTCAATTCTCAGCATATGAGTTTTGTCGTAGAGAATGGAGCAGAGTTATTAATAGGTGCTTTAAGGGGTAGGAGAAGCATATTAGGCCCTGAGTTGGCTGTGTAAGTTGTTAATAATTTTTACAAGCTTCAGTTATACATGAATAGCAAAAACTATTTTTAGGCAGAAAAAGTCATAAAATTTTCATTATACTTCTCTTTTCTCTTATCCTAATATTTGCTTTTCTCTTGCCTTATTTCCACTTTTACGTAATCTAAATGGAGCATACAAGGACTCCAACTTAATATTTTAAAATAT
>CABXOR010000056.1 GCA_902513935.1 uncultured SAR324 cluster bacterium
ATTACAATTTGTAAACTTATCCAAGCACCTGCTAAAAGGTAAGGAATATACTCAGTAACCTGACTGTAAATTAATGTGTAACCCATAAAAACATTCTACCATTGATTAATTTAGTGGGACTTTAAATGTAAAATCGCGGAATCAACTCGTGTACACATCATAATAAAGTTAACTCGGATTATAATAAAAGTAAATTAAGCCGACAAGCATGAAAGGCACCAACAAGTGACTTCTTGTAGCCTACTTAACCAGAATTATACTAAATGGAGGTTATTTCGAAAGAAATTATTTTCAACATAAGATTTCTGAATCGTCATAACTCAGAAATCATCTGCGAGCTAAAAGCGCAAACATGCATCTTGAGGTTACTGACCCAATAAAGCTCAGATTGGCCCCACACTGTGGGGCCATTTTTAAACAGAGTAATGTGTCTGGCAGTTCATAGCTGATTGAGACTTGATGCACTAGGAGTGTGGGCTCAATCGCAGTCAGTGGTTATCTGCCGAGTTGGCTGTAGTTTTTGAATATCAGTTACTGACTGATTTACCACTGGGACTTCCAATTAGAAATATTTCAGCTTACTCTATGCTCAGCTAAGTTGCTTAAAGCAAAGCATGATCCGCTAAAGAGTAAAGAGCGTCGAACTCAAGTTCAGCCATTCTATATAGCGAACCTATCTAATAAACTTACGAGTTACGAGTAGAATAGATTTAATTAAAAATATGGTTGCGGCTGAACACTATGAACTTGTCCTATACCAAACCATTTTTTCCAAGTATCATCTACAAAACCAGATCTATGCATTGTGAATAAGGCAACATTCAACCATTGTTGTAGAGTGTGATTACCTTTTTGCACCCCTATACCACAGTACCAAGTGTCAATGGCCTTATCAACAACATGCCATTGAACATTTTTATGTTTGTTCATTTGCTCTCCAAGAAAATCTATCACATCAACAATTGCATCTGCTCTTCCCTGTGAAATAGTTCTGATTGCGTCTGGATAATTGTCTAGCAACAGAATTTTTGCTTTAGGTAGATTTTTTTTAGCCCATGCAGCTGGCATTGTTCCTCTAACTTGAACAAGTTTAACGCTTGAACTATTCATATCCATTACAGTTTTAAAAGGTTTTTTATTTGTACTCAGGGCGCCGAAAACCTCTGTGTGTACTGGTACAGAATAATCTACAATCTTCTGTCTTTTATAGTTTCTCGTGAGTGCTCCCATTACTATATCTATTTTTCCTGTCGAAACAAACGGAATCCTATCTGGTGAACCAACCTTAACTAGTTCAAGTTTAACCCCTAACATTTCAGCAAGCTTAGCTCCAATATCAGGATCAAATCCTACCAAATCATTTTTATCATCGTATTTTGCAAGTGGGGGTAAACCTGGATTTACGCCCATTTTTAGTACACCAGAACTTAATATCTCATCAAGTGACCTTGCATCAACTGATGCAGCCATTGATACAAAAACTGCTGAAGCTATAAACAATTGAATAATTTTCTTAAACATGATGCCCTTTAGATTATTGATTAGTTAACAATAACATTTGATGGTAATAGATTAACCCGTAAAAGTCCTAAAACCTTTTCATTTCGAGCGAAGCTAAAAATTTTGCATACCCTACTTTACTAATATCTTTAAGATATTCACTAGCGAATGGAATGACTTATCGCTTGCTGCGGACTTATTACCAGAGCATGTTAATCAATAAAATAGAATGTGTCAAGAAAAATATAATTTTAATTTAGATAATTGTAATTATTTTAACTTTTGATCTCTAATCCAAATATAAATACCTGAAGAAACTATTACTGCAGCACCAAATATTGTTAAAAAACCGGGAGTCTCATCAAACAGGAAAAACCCCCACAAACTTCCATAGACTAGGTTCATATAAATGAAGGGAGCCAAAAAAGATGCCTCACTCAATCTGAGCGCATATATGAGCAAAAGATGTCCCAAGGCTCCAAACAAACCAAAGCCTGAAAATACAAACAGGTCTTCCATCTTTATTGGAGTCCAATACGGAATAACCAAAATTGAAGCCAGAATTGATCCTATCAAAGAACTATATATGTAGCTAGTTCCTGCTTCTTCTCCCTGACTTAGATATCTAGTAGAAATAACAAAACTTGCGTAGCATAAAGCTGCAATTGCAGGAAAAAACATTGTAATTGCAAACACATCGGAACCCGGTCCTATAATTATTAAAGCCCCAAGCATGCCAATAATTACCCCAGCCCATCTACGAATGTCAACGTACTCTTTTAAAACAATTGCTGATAATATAGTTACAAATATTGGGGAAACTTGAAAAATCGCGTTAACTTGTACAAGCTGCATATATTTTAAACTCGTAAAAAAAAAGTAGGTGGCAAAAAACAAAAATGTTGACCTGAGAAGTTGAAGTTTTAAATTATTAGTAACTAAAACCTTATGCAAAATAGGAGATAAGACAAGAATACTAACCACAGTTTGACTCATATACCTCGCCCAAACGACTTGATTCGATGGGTAAGTTTGTAACAACAATTTTGCAGTTGCATCCATCATACTAAATAATAAAATCGTTGTTAAAATGAATAAGATACTTTTTTTACGTGGAGAAATAGTTTGAAAGTATTTTGTCATATTTAACATAATAAGTTCTTTAAGAAGTAGGGAAAGTATTTAAGGCCCTGAAGTGCAGTGTATTGAGGAAAAGATTGAATCAGATTCTAAAGTTATTACTGCTAAAATAAGTAAATAGACATCAGAATGATGGGCACCTATTATGGACGGCAAGTAATTTTCAGAATAAAAACAAAATTCGTAAGTAACTTATATTATAACGTGGAAGGAGAGATTCGAGCCCCCTAAGACCTTGCAGCCTTAACGGACTTCAAATCTCAATGGTTGGAATAATAAAGATTAACAAGGATAATAATATCACCGTACTATAGCCTTTATCTCTTCCTGTCTTTCCCCAGTTTTTCCTAGTATTTTCCTGCTCAGTGGAACGAGATTGTAACGAGAATTTAATATTTTAATTTCTTGATCCATCCCTTCAAATCTATCCAGCAAAGTTTGAACATTTCGCCGAGTATTACTATCTGTCTATATTCTCTCTATATAATTCAGATATTATTATAGATTTATGCAGCATAGTCAATGTTCATATCTTTCTGGATCCGGTATTGGCTGCAATTATTGCATTATCGGTAAGCATTGTCGCCTTCCTTGGGGTCATGCTTTTGTTGGGGAAAATTCCTAATCTGGTTTTGGAGAGCTCTATTCCATTTTATTCCTATCTGGGCGGATTGTTTGTTGTCTTCATAGTTAAATTGGGGTATATAATTAATTTATACCCCCAATTATACCCCCAAATGTATGCTAGAATCAATAGAATATTATAGGAAGTTGTTGGACTATGGTAGGTATTTAGCCAGTTAAATACTTAGATGGCAGGCTACAAATGTATGTTGTGGGATGTAATAAAATCTAGGTGTGGCGGAGAGAGAGGGATTCGAACCCTCGGTACGGTTGCCCGCACACGTGATTTCCAATCACGCACCTTCGGCCACTCGGTCACCTCTCCGCTGCAAATTTGCCCTAAAGATTCCTAGACCTTTCCAGCACATAAATTTTACCTGAGGTGACCAGTCCGTGCAAGCTTTTTGCAAAGCTTTAACCACCATCTTTAAGATTCTATTCTGCACTTTTACTTGTTATACTGTAAGAGGCTTTGTATGCTTTAGGCTAAACGTTTTACTCAAATTTTCAACAGACATTATGAATTTACTAAACTACAACCACGGTATCTCATCCTTATTCATCCTGAGTATAAGATTCTATCAAAAAAACATCATTCCAATTTTATTTTTAACTGGGGCATTGATTGCACCCGCTTTCATGATTGGTTTTGCAGGTTGGGGTGAACCGGAAAGTGTAGTTTTTTTTCTTTCTGTGCATTTATTGGAGGGGGCAATTACATTAGGTGTAATAGGTACAGCATTCGGCAGTTATTTCCCGTCACTAGGTATATTACGGGCACTTCGTTCACCTTTAATTCTAGGGGCAGTCCATGTTGCAATCCTACAGTATCTTCTCTTTATCACAGGAGTAATGGGACTGACACTACCATTTCCTTTCAGTATTTTGGTAATTGCCATTTGGCTGGGAGGATTATTGCTGACTTCAATGGCACAACAAGTATTTATCGTAGAAGGTATTCGGGGGATACGGGCAATGGCCAGGAGCATACAGCTGGCCCGTACAAATTTGTCACGAGTTTTTGTGGTTGTTATGATTAGCACTCTTATGCAATTTTTTGTTTTCGCCATTCTCTTCACCTTGTTCATGCCTGACTTGAATTTAAACATTGATTCGAATGACAATGAAGCAGTACCTTTATTACTCTCAGAAATTTTGAGTGATCCGGGGATTCACACGGCAATCCGCTGGGCTCAATATTTGGCATCCCTGCTGTTCTATCCTTTTGCATCATTAGTGACGACCTTCCTCTATTTTGATCTGGCTCAACGTCAGCAAGTACTGAATATGGATCATCTCGCCAAATTCTCAAACCAATTCTTCGGGACTCCGCTTGCAGGGACAGCAGAACCTGCAAGTCAAGCAGAAGAGGAAGTAGTTGAACCTTCTGAAGTCGAAATCCTTGATCCGGATTCGTCTGAGGAAGAGAAAGAGAAATGAAAATCCATTCTGCTGAATTTATCCTTAGCGCTGCCTCTCCATGGCAATTCCCCGTCCCTTCACTTCCTGAAATTGCCTTTGCCGGTCGTTCAAACGTGGGGAAATCCACGCTTATAAACTCACTGCTCAACCGCAAAAAACTGGTTAAAACCAGCTCTACTCCTGGGAAAACGCAGTTGATTAATTTTTTTAAGATCAATGATGAATTTTATTTTGTTGACCTACCCGGATATGGTTTTGCAAAGGTTCCTGAAAATGTCAGCAAACAATGGCAGCGCCTGATTGAAGCTTATTTGCAGGAGCGTGAAACACTGCGGAATGTAGTGCTGATTGTAGACAGCAGACATAAGCCGACCGCACAGGATCGGCAGCTCAAGGAGTGGTTGGACTATTATCAGCGTCCTGTCATGATTGTGGCCAGTAAAATTGACAAATTAAGACGCGGCCAGATTCAAAAACACTTGAAACAAATTAAACAAGATCTCTCTCTCGATAAAACACCGTTGGCGCACTCCTCTTTAGAAAAAGGGAGACGCGAAGAAATATGGAATAATTTGTGGCCTTAAAGACGTAGTTATAATTTTTCTAAGGGCGGAACGTAAACCGGCCATATCGTTTTTGCCTGCAATAGTATCAGAACTAGAAAGATATTAATCTTCATATAAAACTAATATTAGCGGGTCATATCGACTGAAGTTAGAAATCTGATAATTCGTTGATATCATAAAAGACCCCTTACAAACGTTCGGAATGTCACGATATATCACATGATTGTCGAGTTCCTGAAATGATTGTCAGGAAACTGAATTTACACATTCAGTCTGTGAGAAAAAATATGAACTCTCAATTACCGCATTTTCAAGACTGTCTGAACCATGTACAGTATTTTCACCAAGACTTTCCGCAAAATCACGTCTTATTGTTCCCTCATCCGCATCAGTTGGATTAGTTGCCCCCATGATCTCACGGTGATATTTAACCGCATTTTCACCTTCCAGTATTGAAACTACAACTGGACCGGAACTCATAAATTCCGTCAGTTCCACAAAGAATGGCCGTTCCCGATGAACTGCATAAAATCCTTCTGCTTCAAGTTTTGACATATGAATCATTTTGGTTGCAACAATACGAAGGCCTTTTTCTTCAAAGCGGCTGAGTATTTTTCCCACAAGGTTACGGCGAACACCATCTGGTTTTATGATTGAAAATGTTTGTTCTAAAGCCATTTTTCCTTTTTAATCAAGGTTTAATATTGTTTGTGAAAATTATTCATACTAAATCCTGCAGTTAATTAACACTGATAATTAGTGTGTAAAACAAGCCACTAAGTGAGTGTACAGAAGTTTTTCAACAGTTGCAGTCCCGCATTTTGACTCTTTTCCGGATGAAACTGAACTCCCCACAAGTTGTCTTTGCGAACAACTGCGGCAAAGTCATAACCGTAATTTGAGAGACCCAAAACGTGCTCACTGATTTCCAAATTCAAATGATAAGAATGCACAAAATAAAAATGCATCTCATCGGCAACATTTTTAAAAAGCGGATCTTTTTGCTGCTGAGATACCTGATTCCATCCAATCTGGGGAATTTTCAGTTCATGCTGAAAACGCTTAACTTTACCTGGAATCCAGCCCAAACCCACACGAGTACCATCTTCTTCGCTTTCGTCCATCATCAATTGTGCTCCTACGCAAATTCCCAGCAAAGGAGTTCCTGCCTGAACTTTTTCCTGCAAAGCTTCCAGCATTCCTGAGTTTCGAAAATGTTCCATAGCCGGACCAAATGCTCCCACTCCCGGAAGCAGAATCCTGTCTGCTTTCCTTACCTCATCTGCATTAGAAACGAGCTGATTTTCCACACCGGAAAAATCCAGTGCGTTTTTCAGATTGTATAGATTTCCAACTTTGTAATCGATGATTACGTTCATGCCTGTCAGAGACTTCCTTTTGTAGAAACCACTTCTGTACGTCGTGGATCTGACTCAACAGCCTTACGCAGGGCACGCGCCATTGACTTGAACATGCCTTCGCATTTGTGATGGTCGTTGATTCCGTATAATATCGACAGGTGCAGAGTCATTTTTGACGAGATAGCAAGTGATTTGAAAAAGTGGTTGATCATCTGCGTATCCAATTGACCAATGCTAGGGTGCGAAAATTCACCTGAAAAGACAAATTCCGGACGTCCGGACAAATCCAAAACAGCCCGGATTAACGCTTCGTCCATGGGCACATACGAATGACCGTAGCGGGAAATCCCTTTCTTTTCACCAACGGCTTCTGCCAACGCACTACCTAGAGCAAGCCCGATATCTTCTGTAGAGTGATGCGCATCAATTTCCAAATCACCACTGCATGATAATTTCAAATCAAACAAACCGTGAAAAGCCCATAAATTCAGCATGTGGTCCAGAAAACCAATTCCAGTATTAATTTCAGATTTTCCGGAACCGTCAAGATTCAGTTCAAGTTTAATTTTTGTTTCTTTGGTTTTGCGCTCAATTTTCGCGACTCTTTTTTGTTTCATAGGTCCCCTTATAGTTTGTTAAAAGCGACAGTTCAGAAAGAGTAAGTCAAACGTCCTGCAAAGTGAAAAATCATATCTTTCCTTCCGGTAGGGACTGTTTGGTCATCATAACTGAATGCTCTAGCCGGCTGAAATGCATTTAGATCCAAATCTACGTTTGCGTGACCAGCCATTTTCAGTGTAAATGTATTGTCCCACTCAATGCCGATCATACTGGATTTAGTCCCGTTCGAGTCAAGCACAGGCTTGATGCGCTTTAGTTCGTAAAGACCAAATCGATAAACAGTAGTTGTTTCCGGAATGTCATAGCGATAACGAAAACCACCCATTTGAGTATTATTAATTGAGTGCCCCAAGCCGGTACCACTGTTCAGGTCGGGGCTACCTCCGTTGAAATAAAATTGGGTTCCGCTGTACGTTCCTGGTGAAATTTCGTAAAAACCTTCCAGGCCGCGAAGGTAATTTGTACCTTTTCTGCTGCTGTCATCAAGTTGTTCATCACCCTGGGCCATCATTCCGACAAGCATATATTCTTCACCCGGTTTTTTCCAACTGATTTCCAGTTCAGCTGCTCCGCCTGATATTTTTCTTTTATCCATGTTATGCCTGTCATCATACTGGAAATAATTCCGATTGCCCTGATTTGAAATAATGTCGGCATAAACACCCCAAACAGGTGTTTCCCACTGCATACGCAGTCCAAAATATTCCTGTTCATGTGCATTGTAATAAATTGGCTTACAGCTTGAGTTGAGAGTATAAGCCGACAGGCTCGTATTACAATCACTTCCTGAGGTAAACCCTCCACTTGCCAAACTGGAAAGAGTACTGCTGGAGAGACGTTTTGCAGGTATATTATTCATTCCCAGTGGGACATCATGTTCTGTGTATTTGATACGGAACATTTCAATTCGAAAAGAATCGATAACTTCGCCCTCTGAATCTACCTCGTGCCAAAAAGGATAGTCGAGTGAAAAGAAGTACAGCCAGTCTCCATCTGCAGAAGAAAGCTTCATTCCTCCAATTTCATAACACCAGGTTCCAGCCTTGCAGCGTTGCGAATAACCACTGAGGATTCCGGAAAACACCTTGCCGTTACGGTCTCCTATGTTAATCGCATGTTTACCGATTTTTGTTACTTCATTCGGATTTCTGTTGAGTTCCAGATATGATTGCCGTGCATATAGATTTGCAGTTTGGGACTCTGCTCCAGTTGTACGTGAACTTCGTGAAGTCCTGATGTCAGACTGGTATATAGCTTCCTGATTAGTTGCAAGTTCCAGGTTTATTGAAATTATACGATGCACAGTTGAGCGCAGGCGTAAACGTAAATCCTGATCAAAAGAAAACTCTTCCGCTGAGTTGGTTTCTGTTCGTGATACAGGAAGAGATGTTGAATTAATCTTTGAAATTCTCAGTCTGTAATCTCCAGATAATTCAACTCCAGGGGAAAATATCAGGTGTTCTTTACGCTCAGAAACATCACCTCGCTCAAGGGGTACAAAATGAGTTTGAGCTGTTGCTGTACCTGGATCTGTTAACAAAACAAATAAAACTAGTGCAGGAACAATCGAAAACAAACGGAAAAAACATATCCGCAAACAGGCTGGCATAAGACTCTGAAAAGAAAGAGGATAGATGACTTGTATAATTATTAAAAGAGGATAATTTATACTTGAATATTAGTAGATTAAGTTAAGAATAGCAAGTTTTTTTCAGCTCAACGTTTGTATATTCAACCCATTATATACTTTCAATAATACGGTTACGCTGTGTGTTACTGGTTTCTAAGTCATGAGTTAACTTTCGATTTATTTCCATCTGTTTTACTGACCAGCTAATGACTGCACGAATAATATCAACTTCAAGATCCAAACAATTTCCGTATTTTTT
>CABXOR010000057.1 GCA_902513935.1 uncultured SAR324 cluster bacterium
TAAAAATATTTTAGCCGTATCCACCCATTGATGAGACTCCAACCGTTTTTCCATATCTGGTAATGAAAGACGTTTTTCTTCAATTTTAACTATTCGATCGCCCCGTCCTTTGAGTACAAAAGACTTATCAGGAGCCATCTCTGCCACATCTCCAGTGAGGAGCCAACCTTCATTTTCGACCTCATTAAAAAAGGGTGAGCGAACCTTGAGAAAAAGATCCGGTAGCTCCACTTCCACTTCCACTTTTCGGAAAGGCTTCCACGTATCTTCTACCACCGTCTCCGGACTTTGCTGGCGCCAAGCGATTCCGCCAGTTTCGGTGGAACCTAATATTTCGTAAGGAGTGAGTTGTGCCGATTGTGTAAAGTTCAAAGAGGTTCCCACATTCAACGGCCCACCCGATGAAAAAATAACGCGACAATTCCTACCCAATTCGGACAAATCAATCAATTCCGGCATTCGTTTTAAATGGGCCGGGCCGGAGACGAGGCACGCAATGTCTACAGTTTTTAGTTTTTCGACCATATCATTCGGTGAAAAAAGTATTTCATTCCAAAAAACCCTGCCAGCGTGTAAAGGCCACAAGACTTTGAACAATAAACCATAAATGTGTTGGTGAGAAACTGTAGAAAATATTGTTGAATTCCCAAGTTTTTCACCCCACACGGCCTCTTGTTCTTCGACTTCAGATTCTAAATTAGCTAGTGTTTTTTTAATCGCTTTTCTGGTTCCGGTCGAACCCGAAGTGTATATTTCTAACTGAATCACGTCCTTCTTCAAGGCTTCCCACACAGGGAATGTTGAATTCAATGGAGAAACAATGGGAGAAATGCTGGGAACGTTTTTAAGATTTATTTTGCTATCAGTGACCACTCCCGCAAGGTCGTTATTCATTTCATCTAGTGTCTGTTGTCTAAAATTAGGTGGCAAGACCGCCACAGAATCGGCATGCCAAAGGGCAAACAAACCAACAGTAAATCGATAAGTATCTTCAGAATAGAGTAGCCAACGTCCAACACCAATCTTTCTAATGATTGTGGACAACACCGTTACATCTTCGACAAAATCCTTCCACAAAAACACACGGTCGTTTGACACAGCAACAGGTGTGTAAGCAACACGACCAACAGACAACAAGCATGAAAGCGGAATGCACTTAGTTTGCATTAGAAGCAGGGGGAGGGAATATTCTACGCAGAAGCAGGTCTAGTGGTGTACCAACAAATCGACGGAAACGCCAATGACGATAAATAAATTCCACTAAAAACAGCAACCCCATCAGTCCATATGCTACAACACCGTTGTACAACGTCCAAACTTCTAGGCTGGAAAAAAATGCCAAGAACAATGCCATACTTCCATTCAACGTAAAAAATAAACACCAAACCACAGTGACATTTTTGCAATACAATAGCTCATTCTCACTCAAATCTTTTGTCTTCGTTCCAGCAATTTTTTCAATCACCGTCGGAGGATACACTAAAGTTCTCCCAAAAGAAAACAGCAACACACTGTTCACCAATGTCGGCACCAACAAAAGTAAATTCGCAACTAACAAATCTGTTGTTGACAACACAGTAAAAATGGAATAAATCAAGGCTGGATAAATCACAATTTTGAGAACTTTTCCAATTGAAGTGAAGGAATACTTCATGTTATTATTATAGTTCACGTAGAATGTTTATTTGGCTATTACTTCCTCTTCTCTTGCCCGGAGCAATTCATACAAACAATCAACAACATCCTGTATCGTTCGAGCAGATTTTAATTTATCTGCAGAAATTTTTTCGTCATATTTTTCTTCCAACTGCAGGATAAGTTCAATCGCATCAATACTATCAAAATCTAAATCTTCATACAGCTTGGTTTCGGGTTTAATTAAGGCTCTATCGATTGCTAAAAGATCTACAACCACATCTTCAACTTTATAAAATATTTCCTCTTTATCCATTAATTCCCTTATTTAACATTTCATTTTTAACAAATTCAATGAGCGAGTTGACAGAGGCAAAATGTTGACGATTTTTCTCATCTCCTTCTTTTATTATTATACCGTATTTTCGCTGTAACGCAATTCCCAACTCTAGGGCGTCAATGGAGTCAAGACCAAGTCCATCTCCAAAGAGAGCCTCGTCGTTTTTAATGTCTTCAGGTTTAATATCTTCCAGAAAAAGAGACTCAATAATAAGTAGCTTAATTTCATTTTCCATTACTGCCGATGTCATTAAAAATCACCTTCCTTTCAAAAAACTGTTGCAAATGTGATGTTAGTTTACGTGCTGATACAGTGTCATACTTTGGATTGTTAAGAACTTTTTCAGGAATTATAGGTTCATGAATATCTACGAGCATTTCCATTGAATGCGGTGGAACATGATACCATTTCCAGTCTTTCATCAGAATTGGCGCAGTAATACTCAAGACTGCCGGCACAATTGGGAAGTCGCTTTTCAGTGCAATCCAAGCTGCAGAACGTTTGAAAAGCCTTAAAGTTTGAGGTAACGAACGTGTGCCTTCTGGAAAGATTATAATGGGTGTTCCTTGATTCAGTTTTTTTACACAAGCATCAATCAGTTTCTCACCATCCTCGTTGGAAATATAACCCGCAGATCTGGCAACTACACCCATATAAATTGAGCCCATTATTTTCGGTTTCACCACACATATTGCACGTGGTAGAATTGCGAGAATCAGTACAATATCTAACAAAGTGGGATGATTTGCAACAAAAATATAAGCAGTAGAGGGCAAGCGTTCCAGTCCTTTGCATTTTGCATTAATCAAACGAAAAACTTTAAGATACCAATAAAAGGCGCGAAAAGAATAATGTACAATTTTCTGTATATTTTGTTCCCTCTTTTCATGAAACGAGTTAGGAATTACACCTATTAGCAGTGTTAGCAAATTCAAGAACAAACCTCCAAGGCCAAAGAGTACAAAAGCCAATCCTGTACCTGCAGCGATCCGTAAATACTGGATTATACGGATAGCTTTTCCCATGTCCAATATAGTCGTTTATGTAAAAAAGATACCATTTTATCTTCAGATAATAACCAGCGTATAAACATCAACGCCTGTGGAAACTTCATGGGTTGCACTTCTTTTGTATTTGACGTAAAAGTCAGTTTCAGCCGATACCCTTCCCGGCCTAAATCACTGTCAAACAAAAACGCAGCCGCATAAGGAAATTCAGGAGACCGACCATATTGTGCAAAGCAAGCCGGAACAGATTCATCAGCAACTACCAACAAGGTGTTTTGTTCCGGATAACGGTGTTGCATGGTCAACGCTTCAAGATATCCATAACAAAACGATGCTTCTCCGCCAGATAATGCTGTCGATGGTTGACGATTTCTAACTTCAATAGAAAATAATCCAGATGCAGTGTTGTGGACAGAATGACTGAATTTTTGAGGCGAAAACAAATCCCCATTGATCAACAGCTCAGAGAGTTCTAATGCTGTTTTGAGTTCTCCATGATGTGACGCTAAAACAGAGTTCACAGAAGACAAATCAGTTGTATCTTTAAAGTTAAAAATGACCTGCATCACCATCCGCCCCAGATCACTCAATCGACGACGACGAATTGTTGGCAAAAATGGAAGTTTTGGACTTCCGTTTTTGGGAAGCATTGTTGGCGCAGAGGTCCATTTCATCCATTCAGATTCGGTTTCGACTGTTGGCGCCCATGCAGCCCATTGTTTCAAGGTAACAATCATTGACATTCGCTTCAATTTCTTTGTTCTTACAAAATCAGACACAAATGCCTATTTGATTTAAATTTTGAATATCTAACCTAAATCCAAGTATTATTTTTGTATTTTGGCTTTTTAAGATAACTAATTGAGGTTTATAAATAATTCACATTTGAATCATTCCAACTACCACCCCGAAAAATTCTATATTACCCTTTTTCTGGACCCCTAGGATCGTTTTTTGCGCCACTGGCATAATATTCCTTCCCTAAATAATCATGGCCCCATTCCCACAAATTTCCGTTCATATCTACAATACCAAAAAATATTTAAAGGGAAACTTCCCACCGGTGCAGACTGTTTGAAGCCCCGCAAAAAAAGAAACTGGTGTCAAAAACAATAAAGAAGTAAACAATAATTTAAACATTGTCTAACTCGATTTAAACTAATTTTTTAAAAATTAGCGAGGTATTGACTCCACCAAAAGCGAAATTGTTGCACATCATGTATTCAACATCAAGCTGTCTGCCTTCGTCTTTTATATAATCAATCGAGGAACAAAGTGGGTCCACCTCATTCAGATTGAGCGTTGGAGCAAACCAGTTTTCACGAGCCATATGCAACGTAATCCATGTTTCCAACGCGCCACAACCGCCCATCGTGTGTCCGATATGTCCTTTTAGCGAACTAATCGGAATGTGTTCTCCAAAGACAAGCCATGTGGCTTCTGACTCAGCTATGTCACCCACTTCGGTGGCTGTGCCGTGAGCATTGACATAACCGATGGCTTCCGGAGTTAAATTTGCGTCTTCCAGTGCGAGCAGCATCGCTTTTTTCATTCCTGATACAGCCGGTGCAGTCAGATGTTCACCATCTGAGTTTGCACCATAACCTACAAGTTCAGCGTAAATTGCTGCGCCTCTTTCTTGAGCCGATTTTAAATTTTCTAAAATCAAAGTAGCGGCCCCTTCTCCAATAACTACACCATCCCGATTTTTGTCAAAAGGAGCAGGCGTTTGTTTGGGATTTTTGTTTTTGGTCGAAGTGGCATATAGCACATCAAACATCACCGCTTCTGAAACAGAAAGTTCTTCTGCACCTCCAGCAATCATAAAATCCTGTTGTCCATATTTAATGCTTTCATAAGCATATCCGATGCCTTGGCTTCCGGAAGTACATGCACTACAAGTCGGAATTATCCGGCCTTTGACTTTAAAAAAATTACCCAAATTAGCTACACACGTATGGCTCATCATCTTAATATATGTGGTCGAAGAAATTCCTTTCAAGCGTTTATGAACGTGCAAGTTCTCAAAAAAAACTTGATGCGCAGTAGGACTGCCAGTTCCGGAACCATAAGCCACGCCCATCCGTCCGTCTGTCACATTAGACGTTCCCAACAGACCAGCATCTTCCAAAGCTAACTCGCTCGCTCGCGTGGCTAACAATGAAACACGCCCCATTGCACGGATCGATTTTCTCGAGTAGTGTTTTGGTACCTCAAAGTCTTCAATCGGTGCGGCCAAGTGAGTTCGCAATCCGTCAATTCCTTTCCAGTCAGGCATGATTTGTACTGCCGAACGGTGCGCTTTCAGGCTTTCAAAGACCATAGGCCAATCCAGTCCAATTGGTGACAACCCAGCCATTCCCGTCACAACAACTTGCCGAGTCATAACATGCCTCCATTGACCGAAATCACTTGACCGGTAATATACGCAGCTTTTTCAGAAAACAAAAAACACACCAAACCGGCAACCTCTTCTGGCTTACCCAAGCGTCGCATTGGAATCCGTATTTTTGCTTCATCCAAAGGAATTTTTGCGAGCATATCGGTTTCAATCAGTCCCGGAGCAACACAATTTGCAGTGATTTTACGTTTCGCTAATTCCTGCGCCAAGGCACGGGTAGCACCAATAATTCCGGCTTTTGCCGCACCATAATTTACCTGTCCTGGATTTCCAGCCAAAGCACTGATTGACGAAAGCGTGACGATTCGTCCTCCGTTTTTTGCTAAAATCATTGGCATCACCAGAGGACGGAGCACATTGTAAAATCCATCCAAATTCGTTTGGATGACCACATCCCAATCTTCTCCGGAAAGCGCAGGGAAGGCAGCATCTGCTGTAATTCCTGCATTACAAACTGCCCCATAAAAAGTTCCGAATTCCTGAGCATTTTCCTCAATCGACTTCCTAGCAGCGGCTCGATTTGAAACATCAAAAGGTAAAAGACTCGCACAACCCCCTTTGCTTTGAATTTCCTCAAGCACTTCTTTGGCTTTGGTATGATTCGATTTATAGTTCAACACCACTTCGAAACCTGCAGAGGATAATTCCAACACCACTGCCCGGCCAATTCCCCGACTGCTTCCTGTTACCAAAACTCTCTTTTTCATAGAGTATCCAAGTCGTCTATGGTTTTGTTTCGTAAAATTTCAAACGTCCTCTGACAAGTAATTCACCATCGTCCGCATTACGAATATCACAATCAAAAACTCCGAATCCGTCTCGTTCCATCAAAAAATTTGCAGAAATCAACAATTCTTGTTTCTGAAAAAATTCTTGAACAAACAGTTCTACTTTTATGGAACCCAGGAGAACTCCTATTTTTCCTCGTTCTGTTTTGTCAGTTTTGTTCAAACTGGAGTGTGCGGCCACGCCTTGCGACATATATTCAATTCCAACATATGCAGGAACATTTCCATACTCATTGATAAAGGGATCTTGTGTAGAAATCTTCATCAGACAATCGATTCGGTTAGCATCTCGATAAATAACCCGTTCCAGCAAAGCCATAGTACGAGTATGAGGAACCAATCCGGAAATCGGCGGATAATTTGATTTAGTGGAAAACATGAGGTTTAATCAAAATCGTAGCTCAAAATCAAAGAAATATTGTTTCCTCCAAACCCAAAAGACGAACTCATCATATTGACTTCTCCTTGTGCTGGAATGCTTTGCCCCGGACATACCATCTTCAGTTCAGGTAAAGCGGTATCTGCTTGTTCATCCCATGAATGCGGCGGCAACATAATTGTATTTTCTGAATTTATTCCCGAAGTCAGCGTCAGCCAACAGACTCCGGCTTCTAAGCTTCCGGCGGCACCCAAACAATGACCAAAAAATGGTTTTGTGGAAGAGCAAAAAGGATAAGACGGAAAAACATTTTGAACCGCACGAGATTCCATTTCGTCATTCAAACGCGTTGCAGTTCCATGCAAGTTGATATATTGTATTTCGTCCGGAGTCATTTTAGCATCATTAAGTGCGTTTTGCATCGCAGACTGTGCCCCTCTTCCTTGAGGATCGGGGGACGACATGTGGTGTGCGTCACTGGATTCACCCACCCCCCGCAACTGAATTCCACCGGGCATACGTTTCATCAAAAACACACAAGCACCTTCTCCCAAATTTATCCCTTGGCGATTTTGACTCAGCGGATTACTTATTTCAGGGGAAAGTACTTCGAGTGAAGAAAAACCGTTCAAAATAAACTCGCACAACGAATCTGAACCTCCAATCACAACCGCATCACAAAGTCCCATTTCCAAAAGCGCACGCCCCGAAGCAAACACTTTTGCACTGGAAGAACAGGCTGTCGAAATCGTGTAAGCCGGACCAGTAATTCCGGAGTACTCTGCGATGAAATCGGCAAGGCCGTTCATTTCATGTTGAGCATAGTCAAACTGTTCAGGAAACTGGCCTTTGTCACTACGGAAACGCAGCGCTTGCTCGGTGGACAACATTCCGGAAGTGCTGGTTCCCATCACAACACCCATCCTGAACGATTCAGTGCTTTCCCGAACGGATTCAACACGTTCTTCGATTTGCTGAAATGCGGTCAATGCCAAAGCATTATTCCGGCAGCGGTATCGACTTAGTTTTTCCGGTATTTCCGCTAGAGTCGTTTTAACATTCCGGACACCAAATTTTCGTTCATTGAGCAGGTTCGGCCCTTCCGTTAATTTTCCGGGAGGCCCGGAAAGGAGGTTCTTCAATATTTCTTTGTGTTTATTTCCCAAAGCCGAGACAATCCCCATTGCTGAAAGTTGGCAGAAAGAATTTTTCTGAGTATTCCCCCAAAGATTTTTCATGGAAGCCGATTTTTCTGTAAAGTTTCAATGCTCAATTGATAATTACGTTCCAAATGTTCAATGACGATCAGTCCTTGCCAAAATGGACGAGTTTCATAAGTGATGCGCATGATTGGGGACTCTTTCAAATCCGACCTTAAAATTTCACGACTCATTTTGGGAAGTGCAGTTTCTCTGATTTTGATATCGTTCTGTGTTGGTATGTTTGGCCACAACGCTAACTGTACATCTGCCAATATACGTTTTGGTTCAAATGGGAGTTGCCACTCATCTTTGATATTCTTCAACAAATGTTCATCTGAAAAATTTTGTCCTGTCCATAATACTGTAAACAGACGATTACCCATTGGTGATAGACCTACAAATGTGATTTTTTTTGGGGTGATTTCTAATTGGGCCAACAATTGCTGAGTTTTCCCTTTGTATTGCAACTCAAGACTTTGCAACACCGAAAGCGATTGCCCAAAACTTTCAGGCGGCAGCAAAGAAAATTTCAGATTACGAGCAATATTTACCTGTTTGACAGGAGGAACCACATCTTGGGTGCAAGCAGCCATTACCAAAAGGATTACGAACGCAAGATCTCCAAAAACAAGTCTTTTGATCATCACAAATCGGTTTTTTTTCTTTACTGTTGCCTTTCAGGCCAACATCTTCCACATCGGCCCTTTTGCGCCCTTGTTACGTAAGCGTTCAAACAGCATCGGATGTTTCATTTTTTTGCCAAAGCCTGGCATAATCCAGTTGCTGTAGTTTTGGCGTTCTTCCAACAGACGATCAAAAATAAATTCCCGAATGGATTCTTCCACATAAAAAACTGGTTTCAGTCCTATTTCTTTTCGAGTAATCCAGCCTTTTTTAATCAAGCGGTTCGACAACGGAGTGTTAGGGTAAAGCCGGACGCCAATCATCGCAATTACTACTGTTGGGTTGCACTCATGAACGTTTGTGATCGTTTCCTCTAAGCTGTCTTTGGTCTCTCCCGGAGAACCAAAAATTAATGAATGACTGAAGTTGATCTCATACTCTCTGCACCAGTGAGAAGCTTCTTTGATTTTAGTAACAGTAAACCATTTTGACATTGTGGCCAAGCTCACATTACTCATTGCATCCGAGCCAAAATCCAGTGCATCACAACCCGCTTCTTTGTAGATCGAAAACATTTTCTCATCTTCCACTCCCGGAGATGTATAGGCAGTCCATTTCACTTTCAA
>CABXOR010000058.1 GCA_902513935.1 uncultured SAR324 cluster bacterium
CCAGTGAACCCATTTTATGAATGGTATTTATATGACGTTCGTCAAAAGTCACACTTGGAGGAAGCCAATGTCCCCAGCCAGGACCAACTTCAAACCAAGATTCAAGTGAGTGTCCAGTTTCGACTGGAAAAAACCGGTGTCCCCATGATTCTTCAGGAAACTGGTCAAGCAGCAGATGTTTTAATGGTTCATATTGTTCCCAAACTAAGATCTCTCTTGCGTGAACAGGGAAAGGCCATCAAAAGAGCAGAAGATTTTTTTTTGGAGGAGACCCAGCAGAACATGCAGACGTCCTTATTGGATGGCCTTCGCGATTACCTTATACCTAAAGGAGTCAATGTCGGCGCTGTGCTAATCCGTGACATCTCTCTGCCTCCTTTTATCATCAAGGCCATTGAGTCAAAAAAAGAGCGAGAACAGGAAGTCGAAAAGCAAAAGGCAGAATTGGAACGATTCGAAACGGAACAGCAGCAAAAGGTTGCTCTTGCAAAAGCAGAGAGTGAAGCTGCAACGGAACAGGCAAACAAAATGAAGGTTCTAGCAGACGCCCAGGCATATGAGATAGAGCAAATAAATAAAGCAATCGGGAGCAACCCCAATTATGTCAAATTACAGGCTTTGGAAGCCCTTAAGGCAATCTCCAAAGATCCTGCTTCCAAAATCTATTTCATGAATGGAGACAGTCCTTCTCCAATTCCACTAATGAATATTGGTATTAATAAATAATTCCATACAGGCTTATATCCATTAGTAAAGGTATTTGCTCTTTAAAATATTTTTCATAACTACAGTATATTTAGCTGGTATTTCTCATTGACCAAACAGATTGGAGGAACTCAATGCTCAACTTGTGAGTCTTGTTGGTGAGAATGGAGTTCAGTTATTAGTTGGTGCTCTAGAAGTAGGAGAAGTATATAAGGCCCTGACTTGGCAGGTTGATCATTTTTAACCCCGAGAGTATCTTATGCTGCTTTTCCATAAATGCCAGTAAACATCATAAGATACTGCAATTAATATTAATATCCCCCACAAAAATTACTCCTAATGTTTCCGCCAAAATCCCATCATGTCAAAAACAATTCGTGTTTTAAACAAGGTTGAATTTTGTTCTCTAAAGACTTAATCCAACAAGATGCATAATGAAAAGGTTTTCTGTCTTTAGCTATTTTTTATCTAAAAAAAAGTTTTTTTGCCAAGATTAAGGCAATACAGCTACCCGGATCGCCTCTCCGGATTCAGCTATCTTCATCCCTTTTGTGGTATCTGCCAGCGACACGCGGCGAGTTACGATGTCTATAAAAGGAGACTGATTTCGGGTCATGGACAAAATATCAACGGCCATTTGAAGATGTTTGGTGTCGCTTCAGGTAAGGAAAAGAATATAGTATTAATGTAGGGGGATCTTCTTGATTAGACTTGAAAAATATGGAATTTCAACAACAATGCAGGCGTACTACCTGCTGATCATAACGACGTCGTGCTGGGGCCTAAATGCTGTGTTCGCACGAATGGCTGTTGGGGATATTTCACCAATGCTACTAGTTTCAGTCCGCTGGTTGGGCACCTTCATCCTCCTGGCTCTGTTTGCGGGCAGAGCCATCATCGCAGACCTGCCGGCTATTCGCCGCAACTTTGGCTACACATATCTGTTGGGTACCGCTGGATTGGGTGGTTTCGGCACGCTGATTTATTACAGCGCCTATACCACAACGGCAATCAACATCGGAATCATTCAGGGCGCAATGCCCGCCATCGTGTTAATAGGGAGCTATTTCTTTTTCAGAACCCCTGTCAGCCTCCTGCAAATCGGCGGTGTTGCCGTTACCATCCTTGGGGTTGTCTTTGTGAGCATCCACGGGGAGTTTGAGCGGCTGATGACCTTGAACTTCAATACGGGAGACCTGCTTATGCTGGTTGCCGTGTTGCTATACGGATCCTACACCTTAGGGCTTCGGCGGAAGAATGACCTCTCATCAATTGCGCTCTTTGCATCAGTGGTTGCTTCGGCTTTCATTTCAACCTTGCCGTTGACGATTTATGAGTTTGTTTCGGGGCGAACGGTCTGGCCTGAGCTACAGGACTGTGTCCTTGTCGGGCTGATCGTGCTTTTTCCTTCCTTCATTTCACAGATTTGCTTCATTGCCAGCGTGAAGTTGATCGGACCTGTGCGTTCTGGAATGTTCATTAACCTTGTTCCGGTTTTTGCCTCCTTCTTTGCTGTCGTCCTTCTGGAAGAGAACTTTGAGCTATTCCATGGGTTTTCCTTGCTTCTTGTTCTTTCGGGAATCTACATCTTCGAGAAATACAAGCCCATAACCACTTAGCCGGTTTGCATAACACTGACGGTATTATGAACATTAAGAGCTCTGAAAGTAATTCAGCTTAGTTTCCTATTACAAATATAAAATAACATTAGGAATAATATGACAGATATTGCAATGCTTGATGGCGGTCTCGGGCAGGAAATTCATAAACGTTCTATGACTAATGCCCACCCACTCTGGTCAGTTAAGGTAATGTTTGATCAGCCTGACATTGTCACAAAAGTTCATCGTGATTTTATTATGAGCGGTGCACGTGTAATTTGTTTGAATACTTATGCTGCCACCCAAACAAGAATGACCCGTCATGGATTTGGTGACCAGTTAGAAACAGCGCATAAAACAGCGATTAACCTTGCCAGACAGAGCCTCAAAGAGGCATCTGTAAAAGATAGTTCAGTTCAAGTCGCTGGCATCCTTCCTCCCTTGGTGGCAAGCTATGTTGCAGAGGTTAGCAAGGATTATAATAATTCATTGGATGAATATCGTCAGCTAGTGGCTTTGCAAAAAGACGGTGTTGACCTTTTCCTGATTGAAACAATGTCAAATATCGATGAGGCACGGGCTGCCCTCACTGCGGGAAAGGAAGCAAATAAGCCTGCTTTTGTATCCTTGACTATTGCGGATGATTTGTCAAATAAACTGCGATCAGGGGAAGATCTGAGAGTGGCAATTGACGTGCTATCAAATGAAAATCCTAATGGGATTATGCTTAATTGTTCATCACCTGAAGCAATTACAAAGGCTATGTCAATAATGACTGAACTGGACATCCCCTTTGGTGGTCTTGGTAATGGTTTTACCTCTATCTCACCTCTGTCTCCAGGTTCTACAGTTGATAAATTATCAGCACGCAAAGATTTATCGCCCAAGGTTTATACTGAATTTGCTTGCCAATGGGTCGAGGCAGGAGCGACCATCATTGGTGGCTGTTGTGAAATTGGACCTGAACATATAGACTTTCTTTGTCAACGGCTTAAAGCAAATGGACATAAACTGACAACCCTGCCTGTTTAACAGTTTGTTCTCTGACCAAAATGAAATAGCATTCGCTTTCACTATGACCTTGTCGTTTAGTTATGTTATCTAATAGTCATGTAAACAAATCACTGAAAATATTCCTCTCCCCCTTGACATTTCGGTAATAAAGCCTGACACTCCACGCTAAAATAGTATCTTGAGTTTCCACGAACTTTCATCATTCGAAGTATAAATAATGCCTAATTCAGGATTAATCCACGAACAGACCCGTGGGGTTTATATCATTTCCATAACCCCTTTTTCCGAAGATGGCAGCATCGACTTCAAAAGTGTTGATTCACTTGTCGAGTTTTTTCTCGAAAAGGGAGTGACAGGTATTACGATCCTCGGCATGATGGGGGAAGCCAACAAACTCTCAGCAAATGAATCAAGAGTATTCGTAAAACACGTCCTGAAACGGGTCAATGAACGGGTTCCTGTAATGGCTGGAGTTTCGGACCCGGGACTCACCAACCTCGTGAATCTTTCCCGGTTCAGCATGGACGCAGGCTGCGCAGGAGTGATGGTGGCTCCGGTAATCGGATTGAACACGGATCAGAAGCTTTACGACTACTATACGCAGGTGATCGAGGGTCTCGGTGCGAACGTACCTCTCTGCTACCAGGATTATCCCCAGTCAACGGGAGTTAACCTTTCCGTGGAATGCTTCAACAGAATGGTCAGCGACTTCCCTCAGTTGGTGATGCTGAAGCATGAGGACTGCCCTGGTCTTGAGAAACTGACAAAGGTTCGCGATTCTGCAGAAAAACAGGGACTGAGACGTGTTTCGGTCTTAACCGGAAATGGAGGCTTGTACCTTCCGCAGGAGTTGCAGCGCGGAGCGGACGGAGCAATGACAGGATTCGCCTATCCCGAAATGCTCACTGCAGTCGTTACGCATCATGCCGATGGTGAAATCAAGCATGCTGAAGACCTTTACGATGCCTATCTCCCCCTTGTACGCTACGAGCAGCAGCCAGGATATGGCCTTGCGGTCAGAAAGGAAGTTCTCCGCAGGCGAGGAGCCGTCACCTGTGCCCTGAACCGGGCCCCGGGACCGGTATTGAGCCGAAGAGGCCATGAAGAACTGGATCATCTGACTGCGAGGCTCGATTTACGATTGAAGGAACTGGAATGAAAATCGCTAAAGAAGGACCCCGAAAATGAACAAGTATGATCTTCTGATTAAGAACGGGATGGTTCACACCGCCGTAGAGTCCTTTGAGGCGGAAATCGGTGTCAGCGAAGGAAAAATCACTGCCATCGGGCAGAACCTGGGCCAAGCCGAACGGGTCATCGATGCTGAGGGAATGCTGGTCCTTCCCGGAGGAATCGACGCTCACTGCCACATTGAACAGGAATCATCAACCCGAATCATGACTGCCGACGATTTTTACTCTGGCAGTGTATCGGCTGCCTTCGGAGGCAACACCACCTTCCTGCCCTTTGCAGCTCAGCACCGCGGGCAAAGTCTCAGAGAGGTTGTCGATACTGCACGTGAACGTGCACAGAACAAAGCCGTGATTGACTACGGGTTGCATCTTATCATCTCCGATCCCACACAAAATGTCCTCGAAGTGGAGCTACCTTCCCTGATTAAGGAAGGTTACACTTCCTTCAAGGTCTACATGACCTATGAGATGCTGAAGATCAATGACGGTGAAATGCTGGACATTTTAGCCATTGCCCGTAGGCATGGAGCTCTGACCATGGTTCATGCAGAGAACAACGAAGTTATCAATTGGATTTCGGAACGTCTTTTACAGCGCGGTTACAATGCGCCAAAATTTCATGCAGTGAGCCATTCTCCCGTAGCGGAAAGTGAAGCTTCACGACGAGCCATCGACCTTGCGCGCCTAGTCGATGCCCGAATGCTGATCGTTCATGTTTCGGAAGCTGAAGCAGCACATTCTATTCTCCAGGCACAAAACAATGAGTTGAGCATCTACGGAGAAACCTGTCCTCAGTACCTTTTTTTGACTGCCAAAGATCTTGACCAGGAAGGAATGGAAGGCGCGAAATACTGTTGCTCCCCTCCACCACGCGACAAGGCATCTCAGGAAGCCATCTGGAAAGGCCTCAAAAACGGTACCTTTCAGGTTTTCTCGTCTGATCACGCACCCTACCTATTCGATGAAAGCGGGAAATTTCATGCAGGCAGGAATGCTAGCTTCAACAAGATTGCCAACGGTGTACCCGGGCTGGAAACAAGGATGCCGCTCCTTTTCTCGGAAGGGGTCGGGAAAGGTAGGATCACGATCAATGAGTTCGTGGCCCTGACATCGACTAATGCCGCAAAGATTTACGGGCTCTATCCCCGGAAAGGGTCACTGGTCATTGGAAGTGATGCGGACATTGCGATATGGGATCCGAAATGGAGCCGTACCATAAAAAAGGGAATGCTCCATGACAACATGGACTACACGCCATACGAAGGCATGGAAGTAAAAGGTTGGCCGAGGGTCGTCATCAGCCGCGGGCGGATGGCGGTCGAAGAGGAAGCACTGAAAGTGGATCGCGGCTCAGGTGAGTTCCTTCCAAGGACTCCTGCCGAAGCCGGCCGGGAACCCCCGATCTCCTCGCCGCTCAGTCCTTCACGTAATTTTGGCGCGAAACTGCTCTAAAAACTATGGATAATCAACGGCAGCACATTCTAGTGATCAACCCCAATTCCGACGAATCGGTGACTGAAGGAATGTCCCGGGAACTGAGTGGATTCCATTTCTCGGAAGGGCCGGGAATCGAGTGCGTGAGCCTCCTCGATGGACCATTCAGCATTGAAAGCCAGGCTGATATCGAAGCAGTGACACTTCCATTAAGAAAGATGGTCTCTGAAAATCGGAATGTTGATGCCTTCGTCATCGCCTGTTATTCCGACCCTGGCCTGCACGTATGCCGGGAGGCTTCAGAAAAACCAGTTTTCGGCATTCAGGAATGCGGAATCCTGACGGCTATGTCCCTGGGAGACCGCTTTGGCGTGATTGCCCTCCAGGAACGCTCCATCCGCCGTCATCTACGCTACCTGAGGCAAATGGGTGTGATGGAAAGGCTTGCTGGAGAACGTGCGGCAGACTTATCAGTCGTTGAAAGCGTGAGCGGTAAGGATACCTTTGAGAAACTGCTGGCGGCTGCGAAGCAACTAAAGGTTTCCGATCAGGCGGACACCATCATCCTCGGCTGCGCTGGGATGGCTTCCCACCGTGCTAAACTCGAATCAGCAATCGGAATCCCAATCATCAATCCTGTGCAGGCAGCAGTGTGCATGGCCATGCATAGCTTGTTAACCAAACAACAGTACGTAAAGTCCTAAGACTTAGGGAATATATGCTGCCTCCGAAACCAGAAGAACATGTACTACAGACATTTGCGAAACCTTAAAATACTAGTAATATAGAAATTATTATTTTCTTCTTCAATTAATATTCATATAGGATTTATTAATCTATGAGTGAAAACTCTCCTACTAATCCGTTGGAAAGAGTAAGAACTCTAACTTTCGATATATTCGGTACAGTCTTAAATTTAGCAGCGAGTCTTGTCCCTCCTCTAGAAGAACTACTGAGATCATGTAATGCCCCAGAATCTATCACAGGTGCCGATGTTTGGGCACAGTGGCGTCAAAGACAACGGATAGAACAATATCAGGACAACCTGCTCATGTTAGGGCACAGTGGTTACTTGGCCGTTAAGAAGAGGGCTCTTCTCTACAGTCTCCGGACATTTAAAATTGAATTCACTTATGAACAGATTGATAAGTTTATGAAGGTTTACCAGGATCTGACACCGTTCCAGGATGCTATTGATGGTCTTAAACGTTTCGGAACTAAGTACGACCTTGTGATACTCTCCAACGGCGAAGAGTGGTATCTCAAACACCTGGCCAAGAACCGTATAGGCTTTGACTTCCATGATATCATCTCCGCTGAAATGGTGGGGCAATTTAAACCCCATCCATCTGTTTACAGGTTCGCTGCAAAGAGACTAGAAAAGGAACCAGA
The DNA here is from genome assembly GCA_902513935.1 of uncultured SAR324 cluster bacterium. The sequence continues at coordinate 7,340 of CABXOR010000058.1, forward strand.
CCAGATCATGATGGTTGCCTCTCACTCCTTCGACATACTTGGAGCCCGTCACAGTGGTTTCCGTGGTGCTTATGTAAATAGGTACGGTCTACCCTATGATGAATCAGAATACAGGCCAGACTTAACGATTGCTAACTTTGAAGAACTATGTTTAAAACTGGAAGTATAATTTTAAAGATAGAGTACATTGGGCATTCCCTCTTCTGTCATTGTATAATAGTGTCAAGCCATAGGAATCAATAATGCGCATACTGGTTTTTCAGCACATAGAATGTGAGCATCCCGGGATGTTTCGCAACTACTTTGCTGAGCTTGGTGTAGAGTGGGATGTAGTTGAGCTCGATCAGGGGCAACCAATTCCTAACCTGAATCCTTATGATGCACTTTGGGTTATGGGAGGTCCTATGGACGTCTGGGATGTGGAGGAACATCCTTGGCTGATACAGGAGAAAGAGGCGATTCGATTATGGGTTAAAGAATTGAAACGTCCATATCTTGGTCTTTGTCTGGGGCACCAGCTATTGGCCGATGCACTTGGCGGGAGGTGTGTTCCCCAGAAGCCTCCGGAAATTGGCATCTTTCAAGTGGAACTCACTGAAAAAGGTCTCAATGATCCAATCTTTGATGGGATGGGCCGGAGTCAATTCTGTCTGCAGTGGCATTCAGTCCAGGTTGAAACACTTCCTGAAGATGCATTGGTTCTTGCGTCATCAGCCATTTGCCAGGTTCAGGCTATGCGAGTCGGGAACTGTGCTTGGTCGATGCAATATCATGTGGAAGTTGAGCCGGACACTGTAGACAACTGGAGTGGAGTGCCTGCCTATCACTCCGCTCTGGAACAGTCTCTTGGAAAAGGTTCTTTGGAGGAACTAAATAAAAAAGCTACTGAGATGATGCCTAATTTCAACAATAACTGTAGAAGACTCTTCACCAACTTTTGTAAAGCCATCGGACAATCTTAAGACTTAATTAATCCCTTCCTATAGACGTGAAAGAATAAATTTTTAGGAGTCAATCACATGAAAAGGACTTACATATAAGAAGTTATACCCATGCAGTCACTTATGCAACCTTACAAAATATTTTAGCTGATAATTCTTTTTAGAACTTGAAATTCAGTTCCAGTTTAACTCCGTTTGGATCAACAAGTAATATTTGTCGAATCTGTGTATCAGGGACATTAGAGCAACGAAACTTCCAGTTTTCATTTTCCAAGCGTTGTTTGGTTTCTTCAAAACCTGTAGCTTCAAATGCAATATGGTCAACTGGATTACTAATTACATTAGGATCACTATCACTGAACACCAGGTGAATGACTGGATTCCCCCCTGCGTAAAGCCAAGCACCAGGAAAATCAAAAGGCGGACGGAATCCATCTGTGAAATCCAACAAGTCTGTATAAAAACTCATCGTATCCTTCATGTTTGAAGTGTTGATGTTGACATGATCTAAACCTTTAATTCCCAT
>CABXOR010000059.1 GCA_902513935.1 uncultured SAR324 cluster bacterium
AGTTTATTTGACACATTAACCTTCACCCATAATGATGGACAAGGACTAAATTTAAAGGTGACTGGAGCAGAATTTTCTGACCCTCCGGAAGAAAATTTGGTAGTCCGAGCCGTACGAATTTTTGAACTGGAAAGCGGAGAAACTGTAAATCTAAATGTAATCCTGGAAAAACATATACCTTCAGGTGCGGGACTGGGCGGCGGAAGTGGAAATGCGGCTGGGACTATACAGGCTTTGAATCATTTATATCGAAGATCTTCAGAAACTGAAGGGCTACTGTCTCCGGAAACTATTCTTGCAATTGCCTCAGAACTTGGTTCAGATGTCCCTTTTTTTCTTGAACCATCGCCCTGCGAAATAAAGGGGCGTGGTGAAAAGATAAAACCACTGCTTGAATTTCCAAAACTCTTTCTCATCATTATAAAACCACCTCTTTCAATTTCAACTAAGGAAGCATACAAAAAATGCCTGCCTAAAAAACGAACTAACTTACCAAATGTATGCTCAATTGATGATTTGAAAAGTTACTTTCAGAATCAGTTTGAAACATCTTTATTCGTACAATATCCGGTCTTGTCTGAACTTAAAACTTTATTGCTCGAAAATGGTGCATTTGGTGCATTGGTCTCAGGTAGCGGCTCTGCCGTTTTTGGTGCTTATTACAATAATTATTTGCAAAATCAGGCTCTTAAAAAATTGTCATGTCTTACTGTCGGCGATATATTCTCTTGCGAAACAATGGCCACTCACAGTTATTATTGAACCAGAATTTCATAATACCAAAAATAAATAAGTACCATTGGCTGCTGATCGTTTTCGCTATAATTCTTGTGGGTTGCAGCACAAAAACTGTAGGCCCCCCTGGTAACAGACAATTCAGTAATACCCGTATCTGGAAACAATCCAATCCTCGTATTAAAAAATACGTTCAAGTTTACAGCAATAATAAACATGTCAAAACCTGTTTGGATAGAGCAACAAACAGTAGATATCTTCACTACATTCATCGGGTTTTTTATAAATATAAACTGCCTCCGGAACTTGCACATTTGCCAATACTGGAATCGTGTTTTGACACAAGAGCTGATTCCGGAAGTGCTCGAGGCATGTGGCAATTCACAAAACTAACCGCAAAAGATTATGGCCTACGCGTAAGCTGGTTATCCGATGACCGGCTTAATTGGCGAAAATCTACACATTCAGCAGCACGTTATTTGAAAAAATTGGGTGAAATGTTTGACAACAACTGGGAATTGGCATTGGCTGGTTACAACGGAGGACCAGGTTATATGTCGAGACAAATAAAATCTCAAGGTACTAGAAATTTCTGGGAGCTTGAGTTGCGTAAAGAGACGCACGAATATGTACCAAAATTTCTGGCAATGTTAAGTGTCGCCCGCAAAAGATACCCGGAACTATATTTTCAGGGCTCACCACGAGCATGGGCTACATCAGGATAAAATGCTGCTAATTTTACAGAATGACAGGACTTGATTCTGGATTCAGCAGTTGGTACATTTCAATCAATGGGTTGAAAGAGAAATTTCAAATCAAATTATTTTATAGTTTGGTCTTCTTTCACTAATTATTAATTTTATATGATTAAAAAGGAGTTGCTATGGCAGATGAAGAAGAAGGCGGAGGAGGTGGTGAAAGCAGTGGCGGCGGTGAAAGCAGTGGTGGCGGGAAAAAGAAGAAGATCATTATAATCGTTGCTGTAGTGCTTTTACTTATCATTGGCATCGTAGTTTTTTTGCTGATGTCTGGAGATGAAGAAGAAACGTTACCGGAAGAAGAACTGCCGGTGACAAACGTGGGAGAGCCTCTTGCAGAACCTATTTTTCTTCCTCTTGAAAGTTTTGTGGTGAATCTCAAAGACGGCCGTCGGTTTTTAAAAGCCTCTATCCAGCTGATGCTCAGTGAACCTGGCGCAGCTGCTTATCTGACAGTACGTTTGGTTGAGGTTAAAGACATTGTACTAGCCGAACTGCAGGAATTGTCAACAGAAGATGTCAAACAATCAGAGGCCAGAGAGGCTCTGCGGCAACGGTTAATCAGTTCCATAAGCCAGATTTTTCCCAGCAAGCCGGAATGGGAAGATCCTGAACCAATAAGAAAAGTTTTGTTTGAGGAATTTGTAATTCAGTGATCCACGTTAATCACAGTCTTAATCCGGATACTGGAAAGTCTGGATTCATCCAGGTTTTGAAAAAATGTCGAATGTCTGATGTGTCTCCAATTGATGTCAGGCAAGGAACTTCGATGAAAGAGAATTTACAAGTTATTTCCATCAATAGAATAGAATTCCGGTCGGCTGACAAAGTTGCGAAGAAAGGAATTTTCCTGTTTCTGTTGCTGTCAGCCGTTTTATTCTTTGTATCATCTTTGAATGCAGTAGCAGAAGAGGAAGTTGAGGGAATTAAAGTAATTAGAGAAGGACCTCCTCCACTGGAAGATCCTCAATATTTAGATCTTGGTACTTTCGTAGTAAATATGCCTGGAGACAAATATTTTCTTAAAAGTAGCATCCAGTTGGCTTTTGAAAATTCTGCCGCAAAAGAATGGTTGCTGGCAAGACTTCCAATAGCAAAAGATCTTATAATCACTCATCTCAATTCAATTACAGTTGAACAGTTTGATGACACTAAAAGCCGGGCGGTCATAAAAAATGATTTGCAAATTCGCTTGAATTCGTTGTTTCCAAATAAGGCTGTTTGGGAGGATTCTGTTCCAATACGAAGAATACTATTTTTGGAATTTTACCGACAATAGCATAAATATGATTGCAAAAAGTAAAATAAGCCTGAAATCTGATATAAGTTTTATCAAATGATGTTTTTGGTTGTAGAATTTCCTTTAAACTTTTAGCCTGAAACATAAACAATTAAAACCAGTATTTGTTACTATTGATCAATGGCAGAAGAAGAATCTTTTGAAAACCTGGATGACCTGGACTGGTCAGATGTAGAAAGTGAACTAAAAGCTAACAAAGACCAGATCCTCTCTGAAGCAAAATCCGCAGACAGTGGTGGTCAAAAAGAAGGGGATAATGGAGATGAATCCAGAAAAGATAATGGTGAAGGTAGCACGTCGAAGACTCCTCAATCGTCGGGTGATATTGACATCAATTTTCTGTTTGATGTACAGCTTTCCATTGTTGTAGAAGTTGGACGTGTTCAAATGCTTATCAGCGACCTGTTGGAACTTGATGAAGAGTCTATAATCGAATTGGACAGCCTTGTAGGACAACCTTTGGATATACGTGCCAACGATTTACTGGTTGCACGCGGGGAAGTTATTGTAGTCAACGAAAAATTTGCTGTACGGATCACGGATATCATCAGTCCGGACAATCGCTTTGCAGCACTCTGAGGAAAAAAAGCATGAGTTTCGCAAAGCCAACCTGGCTAAAAGCAGGAATTGCGCTGGCGCTTTTGTCAAATTGGATTTTAGTTGCTGCCGCATCAGAAGTGCGTACTCTGAAAAACATTGAAGTTATTTCCATTGAAAGTACAGAACAGGTTCGTCTAGAGTTCGATGGTAAATTTACTGGAGAACCACTAATAAATTTTGAATCAGGTTCAATGAGCCTGCGATTTAGTTCTACACACACTGATCCTGCACTCCCCCTGCTGACTGCAGTAAAAGACAATACCTTAATCAAGGCAGTTCGTGCTGTTGAATTTCCTGATACAGATTTTGTCCATCTGGATATTTTACTCCAGTCTCCACGGACACTACTGGATCATCCAAAAATTACCCACTCCGGAAACTACATAATCCTTGGTTTTCCCAACAATTTTTCTGCCACACCTACACTTTCAAGTACAAACGTCCTGACAAAAGAGATTGAAAAACGTGTAAAAACCGACAAGTCTTTCCCCTCTACTTTTTCCAAAGAATCTACAGATAAGCAACCCCCATTTCTGGTAGATGGTCTTCTTCCTTCACCAGAACAAGATTGGGGTTCAACAATGCTGACACTGGTTTTGTCTCTGTTATTCGTTTTATTTCTCATTTATTTGATAGCTTTTATATATAAACGTTTTTTCAGTAGTCGATTCTCCTCAATGCAGAGTAATGTACGCATTCGTCAGGTTTCAAGCCATCATGTTGGGCCAAAGCAAAAAATTATAGTTTTCGAAATGAATGAACGAAAGTTCGCCTGCGGTGTAACACCTACATCCATCAACTTGATCGCAGAATTACACGACGAAACAGATTCGGGAATTATCCATTCGATTCAGACTGATGATAATGCCAAAGAATTTAATATTGATCAGTCAGGTGAATCTTTTGGAATTGCCCCGGAGCAACCCTTTGAGCAAACTAAAACGAATGTACCAAATAACAAGAATAGCAAAGATAACCTTGATGCTTCAATTGAATTAGAAGGCCTGGAAAAAGACATTTTCCTTAAATCCAATGCTCCAAACCGCAATAGCCTGGAAGAGTCAAACATTCATAATAACGAATTAAAATCATCAATCAAAACTCATTTTTCAAAAACTCCGACAAAAACTAAAGTTATGCCTCATGGGGATCCTGTGATGCAACACTTTGCAAGCAAACTTTCAGAACGTTTAAAATTCCTAAAACCCATCAAATAGAGTCCAGGCTGTATTTTCAATTCGAAACTCAATTAACTAAAAACATGGAACAAGTTGTAACGTCGGACTCAGGTTTCAGAAAATCTTTTTATTTATGTAAAAGTATAAAGTTTCCAATTCGCAGCCTGCTGTTGCTGTCTGTTTTTTGTGTTGGAATGCCGCTTTATGCACAATCGCCAATTCCTGGCATCAACATTTCCGTTGACACTGCAAGTTCACCCCAACAGGTAGCAACTACATTGCAAATCGTCTTTTTACTGACGATTCTAACTATTGCACCGGCTATTTTAATCATGACAACTTCATTCACAAGATTTGTGATTGTTTTGTCATTTTTAAGACAAGCTATTGGAACTCCACAGGCTCCATCAAATCAAATCGTGGTCGGCCTTGCACTCTTTCTTTCTTTGTTTGTGATGATGCCGGTCTGGGAAGAAGTCAACGAAGTTGCTCTTTCACCGTATCTGGAAGAAACTATTTCCCAGGAAGAATTTATGGATCGTGCCACTTTACCAATTAAACGATTCATGGGAAATTTTACACGTGAAAAAGATTTGGCTCTTTTTGTTCGAATTGCTAAAATAGAACGACCAAAAAACATCGAAGATATTCCAATTTGGGTTATGATTCCTGCGTTCGTAATTAGTGAACTAAAAGCCGCATTTCAAATTGGTTTTTTGCTATATGTTCCATTTCTTGTGATCGACATGGTTATTGCTTCAATTCTGATGGCAATGGGTATGATGATGATGCCGCCAGTTATGATTTCTTTACCGTTCAAACTGATGCTTTTTGTTCTTGTAGACGGCTGGCACTTGATTCTTGGTTCTATGGTCAAAAGTTTTGTGGAAATTTAATTCTTAAACAACTAAGTGATTTTTTATGACAGAAGCCCTTGTAGTTTCCATTATGATTGAAGCCATGCGAATGGCAACTCTTCTCGCTGCGCCCATGCTGATTGGAGCATTGGTAGTAGGTTTACTTGTTTCTATCTTCCAGGCAGTAACGCAGATACAGGAACAAACTTTAGCAATCATCCCAAAGATGGGCGCAATGATGGCTGTATTGGCTATCCTGTTCCCATGGCTACTCACGCAGGCTACTACCTACATGGCAGGTATTTTTTCCAACCTCCCCAAATTCATTGGCGGCTAAAAGTCTTTCAAATAATCCCTCTCTCTATTCATTTTTAAATCACAAAAAATTCGAATTAAGTAATTTCTGGCTAGACCATCTAGTACTGATATTGGATAATGTTTGTTGAACAAAACCAAAAACTGCTTTTATTGATTAATATTGAATGTATCGTAAAAAGTTTGAAATCCAACCAGCACCTAAATCAATAATCCAGAAATGGGAAAGGAATAATCTAAAGACTGTTTCGGTGCTGGTTTATTTCGACTGTAGGGAGATGTCTTAATGATATTAGTGCGGTCACATATACAAGTTCCCTCGCTTCACTCAAAATGATAATGTTTAAGGACTTTATAGGGCTGCATCAATATTCTTCAGTAAATAAAATTCGTTGAATACAAACTAATAACATTAAAAATAATTTATGATTCAATCTCATGATTCTGAATTTGAAAACGGGAATGATAGTCAAGAGGAAGAAATTGAAGTACAGGAAAACATTATAGAAGCACTTCCTGAAGACAAAGCACTTGTCGTTAGCGAAGATGTTTTTCCTGATTCACTGCTAATAGTACCCCTTTACGATCGTCCTTTATTCCCTAAAATGCTGCTTCCTGTAATAATTTCAGAAGAAAAATTGGGGGAAGTTTTACTGAAGGAATTAAAGGGCCCCCTCCGCTATGTTGGTTTGGTTTACAGCTATGAACCTGAAGATGATTCTCACACTAATGAACCTGGTATTACAGAAAAATTGTCGAAGGTAGGAGCCGTAGGAAAGATTGTGCAGGCCTCAAAACATGGTGAAGACCCGATGCACATTATTGTGCAGGTTATGGAGCGCTTTGAGATCATTGATATTACTTCTGAAGATCCTATAATCAGGGCAAAAGTGGAATATATATCGGAAACTGGTGAAGAAAAGTCGGAAGATGAACTAAAAGCCTTTTCAGTTTCCATCATTAATCTCATCAAAGAACTGGTACAGCTAAACCCCTTGTTTAAAGAAGAACTCGGGCTTTTGATGGGACGCATAAATCTCAAAGATCCGGCGACACTTGCTGATTTTGCTGCATCGATGACTACTGCATCCGGTAAAGAATTACAGGAAATTCTTGAAACAAAAAGCATAAAATTACGAATCGAAAAAGCATTGTACTTGCTAAGACACGAACTGGAAGTAGCAAAACTACAGGTAAAAATTTCTCAGCGGGTAGAGGACCGAATGTCTCAGCAGCAGCGAGAATTCTTCCTGCGTGAACAACTCAAGGAAATTAAGAAAGAACTGGGAATCACCAAGGAAGGTTCTGAAAGTGAAACAGATAAATATGAAGCACGTATAAAAAAGCTTAAACTCTCTGAAGAGGCAGAAGAACGTATAGATGAGGAGCTTGAAAAATTACGATTAATTGAACCTGCTTCACCAGAATATAACGTGACACGAACATATCTGGACTGGCTGACAATTTTACCATGGGGCATCTACAGTAAAGATTTTTTTAATATTCAACGAGCAGCTCGAATTCTCAATCGTGATCACTATGGCCTTAAAGATGTCAAAGATAGAATTTTGGAATTGATATCTGTAGGAATCATCAAAGGTGATTTGGCAGGCTCAATTGTTTTGCTGGTGGGGCCCCCTGGTACTGGGAAAACTTCTGTAGGACAGTCGATTGCCAGGGCCTTGGGACGCAAATATTTTCGTTTTTCTCTGGGTGGAATGCGTGATGAAGCAGAAATAAAAGGTCATCGTCGCACATACATAGGTGCTCTTCCAGGCAAATTCATTAATGCAATCAAAACTTGCAAAACTGCCAATCCGGTAATTATGTTGGATGAAATAGACAAAATTGGTGCAAGTTATCATGGAGACCCTGCTTCTGCTTTGCTGGAAGTTTTAGATCCTGAACAAAACAAAGACTTTTTGGATCACTATCTGGATGTACGTTTTGATCTTTCAAAAGTACTTTTTATTTGTACTGCAAATCAAACTGACTCAATTCCACCGGCACTCCTTGACAGGATGGAAGTCATCCGGCTATCGGGTTACATCCTTGAAGAAAAACTGGAAATTACACGAAAACATCTGTTACCTAAACAATTAAAAATACACGGACTCAAAAACACCCAGTTTTCACTACCCAAACCAGTATTGCGAAAAATCATTGATGGCTATGCTCGTGAAGCTGGAGTGCGGAGTTTAGAAAATAATCTTAAAAAATTACTGAGACAAACTGCAAGAAAATTTGTAGAAGAAGAGATTGATCAAGTTAAGATTTCCAAAGACGATCTTCCGGATATGTTAGGACGAAAAGCATTTGCAGAAGAATCGCGCTACAAAACACCTAAAATTGGAGTAATAACTGGGTTGGCCTATACCAGCGTCGGTGGTGCTACTTTGTTCATTGAGGCCTCCAATGTTGAAGCCAAAAATCCTGGATTTAAACAAACCGGACAACTAGGAGACGTGATGGTAGAATCAACGGAAATTGCTTATACTTTCATCCGCTCCCTTGGCATTAATGATGAAAAAATAAAGAATTTCTTTGCACAAAATTTTATTCACCTACATGTACCAGCCGGTGCCACACCAAAAGACGGACCATCCGCAGGAATTACAATGGCCTGCGCACTTCAATCCCTGGTTGCACAGGAATCAGTTATTCCTAATCTTGCGATGACAGGAGAGTTGACGCTCACTGGCTTAGTCATGCCAATAGGCGGAGTCAAAGAAAAAACTATTGCAGCAAAGCGGGCAGGTATAACTCAATTAATTTTTCCTGCTGAAAATAAAAAAGATTTTGATGATTTAGATGAAAGCATCATTGGAAAAATCACTCCATATTTTGTAAAAACTTTTGCGGAAGTTTTGCCAATTTGCTTTCCAAATCTGAAAGGGACAAAGAAAATTAAAATCTCTAAAACTTAATTTTTTTTCTAAATGCT